>CAZKNR010000382.1:0-13614 GCA_964553925.1 uncultured Acidobacteriota bacterium
AGGCTGTGGAGAGGTACAACGCAACGCTGCTCCTTCGAGGCGCGAGGTACGCCCAGTACCAGCAGGCCCTTCTCGACATCAACGCGAAGGTCGATCAGTACAACAGGATGATCCGATGACCTTTATGCGCCGACCCAGTAAAGACGCTGAGTCTGATCCGCTAAACAGTGGCCGACCCCAGCGAGTCATGAGGATGCGGCTGATCGGCCAGATCGCAGCATCAGTGCGGCAGCTTCGCTTCCCGCGCTCGTTTCGAATTCGGCGCCCGGAAGAAGGGACTGTATTGTTGGAGGAGGCTGACTCCCTGCTCAGCGACCTCCTGAGCGCGGCGAACGCTGAGAGGCCCGAGACCGCCGGTAGCCTTCTCCCGGAACAGCTGCTCGTCCGCGTCGCGACCGGCCTGTGGCGGCTTAGGCAACGGATGATTGACCCGGCTACTGGGCAGCCTATGGATAATTCGCGCCGCACGTATCGGCACCTGGAGGCGTTGTGGGACACGCTCGCTGAGTTCGGAGTGGAGATCGACGACCATGACGGGGAGCCATTCGATTCCGGGATGGCGCTGGTCGTGTTGTCTTACGAGCGGGACCCTGCGGCCACGAGGGAGGTGGTCAAGGAAACTATCAAGCCGACGGTGTACCTCCACGAACGCTGCATCCAGCGAGGCGAGGTCATAGTGGGTACCCCCTGAGGCCGATGCACGTTCACTCTTTGTCACGCTGGGTCCCCGGCAGAGGGGAATATTCCCCGCTACGTCGGGCTCATGGAGGGTCGGAAGGATGAGGCAAACCATCGATTTTGGCATCGACCTCGGCACCACGAACAGCGCCATTGCCGTCTTGCGGGGCACCGAGGCCGAGATCATCAAGAACAACGAGGACAGCGAGATCACCCCTTCGGTTCTCTGGTTGGACAAGGAAGCGCGCCACCACGTCGGGCGTCGCGCGAAAGAGCGGTTGGAGACCGACCCAGAGAATGCGGTTGCGGAGTTCAAGGTCCAAATGGGCTCGGACACCACGCTCAGGTTGAAGCGCGGGGGCAAGGTGTTCAAGCCCGAGGAGCTTTCCGCGGAGGTCCTGAAGTCGCTCAAGTCCGACGTCCAGCAGCGGCTCGGTGAGGAGCTCGAGGCTGCCGTCATCACGGTACCGGCTGCATTCGATCTGGCCCAGAGCGAGGCCACGCGTCGAGCAGCGCAGCTCGCCGGAATCGCCCAGAGCCCACTGCTGCAGGAACCGGTCGCTGCTGCCTTGGCCTACGGGTTCCAAGAGGAGCGCGATCGGGCCTTCTGGCTCGTTTACGACCTGGGCGGCGGAACCTTCGACGCCGCCCTAATCCAGGTCAAGGATGGGGGGATCCAGGTCGTCAACCACGGCGGCGACAATCACCTCGGCGGGAAGCTCATCGACTGGAAGATCGTGGACGAACTCGTGGTGCCGAGGGTTGCTGACGAGTACAACCTGCCCGACTTCAATCGCGGGAACCCCAACTGGCGTTCCGCCTTCAGCAAACTCAAGCTCAAGGTCGAGGACGCAAAGATCGCGCTCTCGAAAGTTGAATCGGTCAACATTCTGATCGACTTCGTCTGCAATGACGCGGACGGGAAGCCAGTGAGCCTTGATTACGACCTCCGACGCTCGGACGTCGAGCGCCTCGCCGAACCCATCGTCTTGCGATCGATCAACATATGCAAGCAGGTCTTGGAAGACCGCAACCTTAGCGCCAAGGATGTGGAAAAGGTGATCTTGGTTGGCGGGCCGACGAAGATGCCGTTTCTTCGCGATAGGATTTCGGACCCGTCCAAAGGCCTTGGCATCAGGTTGGAGTACCGCGTCGATCCGCTCACGGTCGTCGCCAGGGGTGCGGCAATCTTCGCCGGCAGCCAAAGAGTCGACCACCCCGCGGCACACAATGTTCGAGACGGAGCTCCCGCAGGTGTCTTCTCTTTGCAGTTGGAGTTCAAGCCCATCGGCCCAGACGTCGAGTTTCTCATGGGCGGGAAGGTCACCGCGTCTCCAGGTCAACAGCTCGATGGCTACGCAATCGAGTTCGTGAGGCTGGGCAAGGCGGAGTGGCGCAGCGGAAGGATCCCCCTCTCGCCCGAAGGCGTGTTCATGACCACCCTGCAGGCAGAGAAGGGAGTCCAGAATCGCTACGAGGTACACCTCTTCGATCCCAAGGGCGCTCGACAGCCGACTGTCCCCGACAGCGCCGCGTACACGGTGGGGGCAGCGTTCTCTGGGGCTCCGCTCACCCACTCCATCGGAGTGGCGCAGGCCAACAACGAGACCGATTTCGTCATTCGCAAGGGCACTGCGCTGCCGGCTCGCGCGCGGAGGGCCCACCGCCAGACAACAGCAGTCAGACGTGGCGAGGCCGTGAGCCTAATTCGAATTCCCCTCGTTGAAGGTGAATCACTGATAGCCGACGGGAACACCTTGATCGGCTTCATCGAGGTAAAGGCGTCTCAGCTCAAGCGCGATGTCCCCGCAGGGACCGAGGTCGAACTGACGATCAGCGTCGACGAGTCGCGCAATGTCTCGGCCCAGGCTTACATTCCGATGCTCGACGAGGACTTCGAATGCAAGCTCGACCTCAACAAGCCCGTGAAGACACCTGAGGCCTTGCGCGGCGAAGCCGAAGCCCAGACGCGGCGTCTCGACTCTGTTCGCGGACAAGCCGCTCAGGCTCAGACGGAAAACGTCCAGCGGGAACTGCAGCGCCTTGAGGAGGAGGGCATCGAAGCTCAAATCGAAGAGGACGTGGACGCCGCGGCCGACGACCAGGACGCCAGGCAACGCTGCCAGGCGAGCCTGGAAAGGCTCCGAGATTTCTTGAACCGGGCGGAGCGATCCCTCGAACCCGGCAGGCTGCGCAGGGAGCTCGAGAACAATATGAACTGGGCAGAGGGCATCGTCTCCAAGTACGGCACGCCAGATCAGCAGCGCCGCTTCCAGATCCTTCGAGGCGAGGCCGAACGCGGAATCGAGGCGGGCGACCCGTTGATTCTAAGACGCAAGGTCGAGGAGGTCATGGATCTCGCGCGTCCGATACTCCATCTGCAGCCGGAGTTCTGGCTCAGCTACCTTCGCTACATCAGCGATCAGCGGGACAATATGACGGACCCCAACCTCGCGGACCGATACATCGCGCAAGGACTCCGCGCCGTCAACACGGGGGATGTGGAGCAGCTCAAGGTCGCTTGCCGGCAGCTGGTGGCACTCTTGCCCCCGGAAAAGCAGGAAGAAGCAAGGGGTTATGGCGGGACCACGATCAAGGACTGAGCCCGTCCGCGCGACAGTCGAGGCTCAATCGGCCCTGACCCTCTGGCGAGGGCGCGTTCGCCTCGCCAGAGCGACCGCTCAAGCTTGGATGGGCGATCTCGGGGCCGCGGAGGCCACGCTGGGCAGCATCCACGATCTGACAGGCTCACCACAATCGTTGGATCTCTTGGCTCGGATCAGAGCACAACAGGGACGGCTTGGCGAGGCGCAGTCGCTCTGGGAAGCCGCCTCTGACCTTGAACCGGAGAATCCAAGCTACCGAGCGGCCGCTCGTCGAGCCAAGGCGTGGCAGCGGCTTCGCGTTCGGCCGGATCATGTCCGACTCCTCTCCCTGGCCGCCGCTGCGGCACTCCTCCTGCTCGTAGCTTCGGCCCTCTGGCGCAACTCGAGCGGAGCCCTCCCACGGGCAGAAGCCCCCTCTACGGGCGAGGCGCCCGCTTCGGCCCCCCCGACACCAGTCCGGCCTCCGACCTCGCCATTTACGTCGACGACAGCAATTTCTCCTCGCGCTTCTGCTGCGAGCACGGCGCCTGCGGGCATCGGCGTGCCTGGCACCGTGACGACGCAAGAGGGTGATACCACCGTGGTACTGTTCGAGGACGGTCTGTTCGCGTCCGGCGCCGCCTTGACTCCCGCAGCCGAGCGGATCCTCGATGGCCTTGCTGCCACCCTCAAGAACAACTCGCGCGCGACCGTGGTTGCCGTCACCGGCCACACCGACGACGTCCCCATGAGTCGAGGAGCCCCGTTCCGCGACAACGTCGCCCTCGGGTTCGCGCGCGCGACCGCCGTGGCGGAACGGCTTCGCAGGGTTGCGGATCTAGACGCGGGCGCTCTCCAGCTTCGGAGCCTCGGCGCAGATGAGCCTCCCTTTCCGAATGACTCTCGTCAACGACGCCTTCGGAACCGCACCGTCGTCATAAGGATTGGCTCTCAACCGGCCGCCCCGTTGGAGGCCCGATGAAAGTCCCTCGACTGCATCCTAGCGTGGAGGTTGTGTGGGCCTTGAGCAACGTGGAAGCATGCGGGGCCGGCTCCGAGACTATCCAACCAGCACATCTCATCTTGGCAGTCCTCAAGGTGCTCGACGAAGGATTCCCAACCTCGTTGAGCGATGCGGATCTCCCGAAGTGCGCACGCGAGGACATTCGCCAGGATGGAGACGCCGCGCGCCTCCTCCTCACCCTGAGCCCCTCGGGTATAACGAACGCCCGGCGATCCCTCAGAGCCTACCTGAGACAGGGAAGGCAGCCTGCGCCGAACCGGCAGCTCCATCGCTCCCCGCGTACTCGGGCCCTCATGGACGAATCGGCACGCCGTGCCCAGGCCGAGGGGGCGGCGCAGCTGAATCTCGGGCATCTGCTAGTGGTTCTCCTCGAAAACCTGCCGGAAGAGGCCAAACCCTTCTTGGGCACCCAAGCCCGGAGCCAAGGCGGCCATCCTAAACAGCAATCAGGCGCGGAACGCGGGCCCTCCGCGGAAACCAGCGGCCCGCTCGAGTCCCTGGGCCGCGACCTCACCGCGCTCGCACGAGACGGCCGCCTTCCGCCGGTCATAGGGCGCAAGGCCGAGATGACTATGCTGGCCCGGCACCTTCACCGGACGAGCAAGCGCAACGCGCTCTTGATCGGCGACGCAGGCGTGGGCAAGACCGCCGTCGTCGAAGGTCTCGCCCACCGGATAGCGTCCGGCCAGGTCCCGGAGCTACTCCAGTCTCTTCGGATCGTCCAGGTCAGCGTCGCCGACCTCATGTCGGGCACCCACTACCGCGGCGACCTCGAAGAACGAGTCCAGGCCCTGTTGAAGTCCGCCTATTCCGATCCGAACCTCGTTCTCTTCCTGGACGAAGTCCACTTAGTCGTGAGCGGGGGCTCAAGCACCTCGCCACTGGACATCGCTAACCTGCTGAAGCCGGCCCTGGCCAGAGAAGACTTCCGCTGTATCGGGGCGACAACTACGGAGGAGTTCGAACGTTACTTGAAACCAGATCCCGCCTTCACCCGGCGCTTCCAGCTCGTTCGAGTGTCCGAACCGTCCATCGACGAGGCTATCGAAGTCTGCCGGGCGTGGGCGAGGCGCATCGAGCACCTCCAACGAGTCGTCTTCGAGAACGAGGCCATAGCCGCAGCGGTTCGGCTGTCGGTTGCTCATCTTCGCTCGCGAGCCTTGCCCGACAAGGCCATCGACCTTCTCGAGAACGCTGCCGCGTTCGTCCGTGTGTCATCCCTCTCGGCGGGTGGCGGCCGTGCTCCGAGCAAGACACTTCCCGTCATCCGGCAGAGTGACCTCGTCGCAGTCCTCGAGGAGCAGTACGGCGTCTCTGTTGCTCCATCCACTGCCATGGACCCGGACCGCGTTGAGACTGAATTGGCCAGGGTCGTCGGTCAGGCAGACGCCATCGCGTCCATCGTTACTACGTTGAAGGCCCTCGGTACCAGGTCAGGGGAGGAGGCTCGACCACTGGGCGTGCTGCTTTTTGCTGGTCCGTCTGGTGTCGGGAAGACACTTGCGGCTGAGTGTCTAGCCCAGGCCCTCTGCCCGGATGACCCTGGGGCCCTCGGCCGCTTCAACATGAACGAGCTCAAGGAGCGCCACGAGATAGCCCGCCTGACCGGCGCACCCCCGGGGTTCGTCGGACACGAGCACCAAGGTGCCTTCTTCCGGTTCACCTCCGCTCATCCTACAGGTGTCGTGCTCCTTGATGAGATCGACAAGGCGCACCCAGAGATCCAGGACTACTTCCTCCAGATCTTCGACAAGGCGGAGGCGACTGACTCTCGCGGGGCTAAAGTCGATCTCCGGAAGTACCTGTTCGTCTTAACGTGCAACGCTGACATACGCCGTCGCACCGCTCGCATCGGTTTCGCCACCAGCCCTCACGACGCCGAGCACGCAGCCGAGACCGAGCCCGACCTGGGTCGGATGTTCCGCGCAGAGTTCTTGGGTCGGATTGACCGCGTGGTCTGCTTCCTCTCACTCGAACTCTCCGCCCGCCGAGAATTGGTCATCCGGCAGCTATCCACGCTCCGTGCAGACCTTCGTGGGCGCCGAGGGATCGACTTGGACATTGTGTCAGACGCCGAGGCATGGATTCTCGACTTAGCCATCCCCGAAAAATCGGCGCGCGAAATCCTCCGCCGCTTCGAGGTCGACGTAAGCAGCCGCATACTGGCCGCCGCCGCGGGCCTTCCCGACGTGGCCCGTCTCCAGGTGCGGTTGTCCGAGGACGGCTTGTCTTGCTCGCCATAGTCCCGGAGTTCCCGCCGAGCCTCAAGTGACGCTTCGGCCCCTGGGACGAATTATGGATTCTAACGAAACCAGCGATCGCAATTCAGAGCAGGGATGGCTCGGTTGCGCAGGTCGGCGCCGGCGTCGTCACCTGCTTCATTCCTATCTCGAGAACCACGGCCGACGCGTTTCGCGGCCGCTAATCCGAGTCTGCGTGCGGTGACCGAAATGACCCCTCGAAGGTTGACGCAGCCAACAAGGCCAACTAGTTTAGATCCAGGTGGGGCCTGAAAAGATGAACCCGTCGAAGTTCGCACAGCTTCAGCACCCGCCTATTGTTGAGGCGCTCCTCGATATTCGGGCAACACTCCCTAAGGGAGTTCAAATTGAGCAGCTTGAGCGGCTCGAGGATTCTTTCAAAGAGATGTATCCGACAAAGAAGGCTCATTTCTTGTGGGATATGCGCGTCGCATCGGAGACTCTCGAGGTTGTCAAAGGCGGAGGCAAGGACGGGTTCGTTTTCCAGTCCCTCGACGGCCAAAGGCTAATCCAGGCGAGGCTCAACGGATTCACATTTAACAAGCTGAAGCCCTACGATTCATGGACGAACTTTAGTGCCGAAGCCCGCTCAGCTTGGAGCATCTTTCTCTCCACGGCTCACCCAATACACGTTAATAGGCTCGGACTGCGATTCATTAACGTCATCCGGCTTCCATTCGGATCTGAATTCAAGGACTACTTCCACACCTCCGTTGTAATCGCACCGGAACTGCCTCAGTCCCTAGAGAATTTCATGGTGCGACTAATCGTTCCCCTGGAACGATTCCACTGCAGAGCAATCGTTACCGAAACAATGCGCCACATCATCGATAAAAGAACGGGTCAGCCAGATCCGGAGAACTTCGATTTTGTACTTGACATCGATGTGTTCAGAACCGGGACCTTCCAGAAAGACAGCGAGGACATGTGGGCTGCGTTTGAGCTCTTGAGAGATGCCAAGAACGAGCTTTTTTTTGCGAGTATCACCGAAAGAACCAGGGAGCTGTTCGCATGAGTAGCGTGATAGCAGGTGGACCGAGGCGAGAGTTGCTGGCGATGTACCCCTACGCATCGATCGAAGAAGCGGACCCAAGCACGAGTTCCGACCATGTGGCGCAGGATATCGCGAGAATGCTCTTCGACATCTGCACGCACATCGCTATACCCCTTACCTACCGGGAGCCCAGGCCCGACGCGCGCTTTCGAGAACTCGCACAGATTTGGCACGCGGAAACTGCACATCTCTCGTCGGTGACCGCCAAAGCGACGCACCCTGCTTACCAGCAAATTATCGGTATGGGCAAAGACGCGCTTCCGTACATCCTGGAAGAACTTCGACATGCGCCAAACCATTGGTTTTGGGCATTGCGCGCGATCACCGGTATTGATCCCATACGCCCCGAAGAACGTGGGCGGGTAGCTTCCATGACGGCCTCATGGCTGCGTTGGGGCCGCGACCAAGGCTTGCTTCAAGACGATGAACCTTGACGGACTATTCCCGGGCTTATCCAGCTTTGCGTACGAGATCACAAGCGAGAGTACGCCGGACTATAACTGCATCGCGTGGGCAGCCGGAGTTACAGAGGCTTGGTGGTGGCCCGACTCCATGAGCCAGTACTATTGGCCGGCGGGGATTGCACGAAACGAGAGCATTGATTCGTTTCGAGCGGCTTTCCGTACGCTCGGCTATTCGGATTGTCGCCTCCCGGATCTTGAGGAAGGTTTCGAGAAGATTGCACTGTATGTGAATCAGGAAGGCGTACCCACGCACGCAGCTCGACAAGAAAGCGACGGGAGGTGGACAAGTAAGCTAGGCAATCTCGAAGACATTTCGCACGATAGATTAGAGGGCCTAAGCGGCACGGCATATGGGAACGCCTCGGTCTTCATGAAAAGGCCGAATGCACACCGGGATAGATAGACGTCGTGGTCCCGACGCTCGTACTTTATCGGCTTTATCGGCCTTGACTCGAGCCTCCGTGAAGGCACCGAGGTGAGGTTCACCTCGCCGATCGAGGAAGACGAAAATTACTCTCAATGCTTTCACTCCTGCGTGAGCACATTCCGGCCATATTCGTAAGCTTCTCAAAGAGGCCCTGGATCCTGTGCGTCGCATTCAGCCTGAGGGCCGCGCTCCTTTGCAACGCGCGGCTGAAACTACTACTTTTGGGCGGCGGGTGCCTGGCGCGAGCGGGCCCCTTGAGGATAGAGGGGCATGGGAGGTGGTCGCGTTCAAGAAGGAGGGATCGTGAGCGGATGGGAGATCATCGGTGGTGCACCGAAGGGACGCGTCCCGATCAAGGGATGGACTCGGGGGGTGCCGGTCGAAGCCGAAGCCGTGAAGCAGCTTCTGAACGTTGCCTCACTTCCGTTCGTGCATCATCACGTAGCTGCGATGCCAGACGTCCACTGGGGCATGGGCGCGACCGTTGGCTCGGTCGTACCCACCGTGGGCGCGATCATCCCTGCGGCTGTAGGCGTAGACATCGGATGCGGGATGATGGCGGTACAGACGACTCTTCGAGCCGAGCAGTTGCCTGATAGTCTCGCCCCGCTCCGTTCGGAGATCGAGCGCGCTATCCCTGTCGGTGGCCCTGGTGAGAAGGGCTCGTGGAAGGAATCGGGGCGCTACGGCACGCCGGCTTCCGTCGCATCGGCGTGGAGAGCGATGGAGTCCGACTACCAGAGAATCGCCAAAAAGCATCCGAAGGTATCGAAGGGGATGACCGCCGAACAGCTCGGTACGCTCGGCACGGGGAACCACTTCATCGAGGTCTGTCTGGACTCTGCCGACGCGGTGTGGGTCATGCTTCACTCGGGCTCTCGCGGACTCGGAAACCGCATCGGGACGTACTTCATCGAGAAGGCGAAGCAGGAGATGCGGCGGTGGCACGTGAACCTCCCCGATGCGGACCTGGCCTACTTGCCAGAGGGTTCGGAGTACTTCGGCGACTATGTGCGAGCGGTCGGCTTCGCCCAGGGTTTCGCGCTCACCAACAGAAAGCTGATGATGGAGCGGATTCTCGATGTGCTGCGCGCCTGCCTGCCGTCGTTTGAGCTCGGAGAGTTCGCGGTCAACTGCCATCACAACTATGTCGAAAAGGAAAACCACTACGGCGAGACCGTGTGGCTCACCAGGAAGGGCGCGGTGCGTGCGCGGGCTGGCGATCTCGGAATCATTCCTGGCTCGATGGGAGCGCGCTCCTACATCGTCCGCGGCAAGGGAAACCCAGAGAGCTTCAACTCCTGCTCGCACGGGGCCGGGCGCCGGATGAGTCGCGGGCAGGCGCGGAAGACGTTCACCATGGATGACCATGCCAGGGCGACTGCGGGTGTGGAGTGCCGGAAGGACGCTGGCGTCATCGACGAGACGCCAGGGGCGTACAAGCCTATCGAGGCCGTGATGGCGGCGCAGGCCGATCTGGTCGAAATTGTCCATGAGCTGCGGCAGGTGGTGTGCGTAAAGGGATGAAGCCATGAGGAAAGGGACGTTCTTTGTCATCACGTGTATCCCCAATGTCCCTGGTTCTGCGAACCCGTACTCGGCGGCGCGCAACGGCAGGGCGAAACGACGCTCCCGCGCGGGGCATCGGTGGTCCCCAAACCCGTCTTCCTGTACTCTAGCCACGAGCCAGCCATGGAGGGGTCGGAGTTCGACGAAGTCGAGTTCTTTCGCGCGGTCCAGACGAGCGGAGCGCGCGCTCTCCTCATCGGTCGAAGGGCGCTGGTAATCCTGGGCCTTCCCGTGCTCACCGCGGACTACGACTTCTGGATTCACATCGACGACTCCGCGGCCTTCAATCGCGCCGCGGAGCCCTTCGGCCTGGTCCCCACGAGGACGCCCGAGGAGGCTCGCCGTCGGGGTCGGTACTCCCTCGAGAATCTGGAGAAGGTCGACGTTCTCGTTGCGCGAGTGGTTCCCACGGTCGACGGCGTCGACGTCTCTTTCGAGGACGTGTGGACGCGGCGCCGTGGCCTCGATCTGGCGCCGGGAGTGAAGGTGGATTTGCCGGCCCTCGACGATCTCATCCTGACCAAGCGGTTCGCGGCGCGCCCGAAAGACTTGGAGGATATTCGCCTCCTGGAAGTGCTTCGTTCGGCGGAGACGAAAGATCGCAGTGAGCTCTGACGGATACCGGCCCTCCGCCGAGCTGGTCAAAAGGTTGAGGGCGCTGAGTGAGAGACGGCTGTCCAGAGAAGAAGTCGAGGCCGCCCTGCAAACACCCATCAGCGATTCGGAGCGAGAGGAGATTCTCGCGCTCGTCGCCTGGTTTCGGAGGGGCTACCCGACTCCCCTGGATCGGCTCGCGTACGTCCGCCGCGCGTACCGCCGCTGGCAGAACTCCCTGGAGCCCACGGACCAGCGCCGCCCGGGAGAAGGCTGAGCTTACTTCGCTTTCGTCCGCCGCGTTTCCTTCCCCTCGGGGGCGTTCGTCGACGACCTGATGCCACCGAACAGTGGCCCGCGATTCCGCGAAAGTGGTGGTAAGGTGTCGCTCGCTGGAGTGACCTCTGCCATGGCGCTCGCATTCGGCTCCCGGCTCGGCCCCTATGAAATCCTGTCGCCCCTCGGTGCGGGAGGACAGGGGGAAGTGTACCGAGCGCGTGACACCCGCCTGGACCGGATGGTCGCCGTCAAAGTGCTCTCACCCGGACTCGCGGACAGTGCCGAGGCGCTTGCGCGGTTCGAACGCGAAGCCAAAGCGGTCGCTGCGCTAGCCCACACCAACATCGTCGCGCTTTACGACTTTGGCCAAGCGGACGGGATGCTCTATGCGGTCACGGAGCTCTTGGAGGGCGAGACTCTGCGGGCGCGTCTCGCGGACGGTCCGCTTCCGGCGCGCAAGGCAATCGATGTCGCCACACAGATCGCACAGGGACTTGCGGCGGCGCACGATCGAGGCATCGTTCATCGGGATCTGAAGCCCGAGAACGTCTTCGTCACCAGGACCGGAGCCGTCAAGATTCTCGACTTCGGCCTGGCGCGTCAGAATCCGTTGCCTGCGCCTGGCGACGCTACCAACTCACCCACGGTCGCGCGCGTTAAGGATCCTGGCACGGTGCTGGGTACGGTCGGATACATGTCGCCGGAGCAGGTGCGGGGAACGTCGGCGGATCATCGTTCCGACATCTTCTCTTTCGGCAGCGTGCTCTACGAAATGCTGTCGGGTCGGCGGGCCTTTGAACGGGAGAGCGCCGCCGAGACGATGGCGGCCATCGTGAGGGAAGATCCTCCAGAGCTTTCAGGCCCTTCCGCAAGCTTTCCCCCCGGGCTCGAGCGCATCGTTCATCACTGCTTGGAGAAGGCTCCTGACGAGCGTTATCAGTCCGCGCGCGATCTCGCCTTCGGTCTCGCGGCGCTCTCCACGGACTCTTCGGCTCAGAAAGGACCGTCGGTCTTGAAAGCGGGAGGTCAGCTCCGGTGGCGGCGCCTGGCGGCAGCGGCCATCCTGCTTGCCGTGGGATACACCGTGGGCTTTCTGCGCTCGCGTCCCTCCGTGGCAACAGACCGCACATTGTCACACCCACGATTTGCTCAGGCGACGGACACTCCGGGGCTGGAACTCACACCACGGCTGTCAACCGATGGGGAGAGTTTGATCTACGCAGCGGATGCATCCGGCAACCTCGATATTTACGCGCTCAGAGTTGGCGGCCATAACGCCGCGAATCTGACCGCGGATTCCAAGGACGATGACTGGGCCCCGGCCCTTTCGGCCGATGGAAGCCAGATCGCGTTCCGGTCCGAGCGCGACGGAGGCGGCATCTTTCTCATGGGCGCGACCGGCGAGTCCGTCCGGCGTCTGACGGATTTCGGGTACGACCCGACCTGGTCGCCGGATGGTCGGTTCATCGCGGTCGCGAGCGAAGGCGTTCGCGACCCGGCGAGCCGCATCGACGTGAGCGAACTCTCGGTCGTCTCGGTCGCCGACGGCAGCAAGCGCCTGCTCACGAAGGGTGACGCCGTTCAACCGGCGTGGTCGCCCGATGGCGTCCGACTCGCGTTCGTGCGGACTATGGGACAAGCGAAGCGGTCAACACTGTGGACCATAGCCGCTTCGGGGCCGGTTGACGAAGACGCGGCGCCGGTGATGGACGACGACGCATTGAACTTCTATCCGAGCTGGTCCGGCGACGGCAAGACCCTGTATTTTTCCAGTGACCGAGGGGGTCCCACGAACGTCTGGCGCGTCGCCATCGATCCGCGGACCGGTCGTACGATCGGCGAACCGGAGCCGATGACGGTGCCCGCCGTCGATGCGAGAAACACGCGCGTTTCGACGCAGGGAACGCGCCTGGCATTCGAGACCTGGTCGTCTCGAACGAGGCTGCGCCGGGTGACATTCGATGCGAGCCGCGGTCTCACCGTCGGTACGCCGCAAGAGTTCTTTGCGGTATCGCGGGCTCTCTGGAGCCCGCGCCTCTCACCGGACGGCGAGTGGGTCGTGGTGTATCGAATGGCCGGAGGTGGCTCCTACGAGGACCTGCTTTTGGTCAAGACCGACGGCAGCCGCTATCGGCAACTCACCGACGATGATCCGAACGACCGCAGCCCAAGCTTTTCTCCGGATGGCCAGAGAATCGCTTTCCACTCAAACCGAAACGGGTCGGTTAGCCAGATCTTCGAGGTACACACGGACGGGAGCGGTTTACGTCAGCTCGCCAAGCTCGATGGTCACTCTCTTTATTATCCGATCTATTCTCCGGACGGGTCCCGCCTCGCGGCCGCTGACGAAGTGGGCGGAACCTGGCTCCTGGACGTCAATCTTAAGGGGCCGTCCGCCGGATGGACGGCTCTCCACCGGCCGGTGAGAGGCGAGCCTCTCGGCGACAATGTGAGCTCCTGGACACGGGATGGAAAACGGATTGCGGGCGACCTGATCGACAAGAGCTTCCGCCGTCTCGGGATCTTCGTCGAGTCCGTCGTGATCAGCGACAATTATAATTCCCGCCTGGCGACAATTAGAATTCCCGGTTTTCGGGCGGCTTGGGATTGGTCCAAACTCCTGCCGAAGAGGAGATTGGATTGGTTACAAATCGTCAGGTGAGGAAGCTAATGAAGCAG
>CAZKNR010000383.1:0-2749 GCA_964553925.1 uncultured Acidobacteriota bacterium
GACCGATCCGGGTCTCGCCGACGGACAGTACGAATACCAGGTGAGCGCCATCGACCTCGAGGGGAACGAAAGCGCGCGGAGCGAGATCGTACCGGCCGACGTCTACGCCCCGGTGCTCCTCCCGAGCTATCCCGTCTTCGAAGGTGCCGTCGTCGATCTCGCCGGCGAGAACGCCGAGGCCGGCTCGACCGTTCGTCTCTTGTCCTCGGGAACAGCGATCGAGCTCGCTCAGGCGGTCGCGGACGCCAATGGGGATTTCGCGTTCTCGTCCGTCGACCTTCCTCTCGGCCCGAACCTCCTGGAGGCGGCGGCGAGCGACGGTGACGGAAACGTGAGCCGCCGGTCCGACGAGGTTTTCCTCGCTCGAAACGAACGCCCGGCCCGGCCTTCGGGCTTCAGCGCCGTCGCCAATGGAGACGTCGCCGAGCTCTCCTGGGACGCGGGCGCGGAAGGGGACCTCTCCGGATATCTCGTGACTCGCGATGGCGAGATTCTGAATCCGCGGGGACTCGTCCGGCCGGGGGGACCGGTCCCGACGGTCGTCACCGTGGCCGCTTCCAAGAATCCGGGCGCCGCTCCAAACGTCATCGATGGAACCGGGACATACTGGAACATCGGTCCGCGAGAAGAGCAATGGATCGAGCTTCGGCTCGCGACTCCCCGCCACGTCGACGAGATCCGCCTCGTCTGGGCCGCGCAGTGGGCCGCCGCGGATTACGACCTCCTCATCGAGATCGAGGGACGTCTCACCCCGGTTTTGCGCGTCCGCGGGAACTCTCAGCTAGCGGTCTCGACCCACGTGCTTCCGATTCCCGTCCGGACCCCGCGCGTCCGGCTCCAGATCTACTCGGGCGTCAACTCCTTCGGGATTCTCCTCCAGGAATTCCAGCTTTTCGGAATCTTGCCCAGGTCCGGAACCGCATTCGCCGACGCGCCTTCGCAGCAAGGCCTCTATGACTACGCGTTGTCCGCATTCGACGTTCTCGGCGGGAGGAGCGACGAAGCCGGCCCCGTCCGCCTCGCGGTCGGCGACGTCACGCCTCCGGATCCTCCGGTGAACCTGGTCGCGACCGCGATCGGCGTCGACGTTTTCCTCGAATGGAGCGCGTCCCTGGCGCCGGATGTCGCGCGCTACCGCGTCTTCCGCGACGAGATCGCCATCCGAGACTCTTTCTCGACCGCAACCGCCGATCGAGGCCTTCGGAACGGAATCTATAGCTATCACGTCGTCTCCGTCGACGAGGCGGGAAACGAGAGCGGCCCCTCGAACGTCGCTTCGGCGACGGTGGACATAGCACCGCCGGGCGCTCCTCTCCTCACTCTGAGCGTCGCGCCCGCGGGCCGAGCGCTCTCGCTTTCGTGGACCGAGGCCACGGGTCCTCTCGCGGTTTCCGGGTACGCGGTCCAGCGGGCTGCGGCCTCCGGCGGGCCCTACGCCGAGATCGCCCGCGTTGCCGGAGGGACGCTCTCGTTCGTCGATAGCGGGCTCGTCGATGGAATCGAGCTCTTTTACGTGGTCCGCGCCGTCGATCTCCGCGGCGAGCCGTCTTCCGATTCCAACGAGGCGAGCGGCGTCCCCGACGACAGCGAGCCTCCGGCCGCGCCGATCTTCCTCTTGCCCACGACGCCGGGCGCCCCTCGCACGGTGGCGTCTTCCCGGGTTACCGCTCTGGGCGCGGCGGAGCCGTCGAGCCGCGTCGAAGTGCTTCGAGAGGGCATCCGCCTCGGCTCGGTCCAGGCTTCGGCGGCCTTCACCGACGCCTTCGAGCCAACCCTCGGAACTTCGTTCAACGTCTCGGGGCGGTTCGCGCTGTCGTCCGATCGGACGCTTGCGGCCGAGGTCGTCTTCGACGACGTCCGTCTGTACTCTCTCGGTACCGGCCAGGTGCGCTCCGTGCCCTACGAGGGAGCTTCGTCGTTCGCGCGGGGCGCCGCCTTCTCCCCGAGCGGGCGAAAGCTCGCGGTCGCCACCACCTTGGGCTTCGACGTAAACCGGGCGCTCCGGATCCTCGATCTCGAGAACGAGACCACGGCGGTCCTTCCGATGACTGGCCCACCCCAGGCTCCGGCGTGGATCTCGGAGGACGAGGTCGCGGTCGTGGTCGGTTTCGACGTCCTTGTGATCCAGGTTGCGACGGGCGCCGCGAGGACGCTCCGTACGTCGACGTCGGGTTTTCCACCGGAGCGCCTCGTGGTCTCCGCGGGCTTCGAGGTTCTCGCCTGGAGCGAGGGGAGCCGAAGGCTTTTCGTCGTCCCCCGCTCCGGGGGGGCGCCCGTTCTCGTGGTCGACGACTTCAACCTCGACGGCTTCGTGTGGGCGGGGCCGAGGACGCTCGCGTTCACGCTCTTCGACACCGGGCTTCATCTCTATGACGTCGACTCCGGTACGGCTTTGCTCGTTCCCGGAACCGAGGGAATGACGAAGCTCGCGAGCCTGGGACCCGCTTCGGCGGTGTCGGCGCTTCGCGCCCAATCCCTGTTCTGGATCCTGCCCGGCGGGCGTGTGACGGAGCTGGGCGAAAAGCCCGGCAGGCTCGACCTCCAGTTCTTCGGGTGGAGCTCGGATCTCCATCTCGTGGGAACCACGAACGCGCCGAGTCTTCTCTTAGTCGAGCCCCCGGGCCGCTTCGCGCTCGAGGTGAGGCTCGCTCCCGGATTGAACCGGCTCGCAGCCAGGGCGACGGACGAAGTCGGAAACGAGAGCCCCGATTCCGAAACCATCGACGTTTCGTTCGAAAACTCCTCGCTT
>CAZKNR010000384.1:0-4022 GCA_964553925.1 uncultured Acidobacteriota bacterium
GGGACGAAGTGCCGCAGTTGCGCCTCTCGCATCATCACCGATACCACCGAGCCCACAATCGGCAGCCGCCCCGCTTGCAGATCCTCCATGACCACCCGAGCTTGCCGAAGGACGCCTCTGGTCACCTTCAGAATCTTCTCACAGCCATCCTTGAGACGCTGCTGGCTCGCCTCCGTGAGAACCTTCGCTGACCGGCTGATCTCCAAAAGCCGCCGCTTCACCGAACGGTCATGATTCACCACCGCAACCGTACCCACCTCACACTGCTTCGCTATGCCTCGTAGAGCTCGAGTGAGCACCCGGACTCCGTCTCCCAGCAGCGAGCTGTCCGTAGGGTAGTGAATGTTGCTTTCGACCACGGTAGTGTCGGTTCGCAGCTTGAGACCCCGCGCTACATTCTCCTCTCGGGCCTTGGCAACCACCTTCTCATGGACCTGCTTTGTAACTTCTGGGCCCAGAAGAGCAAAGCACCGGCTGAACGTGGAGTAATCGGGCGTGGGGTCCGCATCGAAGCGGGTGAAGCGGCGATACACCAAGTTGGAGCGGACCTCCCGCTCCAGTTCCCGGAACGACCACCCTTTGAGGTGCTTCATCACGCAGCATCGAAGCAGACGGTCAGGAGCGATGCTGGGTCGCCCCCTGCGTCGGGAAAGGGGTCGACGTCCCGCCATCCTCTCACGCACGAGTCCCACGAGTTCCTCGTCATCGAGCAAAGCGTCGACTGGATCGAGCAGGTCATCTTTGAGAAGGACGGCCTGCCGGGCCAAGGGCACATAGAAAAGGTTCGACTGGCGAGTGGTTGGTCCGATCATGTCGTACTCGACTATCTCGAGTACGCTCACTTATGTCAAGAACAATCTTGGGCCAGAGACCATCTTTCTAAGGGCGGGTCAGGGTGCTCAGTCAGATCTGCCAGATTCGAACCGCGCCAGGTCGCGCCAAACAAGGAGTGCTCGCCGGATTTTGCAACAGCCTTTAGCTAGGCCTTGGCTGTCAAACTTCTTGCCTTGATCCGAGTTTCCCATGGACGGTGGTGTCGTCCGCGTTGATGTCCCCGAGAAACCAATGGTGCAGGAAGACAAAGGAGTGAACTTCTGTAGACAAGCGGGCTTCAGGCGGGATCCGTGCATTCGTCCTTGACCGGCTGGCGCTCGTCGTGCAGGACGACCCCCAGAACTCGTATCAAGGCTGCGGCGCCGGCGCTGTCTGCAGCTACGTTCCGTAGGCGAGGGAAGCGTTCGCTGATCGCATACCGGCTGCGACCCATTCAACATCAGGTGCGAACCTTTTGGCCGGCGGAGGCGGTGATCGACGGCACCTACAAGTTCCCGCCTGAGGAAAGTGCTGGGATCTGGGGCGAGGGCCCGCTGACCGAGGTCAGATGATCGTAGCTGAGCTGACGACGAGCGGCGCGCCCTTCCATCAAGCGACCCAATCGTTGGAGAAAAGTCAGATGACGAAACTCATGATGCCCGCAGTCCTGTTCTTCGCCCTCGCCACGGCCGGAGCCCAGGAGCCTCCCTCCGAGCCTCCAGTCGAGGAGTTGAGCCAGCTCCTGCTCCAGCAGAAAGAGATCATCGAGGCGCAGGCGAAAGAGCTCGAAGGCCTCCAAAAGCGGCTCTCCGAGGTCGAAGCGCTCGCGCTTTCGAGCCACAACCGGCTCGAGGAGATCGAACAGAGACCGGAGGAAGCGACGGTAACGGGAGCGGTCGAACAAAGGCTCGCGGAGCTCGAGCAGCAAGTTCAGAAGATCCCCGAGACCCCAGCCGACGTCGTGGAGGCGGGCGAGTTCCCGGGCTCGTTCCATATTCCCGGAACGGATGCCGCGTTGAAGATCGGAGGACAGGTCCGCATGAGCATCGTGAAGACCATGGGCCCCCTCGGCGTCGACGACAAGTTCGTCACCTCCTCGATTCCCATCGAGGGAACCCAGGAAGCCGGTAAGGGCTCGAGGCTCACTTTCAACGCGCGTCCCAGTCGACTGAACTTCGATTTCCGTACTCCGGCGGGAGTCGGCTCGGTCCGAGCGGCGGGGCGTTCCTTGACCGCTGTTGTCACATATGACAACATGGCTATATGAGGCGGTAGACACAACGAGAGGCGATGACCCCAAGAACACGGCCCATTTCATGGATCAGGGCGGCGCTGAAGGAATTCGAGACGTTCCCCGAGGGGGCCCGGTCGATCTGCCTGGCCGCGTTGACGATTGCCGCTGAGGGGGGCAAGGCGGATATCGCGAAGCCGATGCACGGCATGGGGTCGGGCGTGTTCGAGGTGGCGCTGCCGTTCCGGGGCGATGCGTTCCGCGTGGTCTACGCGGCACAGCTCGCCGGTGAGATCTGGGTCGTCCACGCGTTTCAGAAGAAATCGACGCAGGGCATCAAGACGCCGAAGCGCGAGGTCGATCTGATAAAGGACCGTTTGAAAAGGCTGAAGGAGATGTTGCGATGAAAGGCGAAAAGCTGGAAGTGGTGCGCGGAAGCGGAAATGTGTTCCGCGATCTGGGGCACAAGAACCCGGATGCCGAACAGTTCAAGGCGATCCTCGCGGCCGAAATCATCAAGGCGCTCGACCGGGATGGCTTAAGCGTGCGCGCGGCGCACAAGCGCACGGGTATTGCGGCGGCGGACTTCTCGCGCATCCGCAATGCAGACCTCGGGCGGTTCACCGTCGATCGCCTCATGTCGATAATCAACCGGCTTGGCTCGCGCATCGAGGTGAAGATCCGCGTGCGACGCGCCGAAACAGTCGCGCACGAGGCGACGGCGTAAGGTCAGCACGTAAACCCGCAATCATGCTTTGATGCGTTATTGATCTCAGTAGCACGGGACATCGAGAGTCAGGCTACGGAGCGTTCGGACTGCGAACCAGTCTTTCCCGCCACAGTGTCACCCTTGTGCTCTCTATAGGGGAGACATTGAGTACCTCGATACCAGGGAGGCATCCTGGTGGCGGGGCCTTCGCCCTCGACACCTTCGCGGTTGCCGTGATCGTGGGTGGCATTAACATCGCCGCGGTGCGCTGCCGGCTGATCCGAACGCTCGTTTCTCCGGATTCACCGGGCGTCGTGTCCAGGTTCAAGCACCAGCTGGTCAGCAGCCTATTGCTGGGTTTGGATTTGCTGGTGGCGTCCGACGTGATCCGTACGGCGGCGCTCGAGCCCTCGCTGTACGGCGTCGCGGCGCTTGGCTTGCTCGTCGTCGTCCGGATCGCGCTGACCTGGTCGCTCGTCGTCGAGGCCGAGGGGCGCTGGCCCTGGCAGCCCAACGTCGAATCGAGGTGAACCCTATGGACGAGATCTTCGGCCGCGTCTTTGAGGACCTGGTGGCCCGGACGACCGGGCCCATGTGGTTCCGGCTGATCCTGCAGCCGCTCGTGGCAACCATTTTCGGAATCCGGGCCGGGCTCGCGAACGCCCGGCGCTCGAAGGGTCCGGACTCGGGGCATCGACGAGCGATGTTCCAACAGGCACTGCACGACGTGGGCAAGATGCTCGCGGTCGGGGTGGGCCTGGACGTGGTCTTCCAGCTCATCGCGCTTCGCACGGTGTATCCGCTCGAGGCGGTCCTCGTCGGGTTCCTCCTCGTCGCGCTGCCGTATCAGATCGTTCGCACCGTCTCCGGATGGTTGTCTTCCTTCCAAGCACCCGCGAGCGGCTCTTCACCTGCATCTCGCGAATGAAGGAGCGGCAGCAGATTCAAGGCATGATCCTGGGTGGAACAGAGCTCCCTCTCATCCTGCGGGATGGGCCGGACCTGGGGATCCCGCTCCTCGACACGACGCGGATCCACGTGGAACGGATCGTGGCAGAGTTGCTTTCCTAGGCAGGAACGTCCTGCGATGCGGCCAGGTAACGGATCATGAACTCGCGGATCCTCTCCTCGGCCTCCGGAGCGTCGTTGGGAATACCGCCGTAGATAGCGCCCGAGCGCGAAGCATCCTGGGGCGGATTCTTCGCATAGGCGACCCCGTCAGCAAGGTCGCGGCCGAACGTTTCCACGAGGCCGGGTCGTGTCTGCGGG
>CAZKNR010000385.1:0-4950 GCA_964553925.1 uncultured Acidobacteriota bacterium
CCGAAGTCGAGAAGCTTCGCCCCCGATCCGGTGAGCATGACGTTTCCCGGCTTGAGGTCCCGGTGCACGACACCGTGCCGGTGAGCTTCGTCGAGAGCATCGGCGATCTCGATACCGCGGCGGAGAGCATCCGCGAGCGGCAGGGGACCTCTCTCGAGCCTGCTGGCGAGGCTTTCCCCCTCGATGAACTCCATGACGAGGAAGTCCACTCCGCCCTCGCGACCGATGTCGTAGAGAGTGCAGATGTGAGGATGGTTCAGGCTCGAGACCGCCCGCGCTTCGCGGTCGAACCGCTCGCGCAGAGCGGCGTCATCGGAAAGGTGCGACGGAAGAACCTTGATGGCGACCGTACGATCGAGACGGGTGTCTTTCGCTTTATAGACTTCACCCATCCCGCCCGCGCCGAGAGCGGAGACGATTTCATACGGACCGAGTCGCGCACCCGTCTCGAGGGTCATGGTGGCTGGGAAGCGAGTCTAGGTGCGCAAGATCGGGTTGTCAATCCGAAGCACCGACCTCGACGATTCGGGCCCGAAGGCCGCGCTTGCCAACGCTGAGGCGCGCAACCGCCACCGGGAGCGTGAAGCGCCTCGGTCCCGCGCTTCCGGGATTCAGGAAGAGGACGCCGTCCTTTCTTTCGGCGCGCGGGCGGTGGGAGTGGCCGCTGACCACCGCGTGAAACCCCTCGGCTCTCGGGTCGACATCCAGCTCCTTCAAGTTGTGGAGGACGTGGATGCGGAATCCGCCTACTTCGACCGTGCGGGAGACGGGGAGACGACGGGCCCAGGCGCCCCGGTCGTTGTTGCCGCGCACCGCGACCACCGGCGCGATCCGCCCGAGCTCCTCGAGCACTTCCGGCCGGCAAACGTCTCCCGCATGGAGGATCAAATCGCTCCGCTTCAACGCCGCGAGCGCCTCGGGGCGGAGCAAGTTGTGGGTGTCCGAGATCACCCCGATAAGGACACTCAACGCTTGGGTTTCCCCTCATTAATATGGGAGTAGCGCGATTTGGGGCAGGGGGGCGCTGCGCTCCCCCGGGCCTCTCCCGGCAACCCGTTACTCCATAGGGACTTCGCGGAGAGGGATGTCCCAGTGGGCGTCCACGATCTCGAAGCGCCGGGCTTCCTCTCGCCGGAACGTGGCGGCGTCGGGAAAGAGCCTTTTGACGATCGCCTGCTCGGGGGACGGTCCCATGAAAATCGCGTCGTTCTTGAAGACGATCTCGGTGGCGAAGGTCCAGTCGCCGCGTCCATCCCCATGGAATTGGGGAACATAGGCTTTGAACCTGACCAGTCGGTCACCCATTTGTTCCTTCAAGACGGGATAGTGGTTCTTCTTGAAGAGCTCGACGAACTCGTCCTGGTGACCCCAGGTCACGCGATAGAAATACCAGACGGTGCGCTCGCCTCCCGCAGGGGCTTGCGCTCGAAGGCTTGGCAGCATCGCTCCCACCAGCATCCCGACGACGAGAGCGAGGATCAAAGACAGGGATTTCTTCATGAGTTTTCCTCCAGCGCCTATTATGAACGTAGCAATCTTTGTCCCGCTACGGTGATTTCACCCCACCGTCTCTGTGGGTCTCCTCACGATCCTCTTTCATCTCAGCATTCTGCTCTCTGGCATTTTTCTTGCTTTAGTAAGGAAGTCAACAGCTTCATAAATAAAGAGACGCGGGCCCCTCGAAAAACCTGCCATCAACGAACTGGGGCCGGGAGCGATGCTCCCGGAGAGGGAGCTTGCCATGAGAACCGCCGCCCGCCTTTTGGGAAATCCAGCGCTCCTCGTCGCTCTTTGCCTCGTTGCGCCACCGTCGAGCGAGGCCAAGGACCAGAAGCCCGACAAAGCGAACCTTCTCACTCGAAGCATCTATCTCCCCGTCGACATCGCGCTCTGCGAGCACCTGCAGGACGCGGTGCTCTACCAGGACGATCAGGCGGTGAGCCAGCTTCCCGCGAAGCGCATCTTCCAGTTCACCTACTATCCGGGCCTCTCGCGTATCGAGCCCATGAGGACCGACCTCCGGGTCGAGGGTCATCGGGCGGATGGAAGCGACTTCATCGGAAGGCTCGCAGTCACACCCTGGGGTGTTTTCACCGCCAGCCGCAAGATTGAGCTCGATATGAACAAGCAGCTCGAGAAGCTGCGCTTCAAGCTCGACGTTCGCTATAAGCCGGTTCACTTGAAGATGAGGTGCGCGGACTCGTGCGAGAGGCAGGAGACTGTGGCCTCGGCCGCCGTCGGCTCGCCGCTTCAGCAGTGACGTAAAATTTGGAAAAAAAGTAAAATCATCGGGTGAGCACCCCACCCATTCCGCCGCCCCCTCAGTCGCCTTACGCACCGCCCATGGCGGGTTCCGCGCCGCGCCCTCCTGGAGGCGACCGGTTACCGTGGGAGGAGCGCGATCGACTCGGCCTGGTCGAAGCTCTCTTCCAGACGATCCGCCTCCTCGTGACCGATCCGTCGAACGCTTTTTCACGCCTCCGCCCCGATGGCGACCTCACGAGCCCGATTCTCTTCGGTCTGATTGTGAGCTGGGCGGGTGTGCTGCTGTACCAGATGTGGGACCTTCTGGTCGGCGGCTTCGTCAGGAGCATGATCGGGGGAATAGAGGGGATGGAGGGGCTCGGAGGAGCCTTCGCGCCAGGAGTCCTCTGGAGCATGGCAATCCTGGTAGTCTGGCCTATCGCGTTCGTCGTAACCCTGTTCATCTCCGCAGGAATTCTTCACCTTTGTCTCATGATCGTCGGCGCCACCTCCGACTCACCCAGCGGGTTCGAGGGGACGTTGAAGGTCGTTTCGTATTCGCAGGTCGCGGGAATCGCGAACGTCGTTCCCATGATGGGTTTTTTTCTCGTCGCGATCTGGATCTTGATCCTCGAGGTGATCGGCTCCTCTCGGGTGCATCGAACCACTGTGTCTCGGGCTCTGCTGGGAGCGCTGATTCCCACGCTCGTGTGCTGCACCTGCATCATCTTGTCGTTCGGCGCGATGATCGTCGCCCTCATAGCCGCGATCGCGGGAGCGGGCGGCTCTCCGTGAGCCGGCAGCTCGCGCTCCTCTGGGGCGCGGTTGCGGCCGTGCTCGTCGCGGCCTCTCCCTGGGCGTCCTTCGCCGGGGCTGCGCTCTGGAACTGCACCTTCAAGAGCTTGACCGGCATTCCCTGTCCTACATGCGGAACCGGCCGCGCCGCGCTCGCTCTCGCTCGATTCGACGTTCTCGGAGCCCTCGTCCGCTACCCCTTGCCCACGATCGCCTGGATCTTTCTTATCGGCGGGGGACTGTGCGCTGGAGCGATGGCGCTCCTGGGGCGAACTCCGCCACCGATCCCGAGCCAGCTCCCGGTCTGGGCTCGCGCGGGATTCGTTTTGGCGGTGCTCGCGAACTGGATGTACTCGATCGCGACCGGTGTCTAGGCCAGCGCTTCAGGGTTTCACGTTGGTCGTGATCCGATAGAGCTCGCCGTCCGCGGGCCCGATGACGAACGTGAACCCGACGAAAGAAGTGCTGCTCATCGTCTCCCAGTTGCCTCTGGCCTTGTCGAGCTTTTCGATGCCGTAGGTGTAGCTCTTCGGCTTGTTCCAGGGAGCGATTCCGAGCCATTTCGACTGGAGCCGAAGGGTGACGCTCTGGGAGTCGTCGTAGTCGCGGTTCGCCACCATCACGTAGTCCGTCCCCGCCTCATCCTCGAACATGCCGTAGACGAGCCCCGCGCGATCCTCTTCACCGATGAGCTGCACCCAGTGCTCCTTGGGAGACTCGCTCGTCCCGCGGGGAAGAGGAGAGGTGTGGTAGACGTCGATCGTGTTCAGGGGAGCGAGAGCTTGCCCGAGATGAGCGACTTCCCGGTTGATCGCCGCCACGTCCTCACCCCAGGGGGCGAGCTTCGCGGTCTTCGGCTCGAACAGGATGCCCGCCGAGAACCACTCGATGGCCTTCACTCCATAGGCGAAGTTCGTGTAGACGCTCTGGCGCAGCTTCGCCCGGTTGTCGGCGAGAACCGTCCGGTCCCCCCGCTCGATTCCCGGGTTCGCGTTCACTTCGATGCAGCTTCCGAGGGGAACCCGGGCGAGGACCGCCTGGTGGCGGAACTCCTCGAGCTTCTCGAAGTATCGGTCGCTTCCCCACCACCATTGATAGAAGTCGAAGCTCAGGATCTCGGGCTCGGCGACTTTCATGTAGGTGCGAAGGAACTCACCCGTGGTCGAAAGCATGTTGACGAAGTAGTAGGCGTCAGGGTCGATGGCCGAGAGCTCCCGCCGTCTCTCCACTATGGGAAGAAACGCTTCCTCGGGGTAAGGCTCGTCTCCCAGGTGGTAGCCCCAGAGAGCCTCGTGCCCGCGCAGCCGGCTCACGGTCTCCCGGCTCGGGTCGCGGACCATGGCTTTCAAGCCGTGTCTCGCGAGAACGTCGATCGACGCTTCGTCCCCGTCGACGACGGTGAACCCAGCCTCCGCGAGGGCCTTGGCCCGAACCTCCGGATCGGAGACCTCCGGGAGCCCCCAGAGGTAGATCATGAACTCGAAGGTCTTGCGAGCGGCGAAGAGCGCGCTCAATGACCCTCGATCTCGCCGATCGTTCGTTCGAGCGCCTCGCGCACCGGGCCGTCCATCTCGGTGAACTGGATGCCCATTCCCGCGCCCTCGTTCCCATCCTCGAGCGAGCGGACCGCCCCTTGCCAGCGCACGACCCCCTGCACGATCAGCTCTTTGTCCGCCCCGTCGAACTGAAGAAGGAGGCTTACCGGGGTACCGGCGTCGGGGCCGCGCTTATGGGTCTTGACGAAGAGGCCATCGGTCGAGATGTTCTGACAGTCGGCATCGACCGCCCGGGTCTGACCTTTGCTGACGTAGAGCACCCGGACTTTGGCGACAAGCCGGGGGGCGCGCCGCGCGTCGAAATTGTGCCGCTGCATTCGGATTCCTTTGGGGAAAGCAATATAGCCCGAGAACA
>CAZKNR010000386.1:0-20998 GCA_964553925.1 uncultured Acidobacteriota bacterium
GGCGTCGAAGGCGACCTTCGGATCGACTCCGGCCTTTCGCGCGAACACCAGCGCTTCCGAGACGGCTTCGATATTAGCCGCGACCACGATCTGGTTCGCGAGCTTGACGATATTTCCGGCTCCGTGTCCGCCGCAAAGAACAGAGCTCTTCCCGAGCGCCTGAAAGAGTGGCTCGGCGCGGGCGAAGACGTCTTTCTTCCCGCCCGCCATGATCGCGAGCTGGCCCGAGACAGCACCCGCCTCGCCCCCGCTCACCGGAGCATCGAGAAAACCGACACCCTTCTCTTCGCAAGCGGCGCCGATCTTCCGGGAGACGGAGGGAGCGATGGAGCTCATATCGATGACCACCGCCCCCGGAGAAGCGCCATCGAGAACGCCGTTCTCCCCGAGGATGACGCTCTCGGAGTCGGGAGAGTCCGGGAGCATGGTGATGACGGCGCCCCGCCCTTCGGCGCAGGCGCGCGGCGAATCCTTGGTCTCGGCTCCTTCGGAAGCGAGCTCGTCGACGGGAGGGCGCGAGCGGCTGAAGACGGCGAGAGAGAAGCCGGCCTTCAAAAGGTTCCGGGCCATGGGTTTTCCCATGATTCCCAGGCCCACGAAACCCACGCTCCGGATCGACGTCACCTCGAGCCTCCTCCGACCATCCTCCGCCTTGGCGGCGAGAGGCGATTATATGGACGAGGGGAGAGGAGAGGAAGCGCGGCTATGTTTTGGGAGACCTGGGTTCGAGTTGGCGCGCCCGGTAGGGCTCGAACCTACGACTCGCGATGTCTTTGGCGAAATCGAGACTGGTATTCGCGAAGCTCAAGATGCCGGGTCTCGACGACCTTCTTGGGAGGCCAATATCCCGCCTGTGCGTTGGGACCCAGGGCGGTTCGCCGTAGCGGATTTCGTCTTCTCACCTTGTGGGCGCCGCGGCGGCAATTCCTGGCTTCGTTCCGAGGCCGAACGGCTGTGCCCTTTGTCGTCCACGAAACCCGCGAGCGATTTCTCTTTACCGAGCCCAGCGTCATCCGTCGAATCCTGGAACATCTCGACCACAAAGCTTCGCAACCCAGAGCTCCGTCACTTCGCACCGAGCTCCATTAGCCGCCAAACCCTACTCAACCTCACACTCGCCTTCTGTCCGAAACCGGAGAACGCACCATTCCCGCTTCGACCCCTCGGCGGTCGGCCCTCTTTCCTTACACGAAGCCCTTGGCCAAGATTCCCAAAAGCCTCTCTGTGGGCTCCATTCCCTCCAAATCTCGCACCGCCGCCGAATACAAACGACTATCCGTCCTCCTATACGGCCACACTCTCGAGGTTTCGAGCGTCGCGGTTTCGCCCGACCGCCAGTGGATCGGCTCGGGAGGCCAGGACGGGGCATGTCGGGTGACGTCCGTGTTAGCATGGAAATCATGAAACTTGTCGAAGCTCGTTACGAAAAAGGAGTGCTGACGCCGACCGAGCCCTTGCCGCTCCGGCCCGGCGAGCGAGTCAACCTGATCGTGGTTCGGCGCCCCGATCCAAACAGATGGAACCTCGATCGTCTAAAGAAGAACGCGAATGAAGAGGATCTCGCCCTAACTGAACAAGGTCTTACCGATTGGTCGGCGAATCTCGACGACGAGGACCGTAGTTGAAGCGCGGCGAGGTCTGGTGGGCAGACCTCGGCAAGTACCGTGTGCGCGAGCAGACAGGACGACGCCCTGTCATCATCTGGCAGAGCGATGCATTGACGCGAGTTCTTCAATCAGTTCTTGTCATCCCTTTAACAACGAATTCGCATCGCGCGAACTTGGCTGGCACTGCTCTCATCGCAGCTTCGGAGGATGGGCTGCCGGAAGATTCGATCGCGCTCGCATTTCAACTTAGGGCCATTCCAAAATCCGCCTTACAGACTAAGATCCGAAATCTCACTGCGGATGAGCTTTCGGAACTCGAACTGGCTACCGACGAGGCAGTAGGGCGGGTCGAACCTGCGGACGAGACGGATTGACACTCTGGAACTGCGGGCTCTTTGGTGTGGTGACTCGCCGACGATCGAAACAAGATACCGCGTCGAAGCGGGCCCCCTTTCCGGCTGGGCGGCGGTGGCAACACGCGCCGGACGTCGGCTGGTGACCGCCGACCGCAGTCTTTCTCGCTCGCCAGAGCAGTTGGGAGTAGAGGCATGGTGGACGCGATACACCGTTATGAGTCGTTTTCAGGCAAGCTACCGAACGCCCTCGAAGAGCTCGTTCCACGGGAACTGGAATCGATCCCGGACACCGGTATGATCGGGTTCCCCTCGTTCCAGTACGTTGGCCCCAAAGCCAGACGCTCCAGGACCAGGAGCGTCTATTCAAGAAATACGAACTTCGTGTGAACCTGTACAAGCTCCTCCAGGTTGACTGGCTCGTTTACTGGCCCGAAGGGAACTATCCGGATTTCATGTACGGTGGCGGCGTCGAGCGAATCGGCGAGTGGGCTTACGTGCACGAGTAGAACGTCGTCATTCCCCAAACGGGAAAGCTCCTCGTCCTCACGGGAGCGCTCCCCCACGACGGGTGAGCGTCGCGATCGAGATGAAGCCGAAGTAGGCGAGAGGGCGTTCAGCGAATCGATCTCAACGGTGCCTTCTCGAACGGGAGGCTCGGGTCTTACAACTGCACTCGCCGCTACTCTCGCGCGCGCTTCGGTTTGAACGGAAGCTCGACCATTTCGATTCGGGACCCGAGTGGTCGGAACTCCGGGTCCTTGTGCACGAGCTTGGTATTCTTGAGAAGAGCGGTGGCCGCTATCCACGCGTCGGCAACCGACAGATTGAATTCCGCTTTCACTCGCGCCGCCCGCAAGAGGAGCCCTTCGGATTGGTCGACACGCGTCACTGCCATGCTTTGAGACGAAGGTAGGCGAGCTTGCCTTCCTTCTCGCCGTGCTGCCGCCAAAGACGATACAGAGTCTCCATGTAGCGCATGAACGAGGCGAAGATCTCGACTCGGCGGGTCTCAGCGTGTATCAAGAGCGTCTGCACCAACTCTGCGCCGGGCTTTGTCGGCGAGATACGCGATGAACGCGGAAGTGTCCAGAGTATAGCGGGCAGGTTCAGCCACGCCGTCGCTCTCGGGAGCGCTCGCCCGCTCGCTCCCGCAAAAGGGCTCTCGTCGAATACCGGCCCTTCGGTTTCGGGAGGGAGCCCCACGGAGAACGCCGACTTTGTCCCTGCCGGAGCTGCCTAGCGCAGAGCTCTTTCATACGGTGTCATGACCGCCCAGGAGGCCCGCCATGAGGCATTCACGCCGCACTTTCCTCCAGTCGCTCACGGCTCTTTCCGCAGCGGGACTTGCCCGCGCGAGCGCGGCCGAGGAGCCGCCCTCGAGCCTTCGCGGCCTCAGGCCCGGCGCGAGCGAAAGGGGGTTCGACCCCTGGCTCGAGATCGACGCCGCCGCGGTGCGCCGGAACGTGAGGGAAAGCGCGAGGCTCGCGGGCGGACGGCCCATTCTCGCCGTGGTGAAGAACAACGCCTACGGTCTAGGAGACGAGCTCCTGGGAGGAAGTCTCCGGCATCGCCTGCGTGCGGGTGCACGAGGCCCTGACGCTTGGTTCCGAATTGGCGCGCCCGGTAGGGCTCGAACCTACGGCCTACAGATTCGAAGTCTGGCGCTCTATCCAACTGAGCTACGGGCGCGCACTCTTCGGAACTCAAACCCGACTATACGCGGTCGAAAAACTCGATGGCAAATCTTTCGGTTTCGAGTGGGGTGGGTGATGGGGCTCGAACCCACAACACCTGGAGCCACAGTCCAGTGCTCTACCATTGAGCTACACCCACCATAAGTTAATGGCCATCTGGTACGCCAGGAGGGATTCGAACCCCCGACATGCGGCTTAGAAGGCCGCCGCTCTATCCATCTGAGCTACTGGCGCGCGAGGCTTCTTCCCTCGGTTTTTGGTCGGGGCGAGAGGATTCGAACCTCCGACTTCCTGCTCCCAAAGCAGGCGCGCTACCAAACTGCGCCACGCCCCGTGAACGGCAATTATAGGGCTGTTTCCCCCGACGGTCAAAGCGCCCCCAAGCCCCGGGCGTGCACGAGAATGAGCGCGAGGAGGTCACGTGAGGAGTTCGAGAGACCCGGTAGATTGAATCGACTACGTACGGGTTGCGGCGGCGAGATGGCGCCTTAGCGCCGCAAACGCCTTTCCGCGATGGCTCACCTTGTTCTTCTCGCCCGGGGACAGCTCCGCCATGGTCTTCGAGAGAGGCGGATAGCAGAAGATCGGATCGTAGCCGAAGCCGCTCGCTCCCCGGGGCTCGAAGGCGATTCGCCCTTCGCAGGCAGCTTCGTGCTCGAACACGATCTCCCCTTCGTCGGCGAGCGCCACGGCGCTCACGTAGTGGGCGGTCCGGTCCGACTCGCCGACGTCCTTGAGAAGCTCGAGCAGCCGCGCGTTCTTCGCCTCGTAGGGAGTCTCGGCTCCGAGCCACCTCGCCGAATGCACCCCGGGAAGGCCACCAACGGCGTCGACCTCGAGACCCGCGTCCTCCGCGACCGAAGGCAACCCAAGCGCGCGATGGTAGTACAGCGCCTTGAGCCGGGCGTTGTCGCGAAACGTGGTGCCGGTCTCGTCCGGCGGTTCGATTGCGGGGAAATCCTCGAGAGAAACGATTTCGAGGTCGAGGCCCTGAAGCGCTTCTGTCTGCTCTCGAAGTTTCCCCGGACTCGTGGTGGCGAGAAGAAGCTTCACGGCTTCATTTTTAGGTCTAGGTCTGGTCCAGCACCTCTCGCTGGACGGCGATGAGCTTCTCGATGCCGCTTCCCGCGAGGTCCAGCATCGTAAGGAGCGTCGTCTGGGCGAAGGGCCGCGACTCCGCCGTGCCCTGCACCTCCACGAACTCTCCCGCGCCCGTCATGACCACGTTCATGTCGACGTCGGCCTTGGAGTCTTCCTCATAGTTCAAGTCGAGGAGGGCCGACTCGTTCACCATGCCGACGCTCGTCGCCGCCACGTGATCGCGGAGGGGAAGGGGCGCCGAAGAACCCGGCTTTCGCGCCGCCCGGAGCGCGAGCACCAGCGCGACATATGCCCCGGAGATGGACGCGGTTCTGGTGCCCCCGTCCGCCTGAACGACGTCACAGTCGATCCAGACGGTGCGCTCGCCGAGCTTGGGGAGGTCGATCACGGCCCGGAGCGAGCGGCCGATGAGCCGCTGGATCTCCTGGGTGCGTCCCGACAATTTCCCTTTCACCGCCTCGCGCGGAATCCGCTCCTTTGATGAGCGGGGCAACATGCTGTACTCCGCCGTCACCCAGCCCGTTCCCTTTCCTTTCAGGAAGGGCGGGACCTTGTCCTCGACTGTCGCGGCGCAGATCACTTTGGTGTCGCCGACCTCGATCAGGACGGACCCTTCCGCGTGCTTCAAGAACCGCGGCGTGATCACGACCCGCCGGGGCTCGCCGGCCTCCCGTCCGTCAACTCGCTTCATTCTGGCTCTCGGCGCGCCCCGAAGGCGGCTGCAAGTACACGGGCGCTCGCCCGTAGGGAATCGTGAGGTCCAGGTGACCGGCGAGCGTCTGGATCTCGCGACCTTCGACGAGGATCTTCACCGTCTTGACCGCGGGAAAGTTGGCAATGAGCGTCTGGCTCAAGCTGAAGACCGTCAGCTCCTCGGCCGAGGAGCCGCCTGGGTGGTTCGACACCAGCTCCTGAGAGAGATCGAGATAGGCGACTCCCTGCGAGGTGATGAAGAGCTCTCTAAGCGAAACACCTCTCGGGATGGTGCCGGACCGGCGCAGGAGGAGCCGGACGACCTCTTTCGCCTGCTGCTGCATCGACGGCGAATCGACGATCTCCTCGGTCTCCGTCGCGAGCTCTCGCCCCGATCGCGCGAGAACGTAGAGCTTGACCTGGATCCGCCCCGCACGGACTGGCTCTTCGAGATCGGGATTGCGATCCGGATTGGGCGCTTCCGCGGCCCCGGAGGCCGAGGGGTCAGCGAGCCCCGGCGCGACTGGCGCCTCGGCGTCGGCCGCCCCTTCGGGAAGGGGCTGCCTCAAAATCCACATCGTGCCCCAGACCGCGAGGCTGATGAGGACCAAGGCAACTCCGGCCGCGAGCAGAATGTTCTTGGTGTTCACTTCGGGCCGTGCCGCCCCTGCGCGGCTCCTTCGGCCCGAGGCTGGTACTCGTAGACGTCCTTGAACCGCAGGACTCCTCGGTAGAGCGCTTCGGCTAGACGCTCCTGGTGCTCGCGGGTCTCGAGAAGCTCTTCCTCATGGGGATTGGAGATGAAGCCCACTTCCACCAGCACCGCCGGCATGGTGGCGCCTTTGAGGACGACGAACGTGTTCTGCTTGATTCCGCGGTTTTCCTTCTCCGTGCCCGTTGCCGTCAGAAGCTCTTCCTGGAAGATCTCGGCGAGCCGCGACGACTGGCTCAAGTGGGAAGCTTGCGCCATGTCCCAAAGGATGAAGTCCAGGCCGGAGTTGCCGGAGACCGCGGACCCGCGAGAACGCGCGCTCGTGACCTGGCCCTCGGCGTCCGGGGAAGAGTAGGAAAGAAAGTAGACCGAGGAGCCGGTCGCATCCCGGCTTGGGGAAGCGTCGGCGTGGATACTGATAAAGAGGTCGGCCTTGTTGTTGTTGGCGAGCGCGGTCCGCTCGTCGAGAGCCAGGTCCCGGTCTCCGTCCCGCGTGAGGATGACCGAAAGGCCGAGCCGCTCCGAAAGGAGCTCGCGCAGCCGGCGCGCGATCGAGAGCACCAGGTCTTTTTCGAGGAGACCGTCTCGCCCTTCGGCTCCGGCCTCCGCTCCGCCGTGCCCAGGGTCGATCGCCACGATCCGAAGCCGGGTGGGTCCGGAATTGCGGGTAAGAATCTCCTCGGCCGTGCCAAGCGACCCGGAGTCCGGAGCGAGGACAATCTCATCGATAACGTCCGGGGGAGCCGGAGGTTCCGTCTCGCCTTCGCCTCGCTCCTCCATGGACCGAAGCTCCTCGCGGATCGTTTCCGTCTGGCCCGGCGTGCTCTCGGCGCGGGTAGGGATTCGGCTCCTCAATAGATCGAGGACGACCGCATGATCGGGATACTCCCGCTTCGACGCCTGGAGAGTCCAGAACCGCTTTCCGAGAGTGACCAGGATTTCGTAGTTCCGCCCGGTGCGGCGGAGCGCGATTCGCTCGACGACCTCGTCGAGGATCTCTTCGTCCTGGAAGGTCGTGCGCAGATAGGGCGTCTGGATCGTGAGACGGATCTCCCGGTCGGTCTGGGACATCTCGATCGGCACCACCCGGCTCGTCGACACTTCGATGCGGGTATAGGACGGGTCGCGCGTGGAGCGGACCTCGAGCGTCGGAAAGGAATCTCCGACCACGAGCATCCTCTCGGTGTCGCGATAGGTCATTGACTCCCGCGAGAACGCCGGCAGCACTTTGGGAATGAAATCCAGAGGCACGAACCACTGTCCCGTGACCCGGCGCGGAGGGGACTGCAAGAGAACGAGATCCTTTTTCACGTAGACGAAGTTCCGGCCGTCGGTGAGGTTGGCCACGGTTCCATTCGCGGAGAGGATCGCGCTCTCTTCGGACCCGGTCCGGAGCTCGGCGCCGACGAGCTCAGCGAGGGCCGCGAGCGGCACCATGGAAACCCCGGAGAACTCGCTCACCGGGATGGTGTCGAGCTGATTCTCGGAAACGACGGTGACCTGATGTGGCGAGGTTTGCGCCTGCGCTGAGGCGGATAGAACGGCCATGACAGACAGGACGGTGAGCCCGAAAGCGAGACGGAAGGAACTCAGTTTGCTGCGCTTCGCCGCCATGAAACTCTGTGTGCTTCTGCCCAAAAGCTTAGCACAGAAGGCGAGGCTTCACTCGGATACGAGCTCTTCGCGCTTTGGGCGCCTTGTCGGATCGTGCTCGAGAACGTAGTCCCCCAGGTGGGTGATCTGCTCCTCCCCCATGAGGTAGCGCAGCGTGTTCTTGAGCTTGGTGAGCTGGATGAACACGTCGTGCTCCGGGTACAGGCCTTCCGGCGTCATCGGGCTCTTGAAGTAGAACGACAGCCACTCCTGGATTCCTTTGAGACCGGCCCTCTGAGACAGGTCGAAAAAGAGCGCCAGGTCGAGGACCAGCGGCGCGGCGAGGATCGAGTCCCGGCAGAGGAAGTCCACCTTGATCTGCATCGGGTAGCCGAGCCAGCCGAAGATGTCGATGTTGTCCCAGCCCTCTTTGTTGTCTCCCCGCGGGGGGTAATAGTGGATGCGCACCTTGTGGTAGAAGCTGCCGTAGAGGTCAGGATAGAGCTCGGGCTGGAGGATGTACTCCAGAACCGAGAGCTTCGACTCTTCCTTGGTCTTGAAGGAGCCGGGATCGTCGAGGACCTCGCCGTCGCGGTTGCCGAGGATGTTCGAGGAGAACCAGCCGGAAAGCCCCAGCATGCGGGCCTTGAGCCCGGGGGCGAGAATGGTCTTTATCAGCGTCTGCCCCGTCTTGAAGTCTTTGCCGCCGACGGGAACCCCCCGCTCGTACGCGAGATGGGTCAAGGCGGGGACGTCGACCGTCAGGTTGGGAGCGCCGTTGGCATAGGGAACGCCCGACTTGAGAGCGGCGTAGGCGTAGATCATGCTGGGGGCGATGTCAGGCGAGCTCTCTTTCAACCCCTTCTCGAAGCTATCGAGATCCTGGTGCACGGAGCTTTTCTCGAGATAGGTCTCGGTCGAGCCGCACCAGACCATCACCGCCCGGGAGGCCCCGGTCGTCCGCTTCACCTCGCGGATGTCCTCCATCAGCTGCTCGGCCAGATCCATCTTGGACTTGCCCGTTTTCACGTAGGTCCCGTTGAGCCTCTTGACGTAGTTCTGGTCGAACACCGCCTTCATCGGCCGGACCGCCTCGAGGTCCGATCGAAGCTCGTCGAGGAGTGACTTCTCCAGCACCCCGGCGTTTCGCGCCGACTGGTAGGCGTCGTCCTCGAAGATGTCCCAGGCGGCGAAGGACAAGTCGGAAAGCTCGGCCAGGGGGACGAAGTCCTTGATCATCGGCGAGCGTTTCTCGGTCCTCTTTCCCAGGCGAATGGTCCCCATCTGTGTCAGCGAGCCGATGGGCTTCGCGAGGCCCTTGCGGATCGCCTCGACGCCCGCGATGAACGTGGTGCTCACCGCGCCGAGCCCCGGCAACAAGATGGCGAGGCCGCCGTCGCGCGGCCGGATTTCGAATTTTTTTTCCGTAAGCATTGGCACTCCTGGTGACGAAAAGCGCACCTGATGCGGAAGAGTGGAGATTTTGCCGCAGCCGCTTCCAGAGCGCAACTCCCACCTTCGCCCTTCGGGCTTCGGCGGGCAAGCCCGCCCGCTGGTATACTTCCATCCGTGAGGATTTCGACCGACCGCTGTGTTGCTTGCGCTAATTGCGTTCCCGTGTGCCCCGTCGGAGCGATCGACATCGATCCAATCCTTGAGCGCGCGGTGGTGGACCAGGATCGCTGCGTCGAGTGCTTCGCCTGCTACCGCGGGCTTTCGACCGAGCACCTCAACCCCACGATGGTCCGGACGATCCGCAAGGTTTTCGGGTTGCTCCGAATGCGCTTCGACCCCGAGCCCGACGTCTGCCCCACGGCGGCGATCGAACCCCAGGAGCTTTCCTGGCCGCGCATCGTGCGGCGGGCGTTCAGCGATCCCCTCGTGCCCCACGAGAGCACGGGGATCCACGGCCGCGGCACCGAGGAGGTCAAGACCAATGACGTCACCTTTCGCGTGGGGGAGGGCGAGGCGGGCTTCACCATCGAGTTCGGCCGGCCCACGGTATCCACGCGGTTCTCGGACATCTCGAAGATGACCGAAGCCCTCGCAAAGACCGGCGTCGAGTTCGAAAAGAAAAACCCGGTGACCCATCTCATGCCCGACCCTTCCACGGGGAGGATCCGCGAGGACATCCTGGAAGAGCGGGTTCTCTCGGCGATCGTCGAGATCAAGACCCCCATCGAGCGCGTGCCGGAGATGCTCCGGACGGTGACCGACGTCGCCCGCGGTCTCGATACCATCGTCGCCATCGGCGTTTCGACGCGCTGCAGCCCCGAGGGCGAGAGCGCCCTTGAAGAGGTGCTGCGCCGCGAGGGGTATCCCTTCTGGCGCGGAAAGACGAACCTCGGCCTCGGCCGGCGCCCGGCGGTTTCCGAGCCCGCGCCCGAACCGGTTTCGGTGTCATGACGAACACCCTGCATCGGTACGGGGCTCCCGAAACGCTCGAGAACGACTTCATCGTCTTCGCGATGTCTTCCCGAGGCATCAACGATCGGGGGTCGGTTTCTAAGTTTCAGGAGTTCCTTTCGATCGCGCGCAAACACAACCCCGTCAACCTCGGCGATGCCACCAAGGGCGGCGTCTTCCGGCCCTCGAAGAGCTTGAATCCCCTCGCCCACTGGTTCCGCAAGGACGAGCGCGACCCCGAGCGTCTCGTCGCCCACGTGGACCAGCCGACGGTGGTCTCGGCGGTTTTCGACAACCGCGAGGCCCTCACTGGTTTCCTCAAGGAAGTCCGCGCGGCGGACCTGGGCCTCTCGATCAACATCAGCTCTCTCACCGGCCGGGCCGACGAGGTCGCGCGCGAGGCCGGCATCACCCGCCACAGCGTCGAGTACTCGCTCGGTTTTTTCGGCGCCCTCGACAAGCTTCCCGACCGGGCGACGCTTTCGCTCGCCACCATGTGCGGCCACGGCATGATCTCGTTCAACTTCGCGAAGAAGATGATCGACTGGGTCAAGGAGGGCCGGCGCACTCCCAAAGAAGCCTCGACCTATATGGCCCGCTTCTGCACCTGCGGTATTTTCAATACCACCCGCTCCTGCGCCATCCTCAACGATTGCTCCCGCACTAACCGCGGTTAGTCCTATGGAGACGGACTGGATTCGGCCGGCGCCGGAACTTTCCTCGGCGTCGACTCCGGCGGGAGAAGTCGCGCGCGCGCCGAAGGCGGCGAGGGAGAGGCCCTGGGTGCTGTTCGTCGGCGAGAACGAGGAGGCTCTGGAAATTGCCGCGAAGAGCTTCATCGACTGGAGCCTCCCGGTAATCTCGCCTCCGAGGTCACCGCCTCTTCCGATCGCGGTGGAAGAGCTTCCACCTCCTTCGATCGAAGGCGAGCGGGTCTTGTACGCGCCTTCGATCGAGCGGGGGTTCTTCGAGGGGACCCTCTCCGCGACGTCGCCTCTCTATCTTCTCCCCAGGCTGTCACGGCTCGCTTCGGAGGGCGCGCCCCTCACCTTCGTCGCCACCGCGATCGAGTCCGAGCTCGTGAGGCGATCGGGAAACGTCCTCGCCCAGCGCGGCCTCGCGAGCCGCTTCGAGATTCGGCGCGTCGCGGGGGAGAAGAGCGGCGCCGGGGAAGAACCCTCGGGACGAGAGGAGCTGGAGCGAGCGATTCAATCGCGGCCGGAGAGTGCCCTCGCGCACGTGTTCCGAGCGGGCGCCCTTCTCGAGGCGCGAAAGACAGGGGAGGCGGTCGAATCGTTGAAGCGCGCGGTCGCGCTCGACCCCGACCTTCCTTCGGCTCGGTACGAGCTCGGCAAAGCCCTCATCCAGGCCGACGACATCGCCGGCGCGGTGGCGCAGTTTCAAAGGACCGTGGAGCTTCTGCCCGAGTACGCCTCCGCCTGGGGGAACCTCGGCGCCTCCCTGGGAGAGCTGCAGGATTTCGAGGGCGCGTCTACTGCCCTCGTTCGCGCGGTCGAGCTCGATCCCGAGAACGCCCCACTCCGCTCGAATCTGGGAGTCGCATACCGCGATCAGGGGCGGCTTCGTGAAGCGGAAGAGCTCTTCCGTCGAGCGGTCGCGCTCGATCCGGACTTCATATTCGGGCACTACAACCTCGCCCACACTCTGTTCCTTGCGGGCCGCTACCGGGAGGCAATCGAAACCTTCGAGAAGGCTCGAACTATGGATCGAACACTCTCGTCCCGTCAGGCGCTTCTGCTCGCGTGCGCACGCCTCGCGTCCGGCGACGTGCTCGGCGCGCACCGCGACTACCGCGAGGTCTTCGAGCGTCTTTCCGAGTCTTCGCGAAAGGAACACCGCGCCACGGCCGAGTGGGACTTGAAGCAGCTGGCGCAGAAGACCGGCGTCACCCCCGAGCTCAAACAAACCGCCTCACTCCTGCGGGCGTTGGGCTGATGCTCAGCCTCGAGCAGGTCCGGCGGCTCAAGGAAGTCCTGCGAGCCACCTCCTCCCCCCTGGCCTTTGAGAGCTTCTCCGATTTCGCGCGAGCGGTTTTGACCCCTCTCATCGATCTCGTCGGGGGCCAAGGAGGAAATCTCTTCATCACCGACGTGAAGGCCAATCAAAAGCCGCTCTTCTTGTGGCACACCTACGACAAGGAGCTCGTCTCCGAGTATCAGGAACGGTTCTTCGACGAGTCTCCGATCCGGCTCATGGTGCCTCAGGGCGTCCATGTGGGTCAGACCTGCGAGTACGTGGACTACGAGCAGTTCCAAAAAACCGCCTTCTACAACGAGTTCCTGGCGCCCCGGCGAATTCATCATATGGCGACGCTCATGGCTCGCCTTCCGGAGCAGGGGCGCAACGAGGGAAGCGTCGGCATTCTGGGTCTCCACCGGAACAAGGAGCGGGAGGCCTTCTCCGCTGAAGAGCTCGAGATCCTGGACCTTCTGTATAACCCCGTCGAGGGAGCCCTCCACACGCTGCTCCTCGCCGGAAACGAACGGCAGAAGCTCGAGCAGGCGTTCCATTCCATGCCGATCTCGGTCCTCGTTCTGAACTGGAAGCTCGAGCGGGTCTACACGAATCCCGCGCTCGACGAAACGCTCGAGGGTCGAGAGCTCGCTCCTTCCGAGCTCGCCTGCATCCAGGCGGCTGGGAAGCGAGTTCGAGACCTCTACTTGTCGCGAGCCGCGGACGAGCCCGAGCCGGCCGTGGAACCGCTCGAGATCCGGCGAGGGGAAAGGAGCTTTCTGCTTCGAGCGACGGTGCTCCCTGAGGGCCTCATGAGCGCGAGACCGCACCTCCTCTGTCTCTTCGAGGAACAGGCGACTCTCAGGGCCCGGCCGAATCGATCGCAGGTTCAAAGCGCGTTTAGCCTGACGGATCGGGAGGCTGAGGTAGTCTGTCACTGCTTGATGGGGCTTACGAACTCCCAGATCGCCCACGAAATGGCGATCGCCCCCGAGACGGTGAAACATCATCTGAAGAACGTCTTCGAGAAGACCGGCGTCAGCCGGCGCTCCCAGCTCGCGGCCCTTCTCCCGGGTCGCTGAGCTTCGGGGTCCGTGATAGACTGGGGAGCCGCTGAGCTCTTCAGCTGGGGGAGACGGTAAAGGTATGAAAGACGATTTGACTCGACGGGACTTCTTGAAGGCCGCGGGCCTCGCCGTGGCGGGGATCACCGGCGCTTCGGTCCTCTCGCGCTCCGCGTGGGCTCAGGAAGAGGAAAAGAAGCCAGAAGACGAGAAGCCAGAAGAGGACAAGCCGTCTGAGAAAGAAGAGCCTGAGAAGGAAGAGAATTACGACGACCTCTTCGAGGAGAACGAATCGGAAGAGGCTGAAGAAGAGACACGCGGCTGCCCGCAGTGCGGCGCTCTCATGTACCGACAAGGCCGGACCTGGACTTGCGAGAACTGTGGCTATAGCTACGTCGAATAGACATTTCGATTTCTGACCCCCTTCTGACCCACGAGGGAGCGCTCACGAGGAGCTGTCCCCTCGCGGTTTTTTGGCTGCATCCCTCTTATCACTGCCGCGGGGCCCCACCCTCGCGGCTCTCGCTTCGCGACTCGCCTTCGGCTCGCGCTGCGCTCGGGCTGAAGGCTCTCATCGCTCGTTGCCAAACCGCTCGCGCGTTCGGTAGCATGGAGTATCCGTTAAAACAGGGGGACCCGATTGTACCGACGCCTTCGTTGGGGGATTGCTGTCGTCGCGCTCGTTTGCGCGCCTTCGACCCTCGAAGCGGCAATCCCGCTCTACCGCAACGGCTCCGACTTCAAGCTCGACCTCGGCCTCCGGGTTCAGCTCCAGTACTACCACCTTGGAGACGACGACTGGTCTGAAGAGAAGCTCTACTTCCGGCGACTTCGTCCGGCTCTCGAAGTCACCTTTTCCCCGAGCTTCAAGGCGGAGGCGGAGTTCGACTTCGGGGAGACCGTCGAGGGGGAAGCGGTCGAGTTCAAGGACATTTTCGTTTCCTACCTCGGACTCGAGTCGAAGGGCTTTCTCCTCACCTTTGGGAACGAGAAAGCGGTCTTCTCGAGGCAACTGCAATCCTCCTCCAAAAGCCTCACGCTCGTCGAGCGCGGCTTCGTCGGCATCGACGACTTCGGGAGCCTCGACCGTGTCGTCGGAGCGCGGGTGGACGGCCGCGACTCGACGGAGCGCCTCAGCATGGCCGCGAGCATCGGTCTCGCTTCGCATCTCCCCGACGCTTCGCAAATGGAATTCGACAGCCCGCTGAACGCCGGAGAGGATGCGAACCGGGGATGGTCTCTGTCGGGTCGCGTCGAGCTCGCGCCCCTGGGCGAAGTCGACCACGACCAGGGAGACTTCGGAAGCGAGCACCTTCGCTTCGCTCTGGGTGCTTCGGCCTATCGCTGGTACAACGACGGAAGCCAGAACCGCCACACCGTGAACGGACGCTCCACGGGTGAGGATGTCGCCGATCTGGATCGGTCCCACGGTATCGAAGTGGGCGGTGCCTTGAGGGGCCGCGGGCTATCGGCCGATGGCGAGCTTCAGTGGGTCCGAGGCGAGACGACGGATCGCACCTTCGATGGCGGCCTCTATCGCCGCGGCGAAGCGGACCTCTCGAAGCTGTCTTTGCAATCCGGCTATATGGTCCTTCCCGAGCGGCTCGAGATCGTCGGTGGCTACGACCGTCTCGATGCAGCGACCTATGCGGCCGCCTGGAAGCGATTGACGTTGGGCGCGACCCATTATTGGAAGCGCCAGAAGCTCAAGCTCCAGTTCAACTACATCCTTCACTGGAGCTTCTTCGGAGTCCCCGGCGACGACCCGCGGGCCGTGGTCACCCAGCTTCAGATCGTCCTCTGAAGCTCTTGTTTCTTACGGTCTGCCGATGAAGAGGTGTCCGACGATCAGGAACAGGATGAGGGTCGCGCACAGCATGAAGTGCGGCGCCGTCAGCCGCGGGTAACGCCATAGCCAGAAGTTCCCTCTCGGTTCGCGTCCGTCGAGGGCCATGCGAGTGTAGACAATTCTCTGAACGCTGATGAGGTTCGTGAATACCGCGAGGATCCAGAGCGTTATGTGGACGTTGCCCGCGAGGAGGCCGATGATGATGGTGACCGTCCTCTCGGCTCTTTCCATGAATCCGACCTTGCACTCCGGAATGACGTTCTCCGCCCGGGCCCGAATGTAGGAGGTCGTCGCCGTCCCTACGGCACCGAACCCCCAGAGGACGAGATAGAGCGTCCGCCCCGGCCCGTGTACTTGCCGCATCAGGTACATCAGGATCCCGAGAAGCATCAGGAAGTCCGTGTACCGGTCGGTGACCGAGTCGAGAAACGCGCCAAACGCGGTGGAGCGCCGCGAAATCCGGGCCACCGCGCCGTCGAGCATATCGAAGGCTCCGGCGGCGATGAGGACGAGCCCGGCCACCCACTGGGTCCCGTAGAACGCGGGGATGAAAACGACGGATACGACGACCGGTCCGGTGAGAGTGACGGAGTTCACCGGGATCCCCGCTCGGATGATTCCCCGGGCGATGCTGTCTCGGGCAAACCCGAAAACCACCGCCACCGCCTTCGAGAGCGCGATCGCGATCGAACGGAGAAGCTCCCTCAGGCCCGGTGGTTGCGGAAGAATGTTCTCTTTGACGCCCAAGTCTCACTCCTCGAATGCGCTAGAGACATTACCACATTTCGCCGGCGTTTCCGGGCAACTCCCAAAGGCGCTCCGCGCGGGGGAAGTAACGGTAGATTCATGGGAACGTCATAGAATTGTAACCAACCCGTACTAAATTCCCTTCCAGGAGGATGATTCCTGTATGCGACTTCGTTCCCGAGTTACCTTTTTGGCCGTGGTTGCACTCCTCGTCTGGGCGAGCGACCGCGCTCACGCGCAGGTCGCGACGAGCGCGAATACCGTCCAGAGCCTTTTCTACAAGGAAATCCACAAGGACGGACGCGTCTACGTATTCAACGTCCCCGAAGAAGCGGAGCGTTTCGAAAAATCGGGTGAGACGGGACGGGCCATCACCCGGATTGGTGTCGGTCCGAACGGCGAGACCGTCGTCGCCGACAGCGAAACCGCTCTCGAGCTGTTCTTCTTCAAGCACGGCATCTCCGAGAAGGTCGACCGGCCGAAGGACGCGCCCCTCAACATCGTGTGGCGGGACGGAAAGACGCGCTTCACCCTGGGAAGCGGTTTCTACATGGAGATCTCGAACCGCATCCAGGTTCGCTACGCCCACGAGATGCCGGACGAGACCGTGAAGCTCCCCGGGACCGAGACCGCGGGAGACGACAAAGGGAGCTTCCGGATCCGCCGGGCGAAATTCAAGATCGAGGGATGGTTCTATCAACCCTACCTCCAGTACGAGCTCCAGTTGAACTGGCCGGCGGCTGTGGGCAGCAACGTCGGCGCCTTCCTCGAGGACGCGAACATCAACTGGGATCTTACCAAAGGCAGGAAGAGGCTCATGGTGCGCTTCGGACAGTTCAAAGTGCCGTTCGGCCTCCAGGAGCTCATTTCGTCGGGAAGCCAGGAGTTCGTCGACCGGTCTCTGGTGTCGAACGCGTACTTCCGCGGCCGGGATACTGGCGCCTCCGTCTGGGGGGTCCTCGGAAACAACAAGGTCGAGTATCGCGCGGGGATTTTCAACGGCAACGGCCTGACCCGCCCCCTCAACGACAACAACAAGTTTCAGACCAACGCCCGCGTCACCTTCCAGCCCACCGGCGCCGTGCCTCTCGGAATCTGGGGCTCGGGTGTGCACATGACGGAAAGCGACATGGACACGAGAGCCCTCGGCCGGCCGGTCTTCACCATCAGCGGCGCCTTCGAGCAGAACGACCTCCGCTTCGCCGCGACCGATCTCGCGACCAACGTCAAGAGCACGCTCTTTGCCATCGACAGTCTCTACAAGTACAAGGGTTTCTTCGCCACCGGCTCGTACACCTGGGGCGCTCGTCGGCCCCAGGACGTCGCGATCCGCGAGTTCGACACCAAGGGGTGGTTCCTTCAGGGCGGATATTTTTTCAAGCCCGACGTCTGGGAGGTCGCCGGACGCTACGGAGAGCTCGACCCGAGCGAGCTCATCGCCATCGACAGGGTCAAGGAGCTCGGCGGGGCTCTCAGTTACTACTACAACAAGCACAACCTCAAGGTGCAGGCGGATTTTCGCCGGATTCAGACCGAGTCCGCCTCCGGTGGAACCACGAACCACGAGCTACGGGTCCAGACACAATTTATCTTTTAGGAGTCTACTCGTCATGAAGCAGGTTTCGATTGGCCTCTTTTGCGTGCTGATCAGCGCCGTCTCTTTCGCCCAGCTGGTGACGGTCGAGACGGGAATCTCTCCCTACCAGAAGACCTCCGGCGTTTCCGGAAACATCAACAGCATCGGCTCCGACACGATGAACAACCTGATGGCGCTCTGGGGGGAGGCGTTCCAGAAGATGTATCCCAACGCCCGGATCCAGATCGAGGGCAAGGGGAGCTCGACCGCGCCGCCGGCTCTCATCTCCGGCACCGCGCAGTTCGGCCCGATGTCCCGCACGATGCGGGCGACGGAGATCGATCAGTTCGAGTCGAAGTTCGGCTACAAGCCCACCGAGATCCGGACCGCCTATGACGCGCTCGCGATCTACGTGAACAAGGACAACCCGCTCGAGAAGATCACTCTGGCGCAGGCCGACGCCGTCTTCTCCAAGTCGCGAAGGCGCGGAGGCAAGAACGTCGCGACCTGGGGCGACCTCGCGCTCACCGGCGACTGGGCGGCGAGGCCGATCTCGCTCTACGGCCGCAACTCGGCCTCGGGGACGTACGGCTTCTTCAAGGAGCACACGCTGAAGAACGGCGACTACCGGGACCAGGTCAAGGAGCAGCCCGGCTCGGCGTCGGTGGTGCAGGGCGTGACCGAGGATCGTTTCGGCATCGGATACAGCGGGATCGGCTACCGAACCTCCGGAGTCAAAGTGCTGGCGCTCGCGGAAACGGACGCGTTCTCGAGCGGCAGCTACGAGGACGTGAAGTCGGGGAAGTACCCCCTCTCCCGCTTCCTCTACGTCTACATCAACAAGGCGCCGGGTAAGCCACTCGAGCCTCTCGTCAAGGAGTATGTCAAGCTCATCCTCAGCCGCCAAGGGCAAGAGGTGGTCCTCAAGGACGGCTACCTTCCGCTTCCAGCTTCGATCGTGAAAGAGGAGCTGGCGAAGCTGGAGTAAGATTCGCTTCCCGCCATGGCGTCTACCACCCTCAGAGTTCGCGAGCGCATCGTCGCCGCTTCCAAGCGAATCGGCCGCGTCAAACTCATCGATCGGGCGGCGAGCGCGGTCATCGTCTCCGGCGGCATCTTCATCATCATCAGTGTGCTCTTCATCTTCCTGTTCATCGCGGCTGAGACCCTGCCTCTGTTCCGCTCGGCGACGGCGGAAAAGCTTGCCACCCTTACGCTGGGCGGCGCGGGGTCGCTACAGGCAAGCGGCGCGCTCGCGATCGGCATCGACGAGTATCAGAGGTACGTCTATCAGATTCTTCCTGACGCCAAGGTCGCCTTTTACCGCGCCGACAATGGCGCCTTGCACCTCGAAATTCCGATCGCAGGCCTCGAGGGCGCGCGGCTGACGGCGGCGTCCCGAAGCCTTCAAGGGGACTTCTTCGCCGCCGGCACGGACGATGGACGGGTCGCGCTCCTTCAAGTCCGCTTCCGTCCCGTCTTCGAGGGCCAGGTTCTCGACGACCTCGAGATCGAAGTCCGCGACCGGGGCCTTTTGACGGTCGACGCCTCGGCCCGCCCGGTTCGCGATGCGAGCTACTGGGAGTCTCCCGAGGGCGAGAAGTCGGTCGCGGCTCTCGTAGGCGACTCCGATATCGTGCTCGTTCGTTTCGGAGACGACGGCTCGCCCGTTCTTTTAACGCTTCCGCCGAGAGAAGGCGCGCGTGTGACTCACGTTCGTCTCGGTCGAAACGCCGAGCTCGTCGCAGCCACGGCGACCGGCCGGCTTCACCAGTGGGAGTTCGGAGGCGGAGAGGTCCATCTCACCGAAACGATCAAGGTGAGCGACGCCGGCATCACCGCGCTCGAGTACGGGCTCGGCGGCAACACCATCCTCGTAGGCGACGGCAATGGAGCCCTGAGCGCCTGGTTTCGCGCCCGGCCCAACCCCGACGCCCCCCTCGAGCTGGTCAAAGCCCACGACTTCGAGTCGCAGGGAGCGCCGATCGTGTCCATAGGGTCCTCGACCCGCGAGCGCAGCTTCGTGACCGGGAGCGCCGATGGGTCAATTTTCCTCCGTCACCTCACGTCCGAGCGCACGCTCCTTCGTTTCGAAAACGTGGGGGATGCCGCGGCGGTCGATGCCTCCCTCATCACTCCCCGTGCGGACGGCATCCTCGTCCGGCGCAACGACGGAACCCTCGACCGCTATTCCTTGAAAAACCCTCACCCCGAGTTCTCGTGGCGTGCGGTATGGGGGAAAGTCTGGTACGAGGGCTATTCCGAGCCCGAGTACGTGTGGCAGTCGACGGGCGGCACCGACGACTTCGAGCCCAAGCTGAGTCTCGTTCCCCTGGTGTTCGGAACCATCAAGGCGACGTTCTACGCGCTCATCTTCGCGGTGCCGCTCTCGGTGATGGCGGCGCTGTACACGTCCCAGTTCGTCCATCGCACGATCCGCGCCCGGGTCAAGCCGATGGTCGAGATCATGGCGGCGCTCCCGAGTGTGGTGTTAGGCTTCATCGCGGGCCTCTGGCTCTCGTCCCGCGTCGAGGCCGCGGTGGTCCCCGTTCTGCTCCTGGTGGTCCTCCTGCCGCTCTTCGGAACCGCCGGGGTTCTCTTCTGGGAGCGGCTCCCGCGTGTGATCCTGAAGCGCCTCCGGCCGGGGATGGAAGTGCTCGTCATCCTCCCGCTTCTTCTCGCCGGCGGCGCGGTCGCGTTCGGGATCGGATCCTCGGTGGAGACCCTGGCCTTCGGCTCCGATTTCAAAGGCTGGCTTTCGTCGTCGCTCGGACTGGTCTACGACCAGAGGAACAGCCTGGTGGTCGGGATCGCGATGGGCTTCGCGGTCATCCCAATCATCTTCACTATTTCGGAAGACGCCTTCTCGAGCGTTCCCCAGCATCTCACGGCAGCGTCGCTCGCCCTCGGGGCGAGCCGATGGCAGACCGCGACCCGCGTCGTGCTTCCGACGGCGAGCCCGGGAATCTTTTCCGCGACCATGGTCGGGTTCGGCCGCGCCGTGGGCGAGACGATGATCGTGCTGATGGCTACCGGGAACACGCCCCTTCTCGACTGGTCGCCGTTCAACGGCATGCGGACGCTTTCCGCGAACACCGCGGTCGAGATCCCGGAGGCGCCCTACGGCGGCACGCTCTATCGCGTGCTGTTCCTCTCGGCAGCGGTCTTGTTCCTCATGACCTTCGTCGTCAACACCGTCGCCGAGCTGGTTCGACAACGGCTGCGCGAGAAGTACAAGGCGATTTGATGTCGCTCCGAAAGCGTCTGGCGCGCGGCGATCACATGATCTGGCTCACCGGGAGCGCCCTCGGGATCTGTCTTCTGATGATCTTCGGGCTTCTGGCGATCATTCTGGTGAACGGCCTCGGCATCTTCTGGCCGCGCGGAATCGAGCAGGTGACGACCGCGGACGGCTCCGTCCTCGCGGGGGAGCTCGCCCAAAGGCAAGCCATCCCCAACCCCGGTCAGGCGAATCACCTCCTCGAGCACCGCATCCAATTGCGCACGGGAAACCGCGACCTCTACGGCGTCGACTTCACCTGGGTGAACGAATCCGACATCGTGAAGCGAGAGCGGCCTGCTGGAATCTTCTTCGTGGAGCGGAGCGAGTACGGACCTCTCGTCGG
>CAZKNR010000387.1:0-5640 GCA_964553925.1 uncultured Acidobacteriota bacterium
GGCGGATGGTCTCCCGACGGACAGAGGCTTTTGTTTCAACACACGGATCCCGGCCGCCCCGCGGATCTTTACTGGATCGAAGCGGACAAAACGAGCGGGGGAGCCCCTCACGAGCTCACCCAATCGCTTCCGCCGACCGTGGATCGCGCGCGTCTCGTCGAGCCCCAGCTCGTCCACTACCCAACGACCGATGGACGCGAAGTCCCCGCTTATCTCTTCGTTCCGCCGGACCTCGATCGATCGCGAAAGCATCCCGCCATCGTCTGGATCCACGGCGACGGCATCGCCCAGAACTACGATGGTTGGCACGTCCGGCGCGACTACGCCGTGTACTACGGCTTTCATCAGTACCTGGCTCAGCAGGGCTACGTCGTTCTCGCTCCAGATTACCGGGGGAGCGTCGGCTACGGCCGGGAGTGGCGGCTTTTGCCCTACCGCGATCTCGGAGGTCTCGACTACGAGGACGTGGCCGCCGGCGTGCCCTACCTCGAGAGCCTGCTCTACGTGGACACCGACCGCGTCGGCGTCTGGGGGCTGAGCTACGGGGGGTTCCTCACGCTCCAGGCGCTGACCCGCGATCCGGAGCTCTTTCGATGCGGCGTCGACGTCGCCGGGGTGCAGGACTTCCGCGACTGGTTCCGCGATCCGGGCGGCAACTGGGTAGGAGGAAGGCTCGGGGACCCTCGCGAGAACCCCGCGGCCTATTTACAGGCGGCGCCCATAGAGAGGGTCGATCGGATCGCGCGACCGCTGCTGGTCCTTCACGGAACCGCGGACGTGAACGTGCCCTTTCTCGAGTCGGTGAAGCTGGTCGACGAGCTCGCGAAGAAGGGGAAGGATTTCGATTTCGTGGTCTACCCCGGCGAGTTTCACTACTTCCATAGGGAGCACATTCTTCGAGATTTCTTCCGCCGGGTGGAGAGTTTCTTCGACCGCCATCTCCGCGAGCGAAGCTAAGTCCTTCGCTCCTTATTCCAAATGCAAGGGGGATAGGAAGACGCGAGGAGATAGGGAGATAATCGGTTCAGGGTTTTGATTCATCTCCCCATCCCCCTTTCTTACTTTTTCGAGTTGGCCTTGGCGCGTGGTCTCGGGTTAATCTGGCCCGGACGAGGAGCGAATGAAATTGGCGGAGCGAGAGGAGCTCAACATCCTGGGGGTGTACCTCCAGGAGCACGGGCTCAAGCATTCCCAGCAGCGCGACACCATCCTTCAGCATTTTCTCGACACCGGCGGCCACATGACCGTGGACGACCTCTACCGGGTGATCCATCGCAGGAACCCGGGCATCGGCCGCACCACGATCTACCGGGCGCTGAAATTGTTCGTGGACGCCCAGCTCGCTTCCGCCATCGAGCTCAAGGACGGGCTCACGCGCTTCGAGCACAAGTACCTCCACGCGCACCACGACCACATGATCTGCACCGAGTGCGGCACCATCCTGGAGTTTCTGAGCCCGGAGATCGAAAGGCTCCAGGACGAGATCGCCGATGCCTACGGCTTCACCATCGAGTCCCACCGGCACCAGATCTTCGGGCAATGCCAGAAGTGCACCCGGGCGAAGGCGGCGGCGCCCGCGCGATCGAAGAAGGCCAAGGGGTAAGGCTCAGCCTTCGTCGCGCTCTTCGATCCGGGCTGCGAGCTCCGCGAATTTCTCGAGGTAGGCGTCGAGGAGCTCTCTCGCTTTGGCATCCAGCTCCCCGAAGGCGAGGCCGACGCCCGAGAGGCTGCCGCGTCCCTCGCCGCCGCCCTCACTTCGCCAGGCAACCCGTGTCGAGGCGCGGAGCTCGCCGAGCCGCCAGGGCAGGACCGCGCGTATCTCGACCTCGGCGCCGAGGGGGGGCGGATCGTCGACCGCGAGAAACGCCCCGCCTTCGCTCACGTTCGTGAGATACCCCTCCCGCCGGTCGGCGCCCGCGGTGAACGCCGTCTTGATCACGAGCGGCCCGAACCTGGGGTAGATCCTCTTGTCGGTCATCGGCTGTCCCGAACGATGGGAGTGAGCTCCTGGGTGAGAGGGCCCTGGTCCTCGAGGGAGTAGCGGTTCGAGCTCGTCCCGAGCCTCCGGTGGAGGGATGCGTTCTCGAGGGCCATTCCCGCCTGCACCAGGAAGAGCGAAAGCCCGGTGAGCTTCGAGAGCGGAGCGCCGCTCGTGGGATTGTCGCAGTAGAGAACCGCCAGGACTTCGTGGTTGTGGAGCAGCGGAAAGAGGGCCTGCTCCCGGGACCTTCCCGGGTCGAGGGCCGAGACGACCGGCTCTCTCTCCTCGGTGACGCGAACCGGGCTCCGCGAGTAAACCACCTCCGCGAACGGTTGCACGTGCTGGAGCTCGAACCGAATCGCCCGCACTTGGGCGACGACCTCCGCCGTGGGGCGGCCGTGGTGCCAGCCCGCGAGGCCGGTGGCCCGGCCGTCCTTCACCAGGAAAAGAACCGCGCGCTCGACATACTTGGAGGCGACGCGAAGGATCATCCGCGTGACTCCGTTCGCGGGCTCTGCCAGCTGATCGGTCATGGTCTTGAGGAAATCGAAGATCGCCTCGTGGTTCAGGTTGGGCTCCTCCGGCGGCGACACCGGCTGGTCGCGCGCGACGAGGGCGACGTCCCTAAGCTCTCGGCGAATAGAGCGGGCGAACGAGCGCAGATCCGCCCCGTACTCCTCGGGGTCGAGCTTGGTCAGCGTCGGCTTGAAAGCGATCTTCTGGACTCCGAGGCGCCTCGCGCGCGCGCGCGCGTCCGCCGATAGACTTTCCGCCATCAGCAGCACGGGAGTGGCTCCTTTCGTCCCTCCGAGATTCCGGAGTCCTTCGATGACCTCCAAACCCCCGTCGAACCCGTCGCCCGTCGAGGTCGGCATTCCCGCGTCGATCACGACCACCAGGGAGGATCCCGCCCGGGAGAGAAGGAGCGAAATCACCTCGACGGCCTCGTCAGCGCCCCTCGCGCTCTCGACGACGCAGCCTGCGTCATCCAGTTCCTGGCTCACGATCTGGACTACCAGAGGCTCGTCGTCCACGACCAGTACCGTCAGCCCCCTTTCCGAGAGGGAAGCGGTGGCTTCGTTGGGCGGTTCGTCTACCGGCTCGACCTCGTCGAGTGCCTCCGAGGTCTCGAGAAGCCGGGCCGTATCGCGGCGCGCTTCGTCGATCTCCCGAGCGAGCTGCAGCAGGATCGCCTGCGGATCGACGCCGACGCCCATGAGGAAGGTCGAAGTATCGAGCCCCCCCCATTGAACGGGAAGGGATCGGCACAAGCGAAACTCGAATCGGCCTTCGCGCAGCGCGACGAGCTCTCGAAGCGAGATACGGATCTGCGACTCGAGCTCGGCCTGGCCTTCAGAATCGAGCGGCTTTCCCGCGAGCGCGCGCACCGCCGCGTCGCTCGCGGTGGACAAGGCGCAGAGCAGGCGGCCGCTCCGGAAGAGAACGGACCCGTGCGCCTGCGGTGCCCGGACCTCGAGGGTTCCCGTCTTCTTGGAGAACGCGACGATCTGGAGAATCTCCAGAAGGTTCATGTCCTCGAGGCGTCCGTTCAGGGCCATGGATGGGAGAGCTCACCGGCTTGCCGGTCGGCGGCGAAACCGACCGGCCGCGGGAAAATGCGTATTTTGACTTTGAGATCGATCTTAACCCAGGAAACCCGATTTGTGCATCCTGAAGAGCCCTCGGCCGCAGCCATGTATACTGGCGCCTCGATGAAATCGCTCGAGCGGCGGGCGTGGGCGCTGGTTTCGCTCGCGGCATTGGCCTCGGCTTTCGTCGCGGCGTTCGTGGACGAAGCGCCGGTCGCCAGAAATCCCGGCTTCCTTTTGGGCGGGACGCCGTCATCGTTTTCGCCTCTCGGCGTCCTTCTAAGCGAAACCCGCATCGTCTCCTCCGAATCCCCCCCCTCGGTTCATAGCGTGACGGCAGCCGAGATCGGGGGCGGCAGGATCCGCGCGTTCTGGTACGGAGGAAGCCGCGAAGGGGCCAGGGACGTCGCCATCTACTCCGCGGTATTCGATCCCTCGTCTTCGGCCTGGGGCCCGCAGGAGATTGCGACGACGAGGGAGGAGACCACCCGCGATCTCGGGCGTTACGTGAAGAAGCTCGGAAACCCCGTCGTCGCGCGAGATTCGCGGGGGCGTCTCTGGCTCTTCTACGTGAGCGTCTCTCTCGGCGGCTGGTCGGGGAGTGCCGTCAACTTCCGGATATCCGAGGACGAGGGCGCGAGCTTCGGGCCGGCCCGGAGGATCGTGACCTCTCCGTTCTTGAACTTGGGCACGCTGGTGCGTGGGCCGGCGGTTTCGTTCGAGGACGGGACTCTTGGTCTTCCCGTGTATCACGAGCTTCTCGGGAAGTTCGGTGAGCTCCTCAGAATCTCGGATGAGGGCGAAGTTCTCGGCAAGATTCGTCTCTCGCACAGGCGCTCGTCGCTTCAACCGGTAGTGGTGCCGCTCGCCCGGCTCGAGGCGGTCGCCTTCCTGAGATCGAGTGGCTCGAGTCCGAGACGCGTTCTCTCGGTCGCGACCGGGGACGGCGGCCGCACCTGGAGCGATCTCGCGGCGACGGAGCTCCCGAATCCCGACGCGGCGGTCGCAGCGCTCCGCACGTCCGGGGGAGAGATTCTTATCGCCTTCAACGACAGCGAGGTCGATCGCAGGAATCTGAAGCTCGCGGTCTCCCGCGACGGCGGACGGAGCTTCCAGGCACTTCTGACCGTTGTTCCTCCGGTTCCATTGGGACACGCCGCCTCCCCGGAGCTTGCGTATCCCTGGCTTCTCGAGTCGAGCGACGGCGCCCTCCACCTTCTTTATAGCTGGAACCGCAGCCGGATCGTGCACGTGCGCTTTCGCTCGTCCGCTTCGACGGAACCTCGTTGAAAAGGATCCTACTCGCCGGAGCCGTGCTCGCGCTGCTCTTCCTTCGCATCGATGGCATTCGGATCGCGGGCTACGTCCGCGGGATCGCAGGCGATCTCAGCGTCACGACCCTGCTCCTTCTCGCCTCTTCCGCCGTCGCCTTCGCCGGCGGTCCGAAGCTCCACGACCGGCGAGAGTTTCAAACCCTCGCTCTCTACGTGCTCGCGGGTGCCGCGCTCTTGTACCCGATGGCCCTCGGTCTCACGTCGTTCGATCCCTATGCGCTCGGCTATCCCGATCGGATGCCGACACTTCTCCTCGGCCTCGCGCCCGTCGCTTTTTTGGCGTGGTTGCGGGGCCGGCTCCTCGTTCTTCTCGCGTTCGTTCTCGCCCTCGCCGCCTTCCGCTTCGAGCTGCTCGAGTCCGGGAACCTCTGGGACTACCTCCTCGATCCCTGGCTCGCGGCCGGCATGCTCTTTTGGTCCGGATTTACGATCTTCGCGCGACTCTCCGAATCTCGGTAAGAGAAGCCCAGCGGGCCTTGGCACTATCTCTACGCCTGCCTATGGTTTCGTGCCGGTCTCGAGTGGCATCTCCATTGCAAACAAGAAAATACTAGGGGGATGGGGAGATAAGGAAGAATCCCCTCATCCCCCTTGTATTGGGTTTTCTTCATAACCGAGGAGGCCAGGATGGGGGCCAGTGCTGTACTCAAGACGTTTCGTGAGGTCCCGTCGTTCTCGCAGGAGATCCGGGCGGCTCTCGATTCCCTCGGAATCGGCGGGAGGTGTTTTCGGCTGT
>CAZKNR010000388.1:0-21924 GCA_964553925.1 uncultured Acidobacteriota bacterium
GCGGGAGTCGACCCGGAAGAGTTCGTGAAGGTCGAGCTCGACTGGTACGACGGATCCGTTCGCGGCGCCGACGTCGAGCTCGGCCGCGTGCTCGAGAAGCTCGACGAGCTCGGAATCGCCGAGGATACTCTCGTCGTCTTCCTGAGCGACCACGGCGAGGAATTCCTGGACCACGGAGGCTCCTTCCACGAGGAGAACGTCTATGGGGAGCTCGTGAACGTGCCTCTCGCCATGAGGTGGCCGGGAGCTTTGCCGGCCGGTCGCGTGGTGGACGAGACCGTCCAGCTACTCGACCTCGCGCCCACGATTCTCGATCTCGCGGGTCTCGGCGTCCCGGAGCGGATGCAGGGCCAGAGCTTGAAGCCGCTTCTCGCGGCCTCCGGGGAGACGGAACGGTTTCGCGCCCGGCCGGCGATCTCCGAGTGGCGGAGGCGAACCGACCAGCTGGGAACGAGGATGGTCGACGCCTTCAGCATCATCGAAGGCGAGTGGAAACTCGTGCGCAACGTAGAGCGCCCCGACGACGTTTCCGAATTCGAGCTCTACCATCATGAGACCGACCCCCTCGATCAAAAGAACGTGGCGTCCGATCATCCCGAGATCGTGGAACGCCTGACGGAGCAGCTCGAGGCGTGGCACAAGTGGGCGCTCGAGAGGAAGCTTCCCTCCGACGGCGAGGCCACCGAAGCGATGACCTCCGAGGAGCTGCAGCGGCTCCGCAGCCTCGGCTACGTGCAGTAGTTATCTACCGAGCGCCGACCGCGGCGTCCGTCACGCTGACGATCCGATTGAGTCTCTCGATCTGCACCTGAAGCTGGGCCAGTAGCTCCTCATACCGCTGGTAGGCGTCTCGACCCGGCCTTTGATCGGCGGTGTCCAGGTTCTCGTAGAGGTACTCGATCTGCTCCACGATCATGGGCCGCGAATACCGCACGGGGGCGGCGACCAGGGCCTTCTGGATTTCCTCGAGGCTCGCGCGGTCCGCGGCCGACGCGGTCTCGAGCGCTCTTTTCAATCGGTCGGCGGCGCGCCTTCCGCTCGAGAGCGCGTCTTTAGCTTTCAAAGCCAGCTCCACCTGAGCGGTCACGTCGGCTTCGCTCACGCGGCCCTCGCTCGAGACCCGCGGGTCCAGGAGCGCCTGAAACGACACCGTGTCGCTCCAGTCGCCGAGCGTGAGGCGGGCGCGATAAGTCCCGGGCGCGGCGAGAGGCCCGCCCCGCCCCGAACGGCTAGCGTCCGGGCTGAAGGGCCCGGGATGTCGCAGGTCCCAGACGAAACGATTCATTCCAGCGGTTTTCGGAAGCTTCGGAGTCCCGGCGCCCTCGAGCCGCAACTCGCGCATGCTCGCTTCGCCGGCAACGACGTTCTGCTCCCCTTCGACCTCGCTCGAGAACGCGCGCACCACGGCTCCCGCGGTGTCGAGGATCTCGAGCTTCATTTCTCCCGCCGGCTCTTCCGCAAGGTAATAGTTGATATTGGCGCCGGGCTCGGGATACTGCGGCGCGTCCGGGGCCTCCGGGTCGAAACGCATCGGCATCCGGAGCCTCAGAGGCGCCTTCACCTGGAACAAATGCGTCCGCGCCGAGGCCACCTTCTGATCGATCTCGTGGAGCGGCGTTGTGTCGTAGAGCATCCAGAAGCCCCGGCCCATGGTTGCCACCGCGAGGTCCCCGTTCACGAACTTGAGGTCCGTCACCGGCGTCACCGGGAGGTTGAGCTGGAACGGCTGCCAGTGGGCGCCGTCGTCGAACGAGAGGAACATCCCGAACTCGGTGCCAGCGTAAAGGAGGCCGGCGCGGTCCGGATCCTCACGAACCACGCGCACCGGATAGTCAGAAGGAATTCCGTTGGTTCCCGTCGTAAGAAGCGTCCAGCTTTCGCCGTAGTCCTCGGTCTTATAGACGTGAGGCTCGAAGTCCCCGAGCTGATACCGCAGGATCGAGACATATGCCTTCGAGGGCCGATGGGGCGAGACCTCGATGGTCTGCACTCGGCCGTAGGGGCCGAGTCCCGGCGGCGTCACGTCCCTCCATGACTTTCCGGCGTCACGGGTGACGTGAACCGGGCCGTCGTTCGCCCCGACCCAGACGACCCCGGGCTCGTGAGGCGATTCGGCGATCGAGTAGATGACGCTGAAATGCTCTTCTCCGGTGACGTCGACGGTGATGGGAGATCCCGAGATGACTTGGGTTTCCGGCGTAAAGGCGGTCAGGTCCGGCGAGATCGTCTTCCACGTGAGACCACCGTCCTCGGTCACGTGCACGTACTGCGAGGTGTGATAGACCCGGTTTGGATTGTGAGGCGAGACGTGGATCGGAGTCACCCGCTGGAAGCGGTACTGCAGATCCTTGGGGTTGTGCCCGTAGAGGTTCTCGAAACCGACGTAGAACTGCTGCTCCTGCCCCGTTCGCCGGTTGTAAAGGCCGAAGCGCCCCTTGCAGTTGGCGTAGACGACGTCGGGATCCCCGGGCTTCGGGACCGCGGGGCCGGTCTCGCATCCACCCTGGGACTCCCAGAGAGCGGTGTGACCGCCGGGCATCTCCCGCGGCGGGAAGACGGGAACGGAGATGGTGCTGTTGTCCTGCTGTCCGGCATAGAGGCGATAGGGAAAAATGTCGCTCACGTCCACCTGATAAAGCTCGGCCGTGGGCTGGTTGTGCTGGGTCGACCAGGTCTTGCCTCCGTCGAGGCTCACGTTCGCGCCGCCGTCGTTCGACTGGATCAAAATGTCCGGGTTGTCGGGGTTGATCCACAGGTCGTGGTTGTCGCCGTGGGGGGTCTCCTCGCGCTTCCAGGTCTTCCCCGCGTCTTCGGATTTGTAGTGCCCCTCGGCCATACCCCAGAGGACGTCGGGATTCTTCGGGTGGGCTTCGAGATTGCAGTAATAGAAAGGACGATTCTGTATGGGCTTGAAATCGCTCGCCTGGCGCCAGGTCTCGCCGCGGTCATCGGAGCGATAGACGCCGCCCTCTTGCCCCGGCGCCTCGATGAGAACGTAGACCCGCGAGGGGTCGGCCGCGGAGACCGCGAGGTCCGACTTTCCCCGTAACCCCGTCGGAAGCCCGGAGCGGAGCTCCTTCCAGGTGTCGCCGCCGTCGTCCGACTTGTAGACTCCGCCCTCGTTTCCTCCGCTGAGGATGGTCCACGGCTTTCTCTCGGCGCGCCACATCGAGGCGTAGATCTCGCGCGGGTTGTCGGGAGCGAATTCGAGATCCACGGCACCCGTCTGGTCGGAGAGGAAGAGAACCTTCTCCCAGCTCGCTCCGCCGTCGCGGCTCCGAAAGACGCCGCGCTCGGGGTTCGAGGCGAAGGGATTGCCGATGGCGGCGACGTAGACCAGATCGGGGTTCTCGGGATGAATCAGGACGGCGCCGCTATTGCCGGTTTTTTCGAGACCCACCTGCCTCCAGCTCTTCCCGGCGTCGACGGACTTGTAGACTCCTTTTCCGATGATGACGTTCGAGCGAAGCCCGTCCGAGCCGGTCGAGACATAGACGACGTCCGGGTTCGACTCCGCTACCCGGATGGCGCCGATGGACCCGGTGGCGAAGTATCCATCCGAGATCGGATGCCATGACAGGCCGTAGTCCGTCGTCTTCCAGACGCCGCCGCCGGTCGCGCCCATATAGAAGGTAGAAGGCTGCCTTCGATGGCCGGCCACGGCCGTCACCCGCCCGCCCCGGGAGGGACCCAGCATGTGGTAGCGCAGGCCGGAAAAGAGCTTCTCGGAGTAAACCTCGTTCTCGGACGCCGCCGAGGCCAGAATCCAAAGGACCGCCAGCATGGGGTGCATGGAAACCCTCCCTGAGCGCCGCATGGTAGCGGCTCGGTGGGCCGAATGCCACGCGCAACTTCAGCTGTTACAATGAAAGGCAAAGCTCCGAAATCCGAACGATGGGAAGAGACCGCATTTTGGTCGTCGACGACGATCCCGACAACCGGGCCATGATCGGCCATTTCCTTACCAATTGGGGGTTTGCGGTCGACGACGCCAAAGACGGGAAAGTCGCCCTCGAAAAGGTGAAAGCGAACCCGCCGTCCCTCGTGCTGCTCGACCTGGAAATGCCGGAAATGGACGGGTTCGAGACGTGCGAGCGACTGAAGACGGATCCCGACACCGAGTGGATCCCGGTCATCATCTTCACCGGCCTCGAGAAGATGCCCCACCGGATTCGCGGCTTTCGCCACGGCGCCGACGACTACGTCGTGAAGACGGTGGAGCCGGACGAGCTCCGCACCCGGATCGATCTCGTACTCAAGCGCACGAAGCGCTACGCGAGTCTCGCCGCCGGCCCCGCCCCCGAAGAGATTTCCGAGTCCGAGTCGCCGGCGCCGGCCGGGTCAACTGGACCCATTGGACCAGCTGAAAACGACGAGAGCGCTGAGCCGGATGTCGCCGTTTCGCTCTCGTTGTCGCGCGTTCCGTTCCCCGAGGCGATAAGGCTCGTCCTCGCTCATGGAAAAAACGGCGTCGCTCTTGTCACGAATGGCGACCGGAGCGGCTCGGTGCATATCCATGAGGGCGCCGTCATCCACGCGTCGTTGGGAGAGGAAAAGGGCTCGGAAGCTTTCTACGAGCTCGCCCTTTGGAAGAGCGGGAAACTCGATTTCCAGGATACCGACGCGGGAGAAGAAAAGACGATTCTCACGTCCACCCGGAGCCTGCTCGTGGAGGCCAGCCGCCGCAGCGACGCCTGGAGCACTATCTCCTCCAAGGTCAAGAGCTTCGACCTGATTCCGAAATGGATTCCGCTTTCGTCCGAATCGATCCGCCTGACGAGCTCGGACTGGGTGGTCCTCTGTCTCGTGGACGGCCGCCGAACGATTCGCGAGATCGTGGACGAGCTCAAGACCGATATCTTCGAGGCCGGCCGGGTCGTCTACAGCTTGCTGACGGTCGGCGTCCTGCGATTGGACGAAACCCCAGACCAGCGCGAGGAGGCTCTCGAGCTCATTCCCCGAAGGGGGGACGCGAGCCTCGCGGGAGAGCCCTTCGAGCTCACCGCCCAGGAATGGGATCTCCTTTCGCGAATCGACGGTTCCCGCACCCTCGGCTCGATTCGCGACGCCACGAACCTGCCCGCCCCCGCGCTCATGAAGATGGTGAGGCGCCTCAAAGACAAGGGGTTCCTGCAACTCGTCGGGCGGGAGCCGAAGAAACGAACGGGCGCCTGAGGCAAATTTTCTTCCGTCGGCTATTGCGTTTCCCCGCAGAATTTCGCAATATAGGATCAACCAGTCATTTTGGTGCCGCTGCGGGGGGGACGACATGGTTCGTCGACACGGTCCCATTCTGTGCACGACGGGCGCGGCTACGATCGCGTTCATCGCTTTAGCTGCGCTGCGCTTTGACGATCTGAGCCCCCTGAGGCCCGAGCTTTTGCTCTGGTTCCTCGCCGGCATTGTCTATACGAATCTCTTCGAGTACTGGGTGCACCGGTTTCCGATGCACCAGGGACTGCCTCTCCTGAGGCACGTCCGCCTCAACCACATCGAGCACCATCGCATCTTCTACGGCGGAAACTTCCGGACCGCGAACCCGGCGGACCTCGAGCATATCTCGGGCCGCTTCTGGATCTTCCCCGTTCTCCTCGCCGGCCACTACGTTCTCGTGACTGCGCTTCTCCCCATCGATGCGGCGCTCGCGTTCTTGTCCGCGTGCCTTTTCCATTACCTCGCGTTCGAGATCAGCCATTGGCTGACTCACCTCGAGGACAACGCCGTCGATCGGGCGCTCGCTAGAGTTCCCTTCGTGGCCTCCATCCGCGCCTGCCAGATCGAGCACCATCGGAATCATCATCAGATCCCGATCGCCGCCTTCAACTTCAACCCTCCCTACCTGGGAGACGCCCTCGTCCGGCTGGCGGCCGCGCGACCCGTCCCCGCCCCCCCCAAGTCTCTGGCTCCCGTTCTCGCCCGCCGGCGTCTTCTTGCTCCGGCGATGCTCTTTGGCGCCGCCCTGGCGCTCGGAGTCGTCGCCCTGGGGATCGCCGCCATAGCACATACGCGGCCCGATCCAGGAACTACCGTCCCCCGCGCCAAGCCCTGAAATGTGGGTTGGGGGAATTCTCCCGCACCGGGTCCAAATTTCGGTAACATGGATCCCAGGTCCCTCCCGATGCCCTATACCGGACGATTGGAAAGCCGCCCTCTTCTGGATGTCATTCAGATCGTCGCCTACTCGCAGCAAAGCGGAGTCCTCTCGGTAAAGGGGACTACGACCAAGGGACTGCTGATCTTCGAAGGCGGCAACATCGTTTGCGCCTACTCGCCTGGGGCTCTCCCGCTCCTCGTCAAGGCGGCCAAGGAGGAAGACGAGCGGCACCGGCTCACCTATCGGCGGATCCAGATCCTGGCGGCGCTCCGCGAGCTCTTCAACATGACGGAGGGCGACTACCGCTTCGTGAAGAAAGACGACCCCGTTACCGAGCTCCAAGGGCTTTCCATCAAGTCGTTCTACGCCGCAGGCGCCCTCGACACCGGCGACTTGCTCCTGGTGCTGGAGAAGGCGATGGACGAAGAGATGGAGGTCCATCCGGTGCCGACGCCGACCGCCGCCGACCGCGAGCGCGCGGACAAGCGCAAGCACGAACGCTACGGGCCGGTCATCATCAAGGGACGGCTCCGGATGCGGGACCAGACTTACGACGGATTCCTCACCAACCTCAGTGAAGGCGGGACCTTTTTCCACGCCGAATCGCTTCCCTCGTCGAGCTCGCTCCCAGGGGAGCTCGAGTTCGAGCTCCCCTGGGAGCTGGGGGCTTGCCGCATATCTTGCAGCGTCGCCTGGCTTCGCTCCGAAGGGCCGGACGCCAAGCGGGGCGCCGGACTCTCGTTTCTTGAATTCGAGGGCGAGAGCCGCGAGAGAATTTCGCGTTACATCTTTCAATTCCGGGAGCTCGCGGCGGACATCGACGACAAGGCCTGAGCTATAATCGTCGCCGTTATGTCCAACACGTTTACGCATCTCATCACACCTCATGGGGGAACCCTCAAGGACCTCATCGTTTCCTCCGAGCGGCAAGTCGAGCTGAGGGCGGCATCCCGGGACTGGCCCTCGTGGGACCTCACGCCCCGCCAGCTCTGCGACCTGGAGCTCCTCCTCAACGGCGGCTTCTCTCCCTTGACAGGATTCATGGGAAAGGCCGACTTCGACGGCGTCGTCGCCGGCATGAGGCTCGCCGACAAGACGCTCTGGCCCATCCCCATCACCCTCGACGTGCCGGAATCGCTGGCGAGAGACCTGAGGGACGGGTCGACCCTCGCCCTGCGGGACCCGGAAGGAGTCATGCTCGCCGCCCTCCGCGTCGAGGAGGTCTTTCAGCCCGATCGCGAGGCGGAAGCGAAAGCGGTCTTCGGCACCGACAGCCTCGAGCATCCCGGAGTCGCCTACACCGTGAATCGCTCGAATCCCTACTATGTCGGGGGGCGGCTCGAAGGTCTGCAGCTCCCGTCCCACTACGATTTCCGCTCGCTCCGGGACACGCCGGCCCGGCTCCGCGAGGAGTTCACCCGCCTGGGATGGAGACGCGTTGTCGCCTTCCAGACGCGAAACCCGATGCACCGCGCCCATCACGAGCTGACGCTCCGAGCGGCGCGGCAGGTAGAGGCGAACTTATTGATCCACCCCGTCGTGGGGATGACCAAGCCCGGAGACCTGGATCACTACACGAGAGTGCGATGCTATCAGGCGATCTCCGCCAACTATCCGCGGGACACGGCGAAGCTCTCACTGTTGCCGCTGGCGATGAGGATGGGGGGTCCGCGAGAAGCCGTCTGGCACGCCATCATCCGGCGAAACTACGGCTGCACTCATCTGATCGTAGGGCGCGACCACGCCGGCCCCGGAGCGGACTCGAAGGGTAAACCCTTTTACGGTCCCTACGACGCCCAGGAGCTCCTGAAAAAGCACGAAGGAGAGCTCGGGGTCACCATGGTGCCGTTTCAAATGATGGTCTACGTCGAGGAGCGCGATACCTACTTCCCCGAGGACGAGGTTCCCAAGGACACGCGCGTTTTGAACATCTCCGGAACGGAGCTGCGCCAGCGGCTTGCCGAGGGGCGCGACATTCCCGAATGGTTCACGTTCCCGGACGTCGTCCAGGAGCTTCGCCGGACGCATCCGCCGAGAAAGGACCAGGGCTTCACGCTGTTCTTCACCGGCCTTTCGGGGGCGGGGAAATCAACGATCGCGAACGTGCTCCTGGTCAAGCTCCTCGAGCGCGGCGGGAGGCCCGTCACCCTTCTCGACGGCGACATCGTCCGCAAGCACCTTTCCTCCGAGCTCGGGTTCTCGAAGGAGCACCGCGACATCAATATCCGCCGCATCGGGTTCGTCGCGTCCGAGATCACCAAGAACGGCGGCATCGCCGTCTGCGCTCCCATCGCGCCCTACGATTCCGTGCGAAAGGAAGTCCGGGCGATGATCGAGCCCGGGGGCGGCTTCATCCTGATCCATCTGGCCACACCTCTCGACGTCTGCGAGGGGCGCGACCGGAAGGGGATGTACGCCAAGGCCCGCCAGGGCATCATCAAGGAGTTCACCGGCATCTCCGATCCGTACGAGGAGCCGAAGGACGCCGAGATCACGATCGACACGGCCGACACCAGCCCGGAGCAGGCGGCGCAGCAGATCGTCCTCCATCTCGAGAAGCTAGGCTACATCGGCGCCTGACGCCGGAAGAAAGGGGGATGTGGAGATAGGAGGAGGATAGGGAGATCAGAAATTTGTCCTCTTATCCCCTTATCCCCCTTGTATTGTCTTCCTCAAGTGCGATTGCGGTATAGCTTTTCGTCCACGGCTCTGGCCATTGTTTCCGGGTCCGCTTTTAGCTCGAGGAAGTCGCGGATTCGACGGGCCTCGCGAAGCGGATCGCCGATCGCGCTCGAGTAGGCGATCTCGAGCGACTCGAAATGGTCGGCGTGCTTCAGGAGGTATTTCACCCGCCAGAGGTGGTTCTCCCAGAGCTCGAGCATGCGCTCGTCGCCGGATTCGTCCACCTCGTTTCTCCGCTCGAGCATCTTCTTCTGGGATGCGAGGACCTCGGGAAGCGCGCGCTTCATGAAGATGACTTTGTAGTTGTTGTTCTCGGGGAGGTCCTTCAGCAGGAACGAGATGATCTTGACGGCCTTTCCTCGGGCGTTTCGAATCCAGCCGCGGTCCTCGTTCTCCTTATGGAGGTCCTTGACCCGCTCGTCCTCGAAATAGCCCTTGGGGTTGTCCTCGCCCGCCTGGCGGATGCCGTCGGTCACGACGGGAACTCCGGCCGCGGCCAGCATCTGCATGGCCATCGAAGTCCCCGACCGCGGAAGACCGGAGACCACGATGACGGGCTCGCCGTACCGGAGTCGCCGATAGAGCTTCTTCATCGGCGCACATGCTACACTACGCGCCCACAGATGGCACCCATGCGAGCCCGAAACGCCTTTGGACTAGTCCTGTTCGCAGCCGCGCTGGCTCTGTTGCTCGCCCCGCAGCCCGCGTTCGCCTACATCGGACCGGGAGCCGGATTCGCGCTTGTGTCGTCGTTTCTGGTGGTCTTCACCACCATCATCATCGCCATCCTGTCCCTCCTCATCTGGCCGTTTCGAATGGCCTGGCGCTTCTTCCGACAGCGCTCTCGGGCGAAGCCCTGGGTCCGCCGCGTGATCATCGTGGGCTTCGACGGACAGGACCCGAAGCTCACCGAGAAGTTCATGAAGAAAGGGCTCCTCCCCAACTTCGAGAAGCTCGCGAAGATGGGCGCCTACCTCGAGCTCGAGACGAGCTACCCCTCGATCTCCCCGGTAGCCTGGTCGTCTTTCGCCACCGGCACCAACCCGGCGCGACACAACATCTTCGACTTCCTCGACCGGGATCGGAAGACCTACCTTCCGCTGCTATCGTCGACGCACATCGGAAGTGTCGATCGCTCGCTCAAGATCGGCCCCTACCGAATTCCCCTGGGAAAGCCCGAGGTTCGGCTCCTGCGCAAATCGAAGCCGTTCTGGTCGATCCTCGGAGAAAACGACGTCTGGAGCACGGTCCTCCGGGTCCCGATTACTTTCCCGCCCGACAAGTTCAAAGGGGCGCAGCTCTCGGCAATGTGCGTTCCCGATCTTCTGGGAACTCAGGGAACGTTTCTCCTCTACACCACAAGGCCCGCGGAAAAGCGCTTCAAGGAGGGAGGAATCCGCGTCGAGCTTCCCCGCAACGGCGATCGCATGGAGACCCGGCTCCAGGGTCCGGAGAACCTCTTCCGCGACGGCCATCCGCCGCTCGAGATCCCGATGACCATCGACCTCGACCGCGGGAAGAAGAGAGCCCGGGTGTCGATCGACGGAGAGAGCGTCGAGCTCGAGCCGAGAACGCTCAGCGACTGGATCCCTCTTTCGTTCAAAGCCGCTCCCGCGATCAAAGTCTCGGGGCTCTGCCGGATGATGGTGACCGAGATGGGCGAGCACTTCTCGCTCTACGTCACCCCGCTCAACCTCGATCCCGATAAGCCGGCGATGCCCATTTCGCACCCGTCCTACTACGCGACCTACCTGGCGAAGAAGATCGGCCACTTCTGCACGCTCGGGCTCGCGGAAGACACCTGGGCGCTCAACGAGGGCGTCATCGACGACGCCACGTTCCTGAAGCAGACCTACGACATCGACAAGGAGCGGCAGGACATGTTCTTCGCCGCTCTCGATCGGCTCCGGAAGGGAGCCCTGGTCTGCGTGTTCGACGCCACCGATCGCATCCAGCACATGTTCTGGCGCTACCTCGAGGAGAATCACCCGGCCAACAACGGGAAGGGCACCTTGAGCTCCGAGCACCGAAAGGCCATCGAAGAGATCTACAAGCACGACGACGCCCTCGTGGGCAAGGTGATGGCGCGGATGAAGCCCGGCGACGTCCTCATGGTGCTCTCCGACCACGGCTTCAACTCGTTTCAGCGCGGCGTGAATTTGAACGGGTGGCTTCTCAACGAGGGGTTTCTCAAGCTCAAGGACGGCGCCGACGGAAGCGCGGAGTGGCTCAAGGACGTGGACTGGAGCCGCACGAAGGCCTATTCCCTCGGCTTGACGGGGATGTTCCTCAACCTCGAGGGGCGAGAGGCGAACGGAATCGTCAAGCCCGGGGCGGAAGCGCAGGCGGTCAAGAAAGAGATCATTTCCCGGATGAGGGGGCTCGTCGACGAACAGCGGGGGCTCGTGGGGATCCAGGAGGTCTACGACACCGCCGCGATCTACGAAGGCCCCTATCAAGAGAACGCCCCCGATTTCATCATCGGCTACGCGAGCGGCTATCGGATCTCCTGGGACTGCGCCACGGGAATGGTGTCGGGGCCGGTCTTCGAGGACAACGTGAAGGCCTGGAGCGGCGACCACTGCGTCGACCCGCCGCTCGTGCCGGGGGTTCTGTTCTGCAACTACGCCGTTCGGTCGGAGAGCCCGTCGCTCGTCGACATCGCCCCGAGCGTCCTCACGATGTTCGGGGTCTCCCCTCCGAAATACATGGAGGGAAAGCCTCTCTTCACCCGGGAGACGTTCCAGGCAAATCGATGAGGGTCCGCTTCGCGCTCCTTCTGATCGCGGCTCTCGGGTGCGGCTGCGCCCGCGGCGACGGCGGCGGAGCCGCCCCCGGAAAGCGCGTCATCATCCTCGGTTTCGACGGTCTCGACTACGGGTACACGAAGAAGCTAATGGAGGAAGGCAAGCTTCCCAACTTCTCGCGCGCGGCCAGAGCGGGAAGCTTCGGACCGCTCGAGACCTCGATCCCTCCCCAGAGCCCCGTCGCCTGGTCGAACTTCATCACCGGAATGGATTCCGGCGGCCACGGCATCTTCGACTTCCTGCACCGCGACCCGGAGACGTTGGTTCCCGTTTTCTCGATGGGCAAAGTCGCCGCAGGAGGAACCACGCTCGAGATCGGAAAGTATCAGTTTCCTCTCAGCGGAGGATCGTTCGAGCTCTTGAGACGGGGCCGCGCGTTCTGGGAGGTCCTCGAGAACCATGGCATCGAGACCACCGTCATCCGTATGCCCGCGAACTACCCCCCCTCGGGAACCGCGACTCGCGAGCTCTCGGGAATGGGTACCCCCGATCTGCGCGGAGACTACGGCGTGTTCTCGTTCTATACCTCGAAGCTCTTCGCCTTCGCGGGAGAGAACATCGCCGGCGGCGCTGTATACGAAGTGGACATCTACGACGGCGTCGTCGAAGCGAAGCTCTACGGTCCCAACAACCCTTTCCTCATCGAGACCGAGAGGCTCGCATCGGACTTCACCGTGTACCTCGATCCCGTGGACCCGGTGGCGAAGATCGTCGCCGGCAGCGAAGAGGTCCTCCTGCGAGAGGGCGAGTGGAGCGGATGGGTGCCGGTGGAGTTCTCCATGATCCCGACGCAGACCCTGGGCGGAATGGTGCGCTTCTACTTGAGGTCCGTGCGGCCCGATTTCGAGCTCTACGCTTCCCCGGTCCAGATCGATCCCATGGCGCCCGCGTTTCCGATCTCGACACCCGAGGACTACGCGACGGAGCTTGCGAAGACCTTAGGGCGCTTCTACGTCCAGGGAATGCCCGAAGACACCAAAGTGCACGAGAGCGGCGTCATGACGACCGAGGAGTTCCTGACCCAGGCGCACATCGCGGGGAAGGAGTTCGCGGATCAGTTCCCGTACGTTCTCGACCGCTTTGAGGACGGGCTCCTGTTCTTTTATCTCGGTAACGTGGACCAGATAAGCCACGTCATGTGGAAAGTGCTCGATCCGGAGCACCCGGCCTACGATCCCGAAGTCGATCCGAAATACGCGGGCCTCATCGAAGAGCTCTACGTCGGGCTCGACGCCGTCGTCGGACAAGCCCTCGAGCGACTTTCGGCCGGCGATACACTCGTCGTCATGTCGGATCACGGCTTCGCCTCGTGGAGGCGAGCGTTCCATCTGAACGCCTGGCTGAAACAGAAGGGCTATCTGGTGGTGAAGGACCCCGGGATGCAAGAGGATCTGCAACTGTTCATGAACGTCGACCGGGGACGCACTCGCGCCTACGGCGCCGGGCTCAACGGCCTGTACATCAATCTGAAGGGCCGGGAGAAAGACGGGATCGTGCCCCAGGAGAAGCGCAAGGCGCTCATGGACGAGATCGCCGCGGCGCTCCTCGCGGAGGTCGACCCCAAGACCGGTGGTCCGGTCGTGACCAAAGCGTATCAGCGCGAGGACGCCTACGAGGACCGCGGCCACCTCGAGATCGGACCCGACATCATCGTGGGCACTGCCAAGGGGACGAGGATCTCGAGCCACTCGGCGCTGGGCGGGGTGGGAAAGGAAGTCCTTACCGACAACGTCGACGAGTGGAGCGGCGACCACTTGATGGATCACGAGACCGTTCCCGGAATCCTGCTGACGAATCGCCCCCTCGAGAAGCCCGCTCCAAGGCTCCAGGACCTGGCGCAGTCGGTGCTTCTGGAGTTCGGTATCGACGAGCCGATTCAACCTCGGGAAAAGGAAGACTGAATGTTCGGTGGCGGAAGAATCAAGCTGGACAAAGACCTGCTGGCCCGGGTGAAGAAGTACTCCGACATCGCGGGCTACTCCTCGGTCGAGGAGTTCATCACCCACGCTCTCGAGAAGGAGCTCGCGAAGCTCGAGGACGCGGGCTCGGAAGAAGAGATCAAGAAGCGCTTGAAGGGCCTGGGCTACATCTCCTGAGTCGATGTCGATCCTGAACGCGCTCCTTCGCTGGCTCGTCGACGGGATTCTCTTCCCCTTTCGAGGACTCCACCCTCTCATCGGGCTTACCGTCGTCTCTCTCCTGACCTCGATTCTGCTCCTCGTCGTCTTCAAGAAGACGTCGAACCAGAAGGCGCTCGAGGCGGTCAAACGAAAGATTCACGCCTGCCTCTTCGAGATTCGGCTGTTCAACGACGATTTCCGAACGATCTTCCGAGCGCAGCTAGAGATCCTCCGTCACAATCTGACGTATCTTCGCTACTCGACCGTGCCCATGGTCTGGACCCTCCCGCCGCTGGTGCTCTTGATCGCGCAGCTCCAGTTTCACTACGGCTACGAGAGTCTTCGCGTTGGGCGCCCGGCCTTGGTCAAGGCCACCCTTTCTGCCCTCGACGAGAGCGGCTCGAAGCCCGCCATTCGACTCGAAGCCTCGGGCCCCGGGCTCGAAGTCCAGGAGCCTCCGATCTGGATTCCGTCTCTGCGGGAGATCTCGTGGCGCATCGAGCCCCGAGCCGCGGGCGACTACGAGCTCCACATCGTGAACGGGAGCGAATCGGTGACTAAATCGGTGCGGGTAATGGACGGGGCCGATTCAATCGTCCGCCGCTCGCCTATTAGGGTTCGGGGCTTCCTCGACGAGCTCCTCTATCCCGCCGAGCCTCCGATTCCCGCGGGTGCTTTCGAGTCCATCGCCGTCACCTATCCTGAGGCCGAGGTCGACGTCTTCGGCATCGAGCTCCACTGGATGATCGTCTACTTCGCGATCTCGATTGCCTTTGCGTTCCTGCTGCGCGGCACCTTCAAAGTCACGATTTGAAGCGAGCCACGCCAGCGGAATCGTGCTAGCATGATCGCGAAGTCCGTGAACCCGCCTTCTAAGGAGACGAAGTGGGAAAGAAACTGTACGTGGGCAATCTTCCTTATGACACCGGTGAGCAAGATCTCGAGCAGCTCTTCTCGCAGGTGGGCCCGGTCGAGTCCGTCGCAATCATGCGGGACGGCGCCACCGGCCGCGCGCGGGGCTTCGGCTTCGTGGAGATGACCACCGAGGAAGACGCTCAGAAAGCCATCCAGCAGCTCAATGACAAAGAGCTCGGCGGCCGCAACCTCACGGTCAACGAGGCGCGGCCCAAGCCCAAGAGCTCCGGCGGCTACGGCGGCGGCGGCGGTGGTGGTGGCGGTGGCGGCAGAGGCGGCGGTGGCGGCCGTGGTGGTGGTGGTGGTGGTGGCGGCGGCGGTCGCCGCGGCGAACCCCGTTGGTAGGCTCCGGCGGGTAGGGTTGGTTAGGCTCGCGCCTGACGCTTTAGTGCGCCACCCGGGGCAGTCCGTGTAGTTTCGGCTTCGGGCTATGCGCGACGCGGTATTCTTCGAGGTCCGCGTCCGACACTTTGAGAGTCTTCGCGGGCTCTCTCCCCTCGGCGCAGGTGCCCAGCTCACGCTGGAGTTTCAGAAAACAGATTTCCGGAGCGTCCTGATAGCGGACGCGATTCGAGAGAAATGCGGCGTTGTCGATCACGATCGTGAAGTCGCGCGCGTCGGCGCCGACCTTCCGCACGCGCAGCGCGTACTCACGAGTCGACTTGTGAGCCTTGAATCCCAGGTATTCCACGTGGGGCGTCATTCGATTCTCCTCACAGGCTCGCAGGCTCGTGAGGGGCCCGAGTGCCCCGGCGCGGCTACGATTTAGAATCGTACCACGTTTGAACGCTCGAGCGCGAGTGACGTCGTCTCTAGAAGCCTTGAATCGGTCTCATCTTTTTTACATGTGAGTCGCCTCGTTGGTGCTTGACAGAAGAGTGTCCGGCCGCAAGAGTGCGAAGATTCTCCTCGACAAAGACTCCGTGGTGAGTACAATGGTGCGTTTTTTGAAGCGAGGCGGGAAGAGCTTGTCCGAGATAGAACGCACTAAGCCCGAGGACGGGCCCTTCTTCGAGCCGGAGTCGATGACCGGCCCCGATCTTTCCTTTCCACGAGAAGGCCTCCCCCCCGACTACCGCATGCGGCACGAACACTACGTCGACGAGCTCATCGCCGCCGGCCGGGTGCCGCAGCTCAGGCTCGTGCCGGTGAGCAGGATCGAAAACTCTTCGCCGAATGCCGCCGAGGGTCTGGAGGGACTCGTGGACTCCATCCAGGAGTTCGGAGTTCTGCAGCCCCTCCTGGTGCGAAGAGATCGAGGCCGCTACGAGCTCTTGTCCGGGGCGAAACGGCTCGCGGCCGCGGCCGCCGCCGGGCTGAGTGAAGTTCCGTGCCTGGTTCTCGAGGTCGATGAGATCGAGGCTCGCCGGCTCGCGGAAGCCGCGAACCGCGTCGCGGCGCGACCGGCCTCGGCTCCCTCGTCCTCCTCGAGGCCGGTCCTGAGCGCATCGTCGGCGTCCACCATCGAAGGAAGCCTCAATGCCATCCTCTCCGCCCTCGGGCTTCTCGAGAAACCGGAGAACTCGCTTCGCGACCAGGTCGCGCTTGGACTCATCCGCTCGGAAGCCGTGAGGGCTTCGCGGCTCCTCCAGGGACTGCGTCTCCTGAGCGGCGACCGCCCGCTCGTCCGCCGGCCGCTCGACTTCGGTGCTCTCTTGAGCGACGTGCTCTCGGAGTCCGAGGAAGAACGAGGGTTCCTCGCCATCGTCCTCGACTCCTCGATCGAGGCGCCCTGCTCCATTCGGGCCGACCGCGAGCTCCTGTCGATGGCCGTCGCGGGCGCGGTGGAGACGGTCGTGTCGCTCCTGAGAAAGAGCCGCGGCGCCACGCTCCGCGTGCGCCTCTCCGGAAACTCTCGCACGCAAGCGACGACTCTCCTCGTCTCCGAGGATTCCGTGCGGATGCCCACGTCTTCGTGGTCTCTGTGGTTCGACCCCAATTGGGAGAATCGTCCCGGCGGAGAATCGGCGGCGGTAGGGCTCCTCGCTGCGAGACACGCTACCGAGCTTCACGGCGGCCGGCTCGAGGTAGCGCCCACGGAGAGCGGTGGCGTGCGTCTCGCGTTGAGCTTTCCCGAAAACTAGCTAAACTCGTCGTCATGGCATAATCCCGACCCATGAAATCACTATGGGTATCGGTTCTCTTCGCCTCGTCCGCGGCCGCCCAGGAGATCCCCCGCCTTCCTTCCCTGCGGGAGCAGGCCGAAACCCGCCAGGGGTGGCTCGCGGAGAGGCTCGAGACGGTGCTGCCGCGGCTCATGCGCGAGAACCACGTCGATATGTGGATCGTGCAGATGAGCGAGTACGCCGAGGACCCGGTGTTTCGCGCTCTGACGTCGCCGACCCGCTTCGCCGCGCGAAGGCGCTCCATCTTCGTCTTTTTCGACCGGGGACCGGAGAAGGGAATCGAGCGCCTCGCCCTCGGTGGCGGGGATCAGGGCGGTCTCTACCAGACGGTCCGCGACCCGGAGGACCCTTCGCGCGAGATCTACCTGGACGTCCAGTGGCGGTTCCTCCGGCAGATCGTCGAAGAGCGAAAGCCGGAGACCATCGCCATCAACGTCTCCCGGACGCATGCCTTCTCGGACGGCCTCGCGTCGGGCGAACGAGAGCTCCTCGAGTTGGCTCTCGGACCGAAGTGGACGTCGCGTTTCGTGCCCGCGGAGCTCCTGCCGCTCCACTACCTCGCCATCCGCACTCCCTCGATGCTCCCTCATTACGTGACGATGATGCAGGTCGTCCACGGCCTCATTGCGACCGCGTTCTCGAGCGAAGTGATTACCCCCGGTGTGACGACCACGACCGACGTCGTCTGGTGGCTGCGCCAGCAAGTGCACGATCGGGCGATGGACTCCTGGTTCCAGCCGTCGGTCGAGGTGCAGCGCAAGGGAAAAGAGCTCGAGGGTGAAGTGGCGATCGAGCGCGGGGACGTGCTGCACACCGACTTCGGAATCTTTGCCATGGGACTCGCGACGGACACCCAGCACATGGGCTACGTCCTTCGGGAAGGAGAGACCCAGGTCCCCGACGGGCTCCAGAAAGCGCTCTCGAACGCGAACCGCCTCCAGGACATCGTCACCGACCAGATGAAGCCGGGGATCTCGGGCAACAAGGTGCTCGCCGACTCCCTGACCCAGATGCATCGGGAGGGGATCGAGGGTCGGATCTACAACCATCCCATCGGAGATCACGGTCACGGCGCCGGCCCGCTCATCGGCCTCTGGGATCGTCAAGAGGGAGTCCCCGGACGGGGAGACGTCCTGCTCATCCCGAACATGTGGCACTCCATCGAGCTCTACGCCGAAACACCGGTGCCGGAGTGGGACGGACAGAAAGTCCGCATCGCGCTGGAGGAGGACGCGGCGATGACCGCCGAAGGAAGCATGGAGTGGATCCTGAGGCGCCAGGAGCGCTTTCACCTGGTGCGCTGACCGCCACCCATATCCCTCGAGAGGCGCAGCGAACCAGAACCGCGTCCACGCCCATGTCCTTTAGCGCGATATGGAACTGTTCCGACTCCGCGATGGGGACGTCGTTGTCGTTCTCCCCGCACAGAGGGGTGGACCAGCTCTCTAGAAATGGAGAGTGACGCCGACATCCTCCGTCTTCCCACTGGGAATCAGCTCGAGTACGAAAGTCTCGGCCTTCTCGATCGAAACGGTCTGTGCTTCCAGGCGGTCCTCGACATCCAGACCGAGAAACTTGTGGCTTCCGTCGGCGAGACGGAACGTGCGCAGGACAAGCTTTCCATTGTCCCGCGGCAGCACCGAGAACATCTGCCAGCTGCCGATGTCGGGGCGAAATAAAGTAGCTGGCCCGGAAAAGGCTTCATTCGGCATCGACACCCAGAGATCTGTCGACGCACGGAATGCCGCAACCTCCTCGCCGTAGCGTTCTTCGAGCCGAACCATTAGAAAGGTCTCCTGAGCACCCACATGGCGGGAGCCGGCGTGGAGCGCGTCAGCGAGTCCCTGCCACCGCAGATAGCATCCGTTCGAGCAGCGGATCGAGACGGCCTGAGCATGGTAGTGACGCCGGCTTCGTCCTTCCGGGAGCTCTCGACGGCCGACCACGACGAAACGAGTTTTCATCGACTCCTGCATCGGAAAGATCTCGCGGATCTCGAACCCATCGCCATCCAGATTCTGCAGGGTTCTTTCGAGCTCGCTTTCGATTGCTGCGTTGACCTTCCACTCGTTTGGCACGCCGGCCCCCTTCGTTCAAGCCCTGAGACCATGATACAGATGGGATCGGAGCTGCACGAGTCATTTGCACGGGAGCCTCCCCTGCTGTAGAACCAGGCAGCTCGACGGACCCGGATTGATGGTATCTCGACGACGGCAACGACCCCCGAACCAACCCCGGAAGAAGGCCGGTCGTCCGGCGGAGCGGGGAGGCGAGCGAGCCACGGAGCAGAGCTCCGCCACACCGGAGCGGCGCACGTTCTGGGTACCGCTCGCTTTCACGCTCGCACTCGCGATGATGTCGTTCGTACCTCGGGTGCAGGAGAACCCAGTCGTCACCCGATCGTTCTGGGCTGCGGCCATGGTGCTGGTCGTCTTTCAGGCCGCTCTGTTTCTGCGAGGCAAACTCAAGGGCGAATCCTCCAGTCGCTTCCTCCGGGTCCAGCTGCGCCCGCAGCACTACGTTCAGGCGGCGGTCCAGCTGTCGGTGTACGCGTACTGGGGTTACTACTGGCGGCCCGTCTATGACTACGCCTGGCTCCTGGTGGCGCAGCTTTTGTTCGCGTACGCCTTCGACATGCTGCTTGCCTGGTCGCGCCGGGAGACCTACGTTCTTGGCCTCGGTCCGTTCCCCATCATCTTCAGCACCAACCTCTTTCTGTGGTTCAGGGACGACTGGTTTTACCTCCAGTTCCTGATGATCGCGGTCGGGTTCCTGGGGAAGGAATTCGTTCGCTGGAACCGCGACGGCCGGCGGGTCCACATCTTCAACCCGTCCGCCTTCACTCTGGCGTTCTTCTCCCTGGTGTTGATCGCGACGAACACGACGGATCTCACATGGGGCCAGGACATCGCAACGACCCTCAGTCTCGCGCCGAGTATCTATCTGTTTCTGTTCTTGATCGGCCTGGTCGTCATGTATTTCTTCTCGATCACCCTGGTCGCCGGGTCCGCGGCGGCCGTGCTGTTCGGTGCGAGTGCCCTCTACGCGGCGGTGACCGGGGTGCCCTATTTCATCGATTCGGAGATTCCGACCGCCGTGTTTCTCGGCCTGCACCTGCTCGTTACCGACCCGTCGACCTCGCCGCGAACGCCGCCGGGCAAGCTCCTCTTTGGCGTACTGTACGGCCTCGGCGTGTTCGTCCTCTATTCGCTTCTCGGGACGGCGGGAGCTCCCACGTTCTACGACAAGCTTCTCTGTGTGCCACTGTTGAACCTGAGCGTTCGAGGGATCGATCGTCTCGTGCGTACGATTTCGGACACCGCGGTGATTCGTCTGAGCCTCAACTGGGAACCCGCCCGCGCGAACCTGGCCCACATGGCTGTCTGGGCGGCGTTCTTCGGTGTGATGGCAAGTGTCGGGGCGACCGATGGGACGCACCGTGGCGACACGGTTCCATTCTGGGAGCAGGCGTGTGCCGACGACCGCCGGAACGCGTGCGAGCGCCTGGTTCTTATCGAGTCTACTTACTGTGGTGACAATTCCGGATGGGCGTGTAACGAGCTCGGCCGTTACTACAGGGAGGGGGAGCTCACGGCCGCGGACTCCGAGCTGGCCCTGGGCTACTTTTCGCGAGCCTGCGAGCTTCGGTTCCAGGCGGGCTGTGTCAACCTCCTGGCTCCGGAGAGTCTCAGCCGGGCAAACCCGCGTGCCTTCGACCTCCGGTTGTTGCTGCGTGAGGGCGGCCCGAATCTATTGGAGATGCCGGAGCCGGACCTCTACTCTCGGGCCTGCGAGCATCGGTGGACCTTCGCGTGCCAAAGAGCCGCGGGTGTCGAGTCAAGTGGAGGATCTCAGAGTGAGAACGGAAAAGGACCCGCTCGAGTCTCCGGCGTCTCCGAGTGACGCCAGAGGGGTAGCGGTCATCGCAGTCATCATCGTCGCGGTAACGGGATGGTTGTATTCCCAAAGGCCGGAGGGCGCGGCGGCGGCGGCGGCTCCCCTCTTCGCATTTGACAATACTGCTCTTCCGGGGTTCCGTGCGGACGCATGGTTCCTACCCGACGGCGATCTTCTGGGATTCGCCGAGATTCCGGCCGGTCCATTTCGGATGGGAAGCGATCCAAGGGTCGATCCACGCGCCTTCGACAACGAGCGATGGTCAGCGTCGAGCGCCCAGGGCACGGTGGACCTCCCGGTCTTCTACATCGGTCGATACGAGGTGACGGTCGCGCAGTTCCGCGCCTTCGTCGAAGCGACGGCATTCCGCGTCGACGTCCAGGCGCTCGGAGGGACTTCTTCCAGGACCGCGGGGCTTCACCCCGACCACCCCGTCGGCTTCGTCTCGTGGCCGGACGCGCTGGCGTACTGCCGATGGCTCGAGACGACGTTGCGGGATTGGCCGCACACTCCGCCGGAGCTGAGCCACTTGCTCAGCGATGGCTGGCGCGTGACCCTGCCGACTGAGGCGCAATGGGAGAAGGCGGCGAGGGGGACCGACGGTCGGATCTTTCCCTGGGGTGATGAACCCCGGCAGGAGCGGGCGAACTTCCGAGGCACGGGCGCAACGCCCGTCGGCAGCTTTGCGTGTCCGGAGTGTCCCTTCGACCTATCCGATATGAGCGGGAACGTGTGGGAGCTGACACGAAGCCCCTATCGGCCTTACCCGTACGATCCGAAGGACGATAATCTCGACCTCGATGCGGATGCGCTCTTTGTGATGCGCGGTGGGTCGTACGGCGACACCGACCAGAACATCCGTGCCGCCATCCGTGGCGGAGTCGACCCGGGCGCGCGTCGTCCCTTCATCGGATTCCGTGTTGTCCTCGCGAGGTAACTCCGTGATGAGAATCCTATCCAGCCTCATGTGGCTCCTGGTACTGGCCGGGCCGGCCGGTGCTCAGTCCGCCTATCCCGCGCCGGTCGAGCGCGACTTCCTCGCGCGCGATGTTCGGTTCGACAGCGGCGAGACGGCCCCCGAGATCAAGCTCCACTATCGGACCATCGGCCAGCCGCGCAAGGACGGAGATGGCGTCGTCCGCAACGGCGTCTTGATCCTGCATGGCACCGGCGGCAGCGGACGCGGGTTCCTGTCTGAGGGCTATGCCGGCCGCCTGTTCGGCAAGGGGCAGTTGCTCGACGCCGAGCGCTACTTCATCATCCTGCCCGACAACGTCGGGCAC
>CAZKNR010000389.1:0-17876 GCA_964553925.1 uncultured Acidobacteriota bacterium
AGCTTGTAGGTCTGGTGCGCCTGGCCTCGGTGCTGCACCCGGAACCCGAGCAGAATCACCCGCCCGCTTCCGACCGGGGCCTCGACCACCGCGGCCTTTTCCTTGAGGACGCCCTCCCCCATGAGCCACCCGCTCATGAGCAGGTTCTCCTTGGGATAGGAGGCGACGATGTGATGACCCTCGGGGATCCCGGGCTCGATCCCCCGCTGCTCCTCGAACCTCGTCGGTCTTCGGCCCACGTCGAACGCGGGGCTCTCGGCGAAGAACGCCGCGGCCTCCTCGGGCATCCCCCACGCGACGGGGTGTTTGTTGTCTACGTGGATCTTCAGGATCGTTCCCGGGATGAAGAACTTCGACTCGGATTGATTCGCGGTGACGTTCCTTACGTGAATCCCGAAGGCCTCGAGCGGGAGCTCGCTCGCCCCGTCCATCGCCACCAGGGTCCCACCCTCCGACGTGAACTCGAATAAGTTGAAAACACCCTTCGGCGTCATGCCCCCCGTGTACTCGAGAGGCATCGTTCCTGCGTCGAGCCCTCCGAGCATCTGCGATAGACTCGCTTCCGGAAGCACGATCACGTCGAAACGCGCGCGCAGGCCCCCTACCCGCAGCTCGTCGTCGAAGATGCTGGTGTAGGGGAATTCGAATTGCTCGAGCACCCATCGGGTCCAGCCCTCGTCGATGTTCCCGCCCCAGCCGTGATACATCGCGATTCGCGGAGTGCGGAGCGAAACGACGTCCGCCGGCACCTCCGCGAGCGTCTGGACGCGGACCCCGAGGTCCCGTGTCGCAAGGGTGATTCGGTCCTCTCCCGTTTGCACCACGAAGGCTCCGGGAGGCCAGTCTCCGAGCGCCGACCGCGATCTCGAGATCGCAGCACCTGCTTTCATGAGCCGATTGACAGCCGTGAACGCGTCGTTCGATCGCGCATCGATCGCATATCCCCATCCACCATGGCCCTCGATTGTGGCCGGGTCGGGTTTCGCCCAATCCACCGGACTCGTCGACGCCGTCACTTTCTCCAGAACCTTCTCGACCTTCACCCCCATTTGAAACGGAAGCGTCCACCCCGTGATGTCGTACGGCTTCTCCGGAGGGCCGTCGGGGTAGAGCCGGCGGTCGGGATAGACCTGCGGATTCAGAAGATCGGTGAGGTGCGGCCGGAACGCTTGAGCTCCCCGGACGAGATAGCTCCCCGCGGGATAGCTCTTCCCGGCGGTGCTGAAGCCCACCGTTGCCTGCTCGACTTCGATGCCGCCCCAGCGCAGCACGTTCACGAGCTTCGCCGCCGTTCCCGGATCCCACTGCTCGGCCGAGATTACGTAGGTCTCGGAAGCTCCTTTCCCGATGGAGTCCCGCCCCATGCGGTAGATGTCGTACAGCCACTCCTCTTTTCTATCGGCCCCGATCTCGAGGACCGCCATCGACCCCGTTACCATGTAGCCGCAGCTGTCGCGGAAACGCCAGGTCCCGCCGCGGAAGGGGTTCGGATAGTACGTGGAGGGCTCGCTCGTGGACTCGCCGTTCCCGAAGGTCTTGGGGAACTTCTCGGGATCGTAGTCGACGGTCATGGGCGACGAATGCCCGGTCTCCGTCAGGATTCCCACCATGTTGTGAAAGTACGGCGTGGTTCTCATGCCGCCGTTCCACCAGGTGTCGAAACTGAGCCGCGAGACGACGCCCGTCTTCTCCTCCTGGTCCATGCGCCGGGTCATGGCTTCTCCCACCATATTGATCCCGCGCATCACCAGAGGCGGGATGTTGGGGTTCATCGGATCCTCGAAAGGAGGAACGAAGATGCGCGCGGGAAACGGCGCTTCCTGATGCTGGTTGTAGATGATCTGGGGGAAGTATTCGGTGTAGAGCTGCCGGGCGATGGTCTTCGACTCCGGCTGGTTGAACATGTAGTAGTCGCGGTTGTTGTCGTGGCCGATGTACTTCTGATAGAGCTCCGGCGGGCTCGACTCCTCGAAGGGAGTCCCCTTCACCTTCTTGTACCAGTCCACGACCAGCGCCGTTCCGTCGGGGTTGATGTTGGGGATGAGGACCAGAAGGACGTTGTCGCGGATGTGCCGCATCTCCTCCGTCTCCTCGGTCACCGCTTTGTAGGCCATGAGCGGCGCCGTCTGGGCGTGAGCGCGCTCCGTCGAGTGGAGACCGAAGTCGATCCACACTACGGCCTTCCCCTCCTTCGCCAGCGCCCGCGCCTCCTCGTCCCCGAGGTCTTTCGCCAGAGCGAGTCTCTTCGAAATCTCCTTGTACCGATCGAGCTTTCGCAGGTTTTCTTCGGAGCTGATGACCGCAAGGAGCATGGGCCGCTCCTCCGCGCTCTTGCCGATCTGGTAGAGGTTCATCCGGTCGCTCGCGGCGTCGAGCTTCCAGAAGTAGTCCGCGATCTCGTCGTAGGTCGCGAGCTCGCGCTCGGCGCAGGGCTCGAACCCGAAGGCCGAGGCCGGGCTGGGAACGTCATTCGGGAGAGCCGGCGGGGGAGCGGCCCGGGGAGCCGCGGGCGCCGTTAGAAAAGCCAGGAGCAAGAGTGCCGTCGACATGCTCGATTCCTCCGCGTCATTGATACCTCTTCGCGTACGTCTCGCGCCACTCCCCCTCCCCGTCGCGGTCCTCGAGGCCGAGCACCAGGAGCGTCGCCCCGGCGGAGAGCGCGGGCGCGACCAGCAGATCCGCGAAAGGGATCAAGAGTGCGACGAAGCCCGCGATGCCGAACCCGATCGCCTCGGGCCGGTAGCGGCGGTGCCACGCCCGCTTCTGCCCGAAGTCGAGACCTCGACGCGTCAGCGGCGGGTCGCTGAACTGGAACGCCAGAGCGAATCCCGCCCAGAGGACGGCGAGCGGCGGGCCGATGATGGGAATGAAGGCAAGAAGAAGGATCCCGGGGGCGGCCGCGAGAAAATAGAAAGCGCCGCGGAGAGACTCCTTGACCTCCCACGCGAGCCCGCTTCCGCGATCGCCGGCGGCGCCGCGCACGATCCGCTCCACTCGGCGGGAGAGCCTCTCGAGGATGGGCGAGACGAGGAGAAGGGCGAGCCCGAATCCCAGCGCCGCCCCCGCACTCAGCGTGGCCATCCAGATCAGAATCCCCAGCAGGAGCTCGAGCCACGAGGGGAGCGGCCCCCCTGTGACGAGACGCTCTTCGACGAAGGGGCCGGCCCAGAAACCGAGGACCAACCCCCCCACCAGAAGAATTCCCGCGACAAGCGCCGGCAGAAGGACCAGAGGCCAGAGCGACGGGTTGAAGACGAGAAAAACGATTCCGCGCGGAAGCCAGAAGGCGCCCGCGAGAGCGCGCGTGAGCGTTTTCGACATTCTAATTCAGTCGATCCTGCTTCGCGGCAAAGGCCTCTCGGGTACGTCCTCCAGGAGTCCGCCGGCGCCGAAACCGATGATGTCCTCGCGCGACAGCCGATCGCCCACGAGGAGCCGCGGGAGGACCCAGTCCACGACGTTCACCTTGCGGCTCCTGGCACAACCGGGCGCCCCCAGGACCGGTACATCATCTATATAGGCGAGCATCAGGAGGTTTCCGGGATCGACGGGAGCTCCGACGCTCACGATGTGCCCTCCCGCGCGCTCAACGGCCCGGGGGGTGATGTCGTGGCGGTCCATGATCGCGGTCTCACCCGCGAGGAGTATCAAGTCGACGGGGAGCCGTCGCTGCCGGAGGAGAGTTTTCGCGAGGTCCTCCTCTCCCTTTTGGTCCTCGAGGGTCGCGTAGGCCCGCTCCACTACGTCGGAGCCGAGGGCTAAAACCCGCTCCACGAGCGGAGTGAAGCTCAGGGTGAGCTGCTCTTGAACCGAGGGCGAGCCGGTGAGAACGAGCCCGACGCGCCTGCGGAGAAGGGCGTCCACCCGAAGGAGAGCTCCTCCTTCCCGCGCGACCGCCTCTCCCCTTCCGACCTCGTCCTCGCGTACGGCGTAGGGAATCACCTTGACGGTCGCGACCGTCTGGCCCGGCCGCACCACCGCCTGGCTCGCGAGAGACGCGACGGTCACGCCCTCGCTCGCGTTGACAGCGCGGAGGCGCTCCTCGGCAAAACGGAAGACTCCAAGAACGGTCGCGACGAGGTTCACACGCCCGGTCGAGGCACCCGAGAGACGAAGTCCCGGACCGAGCGCGGCCTGCGCTATCCGCTGAGCCGCTGTGTTCTCGTCGACGTCCCCGCGTTCGAGCTCGGCGACGTACACCGTGCTCCGGCCGAGCCCGCGGAGAGACTCGACGTCTTCCCGACGCAGAGCTTTTCCTTTCCGAAGAAGCCGTTTCCCGTCGGGGCCGGCGACGTTGTGCCCGAGAATCCTGCCTTCGGCCTGGTCCAGTGGAACAGGACCAAATTTCATGCTTCGATCTTTTTCTTCACGCAGGAGAAGAAGTCGTTGGTCATCTTCGCCGTCACAGGCTTCATGAGGCGCGCGGCGAGGCTCGCGATCGTGCCGACCACGGTCACGTCCGCCCACCAGGCGATCTCTGTCGCGCCGTTCGCCGCATCGGAGAGCTGCACCTCGCTTACGACGTCGATCGAGCTTCCGGGCGCCGTGCCGCTCATCTTCATCTTCGCCGTCTCCTCAGGCTTCAACTCCGTCCACTCGATGACCGTCTTGAACTTCATCTTTATCGTCCCCAGGCCGAGCGCCCCCAACGCCTGGAACTTCTTGTTGGGCTCGAGGACTTCCATCGACTCGATGCCAGGAGTGCATTTCGCGACGGATTCGGCGTCGGTCAGAAACGCCCAGACCTCGGAGCGGCTTGCGCGAATCGTGTCCTTCCCTTCAAATCGCATGGGCGAACTTCTCCTTGCATCCGGCGCCGCAGAAATAGTGCTTGGCGCCGTCTCTCTCCAGAACGTGGCGGGCTGTCGCGACGTCGACCGTCATTCCGCAGATCGGATCCTTGGCGAGGGTTGACTCCGCGACCTCGACCGGGGCGCGCGCTCGCCGCACCTGCACCATCTCCGCCAGGATGCTGAGCGCGATCTCCTCCGCGGTCACGGCGCCGATATCGAGGCCGGCGGGAAACTTGAGCCGCCGCCTCTTGTCTTCGGAAAGACCGAGGCTCGAGAGCATGGCCTCCGCTCGCTTTCGGCTCGAGACCAAGGCCACGTAGTCGGTGCCGCTGTCGTCGAGGGCCGCCCGTATTCCTTCCTCGTCGTAGTTCCCGTGGCTCGCGACGACCACGAACCGCTCGGCCCGGGCGAGTCCGCGGAAGTCGATGCGGTCGAGAAACTCGTCCGCGGCGGCGAACTGGTCGCGCGACGCCTCCGGGCTCATTACGGTCACCCGAAACCCGAGCGGCGCCGCGAGAGCGACCAGAGCCTCGGCGACCGGGAGGTGTCCCACCACGACGAGGTGAGGCTTCGGCAGATGGGGCTCGAGATAGATGTCCAGAGATCCTCCGCTGGCACAGGTGTCGGTCGACGAGAGCTGAAGAATCTTCGGCTGTCCCGAGGCGAGGACTTTCTTCGCTTCCACTTCGACCGCGGGCCTCGAGCAGCTTCCCCCGATCCAGCCGATCCACTCGCCGTCGGCTTTGATCAAAGCCTTGGCGCCGGGTTTGGCCGACGTCGGTTTCTCCGCCCTCACCACGGTCGCGAGAACGAACGGCTCTCCCGCTTTCTTCAGCCGGAGAGCCGCTTCGAGGATGTCCTGCACTTTGACGTTCTTAATCGGCTTAACGGGCCAGGGCGACGCCTTTCTCCTTCAGCACCTGCCAGACGCGGGCGGGCGTCATCGGGATTTCCATGTGCCGCACGCCAAGGTGGGCGAGCGCGTCCACCACCGCGTTCACAAAGGCGGGCGGAGCGCCGACCGTCGCCGACTCGCCGACGCCCTTCGCCCCGATGGGATGGTGCGGCGACGGCGTTACCGTCTCTCCCGTCTCCCAATTCGGCGTTTCCATCGCCGTCGGCAGGAGGTACTCCATGAAGTTGCCGCCGCGGATGTTTCCGTTCTCGTCGTAAGCGATCTCCTCGAGAAACGCGGGCGCCATACCCATGGTGAGGCCTCCATGGACTTGACCCTCCACGATCATCGGATTGATGCGGACTCCGCAGTCGTCGACGGCGACGAACCTCCGGATGTGGACCTGCCCCGTCCCCCGGTCGATGTCGACGACCGCGATATACGAGCCGAAGGGGAACGTGAGGTTCGGCGGATCGTAGTAGCTCACCGCTTCGAGGCCGGCTTCCATCCCCTGGGGATGGTTGGTATAGGCCGCGAAGGCGATCTCCTGGATGGTCTTCGCTCGATCGGGAGAGCCCTTGACGAAGAACTTCCCGCGCTCCCACTCGAGATCCTCTTCCGCCGCCTCGAGCAGGTGAGCGGCGATCTTCCGCGCCTTGTCACGAACTTTGCGGGCAGCGAGTGCGGCGGCCGCCCCCGCAACCGGAGTGCTGCGAGAGGCGTAGGTGCCGAGACCGTAAGGAGCGGTGTCGGTGTCCCCCTCCTCGACCTGGATGTGCTCGGGCGGAATTCCGAGCTCCTCGGCGAGGATCTGAGCGTAGGTGGTCTCGTGGCCCTGGCCCTGGGATTTCGTGCCGAAGCGCGCGATGGCCTTTCCCGTGGGATGAACGCGGATCTCGCAGGAGTCGAACATCTTGATTCCAAGGATGTCGAACTGCTTCGAAGGTCCCGCCCCCACGATCTCGGTGAACGACGAGATCCCGATCCCCATGAGCTCGCCCTTCTCGCGCTTCTTCTTCTGCTCCTTGCGCAGATCCTCGTAGCCCACCATATCCATCGCGAGACGAAGGGCCTTCCCGTAATTCCCGCTGTCGTACTCCCAGCCGAGAGCCGAGGTGTAGGGGAACTTGTCCGGCGCTATGAAGTTCTTCATCCGGAACTCGGCGGGATCCATGCCGATCTCGTGGGCCATGATGTCCGCCATGCGCTCGATGGTGTGCACCGCCTCCGTCACTCGGAAAGAACAGCGGTAGGCGATGCCCCCCGGAGGCTTGTTGGTATAGACCCCGTCCACCTCCATGTGGGCGCTCTTGAAATCATACGAGCCCGTCGCCACGTGGAAGAGCCCCGCGGGGTATTTCGAGGGGTTCGCGGCGGCGTCGGTGTAGCCGTGATCGGCGACGGTTTTGATGCGGAGCGCGGTCAGCCTGCCGTCCTTCGTCCCCGCGAGCGCCGCGTCGATGTGGTAGTCGCGGGCGAAGGAGTCCGCCTGGAGGTTCTCGGAACGGTCCTCGATCCACTTCACCGGTTTCCCGGTCAAGACCGACGCGGCGATGGCGCAGACATACCCAGGATAGACCGGCACCTTCCCGCCGAATCCGCCGCCGATGTCGGGGGAGATGACCCGGATCCTTTCCTCGGAGAGACCGAGATGACCCGCGACGAGGGCGATCACCGTGCGGATCGCGTGAGGCGCCTGGGTCGTCATGTACATCGTGAGCTTACCTTCGATCGGTTCCCAGCTCGCGACGCAGCCGCAGGTCTCGATGGAGGCGACGTGGATGCGCGGAATGTGAAGCTTCTGCTGCACCACGACCTCGGCATCCTCGAAGGCCTTGTCGGTCTTCGCCTTGTCTCCGGTCTCCCAGTGCCAGATGTGGTTCGATTCCTTGTCGTCGCGGACTTTGGTCGCGCCCTTCTCGAGGGCTTTGAACGGATCGACGACCACGGGAAGAGGGTCGTACTCGACTTCGACCGCGGCGACGCCGTCGGCCGCGGCATAGCGGCTCGTAGCCACCACCGCCGCGACTTCTTGAGCCTGATACTTCACGGTATCGATCGGAAGCACCATCTGTTTGTCGGACATCAAGGTAGGCATCCAGGCGAGGCCGTACTTCTCGAGGTCCTTCCCCGTGACCACCGCGGCTACGCCCGGGGTCGCGAGGGCCTTCGAAGGATCGATCTTGAGGATCTTCGCGTGGGCGTAGGGACTGCGCACGATGTCGAGGTACAGCATTCCCGGAAGCTTGATGTCGTCGACGTAGTGTCCCTTGCCGCGGATGAATCGAGGGTCTTCCTTACGGCGAACGGAGTGTCCGAGCCCGCGACATTCAACCATTGGATTCTCCCTTCATCTTTTCCGCAGCGTACTGGACGGCCTTCACGATGTTGACGTACCCGGTGCAGCGGCAGAGGTTGCCGGAGATGCCCCAGCGGATCTCTTCCTCGGTGGGGTCCGGGTTGTCCTTCAGGAGCGCGACGGAAGTCATCATCATGCCCGGAGTGCAGTAGCCGCACTGCAGGCCGTGCTTCTCCATGAAGCCTTCTTGAATGGCGTGAAGGTTTCCGTTCTGGGCGAGACCTTCAACCGTGGTGATCTCTGCGCCGTCTGCCTGGACCGCGAATACCGTGCAGCTCTTCACCGGGCGCCCGTTCATGATCACGGTGCAGGCGCCGCAGGAAGTGGTGTCGCAGCCGATGTGCGTCCCGGTGAGGTTCAGGTCCTCACGGATCAAGTGGACGAGGAGAAGCCGGGATTCCACCTCCCGCGTGTGGGACTCCCCGTTCAGCCTGAGGGAGATCTTGTGGGAGCTCACGCGGCACCTCCTGAATTGGCTGTATTGGCTTCCGCGCGCTTCAGCGCCGAGACCAAAGCGCGATTCGTCAGCGTACGGACGAGATGGCGTTTGTACTCCTCGGAGCCGCGGTAGTCCTCGATGGGCTCGGCCGCGTCCGCCGCGAGCCCCGCCGCCTCGGCGATGGCGCCCTCGTCGGGTTTCTTCCCTTCCAACGACGCCGAAGCCGCCTTGGCGAAGATCGGGGTGAGACCCACGTTCGTGAGTCCGATTCCAGCCGACGCGACTTTGCCACTCCCGTCGAGGGCGAGCTGGACGGCAACCGCCGCGGTCGCGTAGTCGCCCACTTTTCTCTCGAGCTTGAAGTAAGCGCCGCCGCTTCGGGGCTGGGCCCTGGGGATCCGGAGCTCGGTCAGAATCTCACCGGGTACGAGCGCCGTCTCGAAGGCCCCGCGGAAGAAGTCGGAGATTCCGAGGGTCCGTTCGCCCTCGGGTCCGGTCGCCATGACTTGAGCGCCGTACGCGAGCATGGTTGCGGGGTGATCGTTCGCGGGATCGGCGTGGGCGATGTTCCCTCCGATGGTCGCGAGATTTCGAACCAAAGGATCGGCGATGACCCGCGCGGTGTCGGCGAGAAGCGGATAGCGCTTGCGCACGATGTCCGAGCGATCGACGTCCGCCTCCCGGGTCATGGCTCCGATACGGAGCCAGTCCCCGTCTTCCTTGATATAGACGAGCTCCGAAAGCTGGTTGATATCGATGAGCATCGGAGGAGTGGCGATGCGGAACCGCATCATCGGTATGAGGCTGTGCCCTCCGGCGAGGATCTTCGCCTCAGGATTCTTCCCGAGAAGCGAGACCGCTTCGGAGAGGGTCTTGGGCCGGACGTAGTCGAAACTTCCAGGTATCACGAGACTCCTCCTTCCCCATTCATTTGAAGGCGAGGGCTAAACGCGCGAACGACCGCAGGTACCAGTCACGCTCCGGTGGAGTCATACACCAGGCGTACCGCCCTCGTCAATGAAACTACTCACAGAGAGCCCGACGGTAGCGCACGAATCCGGACTCGATCCCCTCGCCCACGGGCTCGAAGCCGTTCCGCTCCAGCACCCGAATAGAAGGTAGATTGTCGGGTGACGTCTCCGCGTCGATCGACACGACTGTCGAATCACGAAAAGCCCATTCGACCAGGCCGGCCACCATCTCGGTCGCGAGCCCGGCCCTCTGGTAGCGGGGAAGAAGCGAGTACCCGATCTCGACCATGCCCTCTTCGCTGGGCGGGCCCTTGAAGCCGACGCTTCCGCACAAAACCGGCTTACCCTCGGTGATCGCAATCGCGTACCACCCGAGCCAGCCGGCCCAGTCCGGGTGCGACTGATACAACTCCAGAAAAAAAGGCAGGGCATCGCGAAGGGTTTCGGGCGGCCACTCCGAAGGGACGTCGGCCTGCAGGAGATGCCCGAACTTCGGCCGATCCTCGAGCTCGGCCAGGGCGATCTCCGGTGTGCCCGCGACCAGCCGCAGCCGTAGGGTGCCCGTTTCGATCATGGGTGGGCTATTCTGGTCCCGACATGCCACGAATGAAAGCAATCCGAAGGATCGGGTTCTTCCTCATGATGCAAGCCCTCGCCGCCTCCTCCCAGGGACGGGAAGTCTTCCCCTACCCCATCGACGTCAAGGACTTCGGAAACGGGCTTAAGCTCGTCGGGGTGCGTTTCGACAGCCCGGGTCTCGCCGCCTACTACAGCGTCGTGCGGGTGGGCTCGCGCCACGAGGTCGAGAAGGGGCGGACGGGCTTCGCCCACTTCTTCGAGCACATGATGTTCCGCGGGACGGAGTCGTACCCCGAGGACGAGTACAGCGAAGTCCTTCGAGCCATGGGCGCCGACTCCAACGCCTACACCAGCGTCGATCGCACCGTGTACCACATCCTCGCGAGCTCACGCTCGCTCCCGAAGATCGTGGAGATCGAATCCGACAGGTTCCAGAGCTTGAAGTATTCGAAAGAACAGTTTCAGAAGGAGGCGGGGGCGGTTCTTGGCGAGTACAACAAGAGCGCCGCCAATCCTTTCATGGGGCTCTACGAGAAGCTCCAGCAAACCGCCTACGACGTCCACCCCTACAAGCACATGACCATCGGATTTCTCGAGGACATCCAGGCGATGCCGGCAATGTACGACTACAGCCTCGAGTTCTTCCGTCGCTTCTACCGCCCCGAGTACGTCACCCTCCTCGTGGTCGGCGACTACGACTGGGAGGAGCTGTCCGCTCTCGTCGAGCGCCGCTACCGAAACTGGGAGCGCGGAGGCTACGTCGTCGAAATACCCCCGGAGCCCCCGCAGAGCGCGCCCCGCGACGCCTCGGTCCAGTGGCCGGCGCCCACACTGCCCCTCCTCGCCATCGCCTACAAAGCGCCCGCGTTCAGCACCGAGCTCGTCGACATGCCCGGGCTCGACGTTCTCTCGCAGGTCCATTTCGGCGAGACCTCGCCCATCTATCAGAGCCTGGTCATCGAGAAGCAGTGGGTCGATTTCGTGAGCGCCGGCGCGACGGATCAGGCGGACCCGCCGCTCTTCACGATTCTCACCAGGGTGCGCGAGCCGGAGAAGCTCGAGGACGTCCGAAAGGCCCTCCTCGACGAGGTCGAGCGCATCGCCCGAGAGCTCCCCGACGAGAAGAAGCTCGAAGCCACCAAGAGCCACATGAAGTACGAATTCCTCCTGCGTACGGATACCGCCGACTCCGTCGCCAACACCATGGCCCATTACCTCTCTCTTACCAACGACCCTTCGACAGTGAATAGGGTCTACGCCCTCTACGACCGAGTGAGCGCCGCCGACGTTCGCGTACTGGCGCAAAAATACTTTCGTACCGAGAATCGCACCTCGGTCACGCTCACTCAGGCGCCGGGAGTTGGAGGACAGGAGTGAACGCGATGACTCTCGTCGCGGTCCTCGCTCTCGGCGCCGATCGGGATCCTGTAGTCCTCCAGAGCCCGGGAAACCCTCTCGTCAGCTTTCGCTTCGTTCTGCACATCGGCTCGGCCCTCGATCCACCGGGTAAAGAAGGTCTCGCCGCCCTCACCGGGCTCATGTTGAGCCAGGGCGGAACCGAGGAGCTCTCATTGACCGAAGTGATGGAGGCCCTCTATCCCATGGCGGCCGCCTTCTCGTCGCAGCCGGAGAAGGAAGTCACGACCTTCGTGGGGCAGGCGCACCGGGATCACCTCGAGCCGTACTACGCGGTTTTCCGCGACCGGATTCAGAAACCGCGGTTCGACCCTCAGGATTTCGAGCGCAACAAGAACGACCTCCTCAACTACCTCACGAAATCCCTTCCGAGCGCGGACGACGAGGAGTTGGGGAAGAAATCGCTCGAGCACGAGCTGTACGCCGGACAAGCTTATAGGCACCCGGTGCAAGGAACCGTGGCTGGAGTCGAGGCGCTCACCCTCGACGACGTGAAGGCCTTCTATCGGGAGCACTACACGATCGAAAATCTCCAGATCGGAATTGCCGGGGATCTGCCGGAGGGATTCGCCGACCGCGTCGTCGAGGATTTCCGCAAATCCTTGCCCTCGCGAAAAGCGCTGGCGCCAACGCTCCCGAGGCCTCCGATGGGAAAGGGACTCGCGGTTGTGGTCGTCGAGAAATCGACGGCCGAGTCGACCGCCATCAGCCTGGGCTTCCCTCTCGAGATCACCCGTAGCGATGAGGATTTCTATCCCTTGCTCGTGGCCAACACTTACCTCGGCGACCACCGCACGTTCAACGGGGTCCTCATGAACGAGCTTCGGGCAAAGCGCGGCCTGAACTACGGCGACTACTCCTACATCGAGGCTTTCCACCAGGATGGCGGGAGCACGTTCGCTCTGCCGAACGTCCCGCGGAGGCAGCAGAGTTTCAGCATCTGGATCCGTCCGGTCGCGCCCGAGAACGCCCATTTCGCGCTGAGAGGGGCGATTTTCTACCTCCGGCGGCTCGTCGACCGAGGCATGACGACGGAGGAATTCCAGGCGATGCGCGAGTACCTGACGAGCTACTCCAAGCTCTGGGTCCAGAGTCTCGATCGAAGGCTCGGATACCAGCTCGACTCGAGCTTCTACGGAACGGACTTCTACATCGACGAGATCGAGAAGCGGCTCGCGGCCATGACCGTCGACGACGTGAACCGCGCGGTGAAGAAGCACCTCGACCGCTGGGATTTTCGAGTGGCGATGGTGGCCTCGAACGCGGCGGAGCTGGCGGCGGCGGTAAAAGAGAACCGCAAGAGTCCGGTGACCTACCAGACCTCGGGGGCATCGGAAGAGGTTTTGGCCGAGGACCGCGAGATCGAGGCGCTCGTTCTTCCCATCGATTCGGTCAAGGTGGTCCCGGTCGCGGAGAGTTTCCGGAAATAGCCCATCACCACGGGGAAGCTCCGGCTCCGCCCCACAGGACCTAGATGCACTGGGTCGTCCGCGCTCACTTCGACCACCATTACCTGATTCTACAACTCGTCCCGTATAATTAATGTACAAACCCCGAGATTCTTGTCTGAAAGGAGACGTTGAGCCATGAAGCTCGCGATCGTCACCCCGATCCTTCTGTCTGCCCTCGCCTTACCCGTGGAAACCGAGTACTTCCGCTGGCGCGGAGACGTCGACGGCATCGACGACATCTTCATTAAAGGAAGCCAGGTCCGCGTCGAGCACGTCGCCGCCAAGCCCATCCAGAGCCAGGACCATCGGTTCAGCGCCCCCCTTCCGTTCGCGGAAGTCGATCTGACCCTTCAGGTCACCCACGGGAGGGGTTCCGTGCGCCTCATGGAGCAGCCGAGCAAGAGGAACCAGTACACCGCCGTGGTGCGGGTCGACGACCAGGACCACTCGGGAGATGACCGATACGAGTTCGAGCTCTCCTGGTCGCGCGAGGACCTTCGGGAGACCGACGTCTACGAGTCGACGTTCCGCTGGCGCGGGAGCGTCGACATCGGCTGCGAGATCGAGATCCAGGGAAAGCGCCACAAGGTGACGGACGCCGGAGGCTCGGCCAGCCGGGAGAAAGGCGCGACCTTCACTGAGCCCCTCCCCGGCTCCGACGTTCCCGTTTCCGTCGAGAAACGCCACGGACGCGGACGCGTGGAGCTGATCCAGACTCCGGACGCGGGCAACGACTACACCGCCATCATCAAGATCGAGGACACGAAGGGCGGCGCCGACGACTACGAGGTCGAGCTTCGCTGGCCGCGTCAGTAACCCGGACGCCTGATCCTCGCGGGCGCGTGGCCTCGCTTGTAGACCATGAAGGTGCGCCTGAACTCGATGACGGTGACCCCGTCCTGGTTGTAGCCCGCCGTCTTCACCTCGACAATGCCCACGTTCGGTCGCGATTTCGATTCGCGCTTCGAGAGCACCTCGCTCCACGAGTAGATCGTGTCGCCCTCGAAGACGGGACTCGGAAGGCGAACTTCGTCCCATCCCAGATTCGCCATCGCGTTCTGGGAAAGGTCGGTGACGGACTGCCCGGTGACGAGAGCCAGGGTGAACGTCGAATCAACGAGGGGTTTTCCGAGCTCCGTCTGGGACGCGTAGTGGTGGTCGAAATGGAGGGGGTTGGTGTTCTGAGTAAGAAGCGTGAACCAGCTGTTGTCGACGGAGAGGACCGTTCGCCCCAACGGGTGCTCGTAGACGTCTCCGACTTCGAAGTCTTCGTAGAGCCGGCCGGTCCAGCCTTCTTTCACCGCCATCAGACCACTCCTTCTTTCTTCAGGCGCTCGATGTCGTTCGGGCCATAGCCGAGCTCCGCGAGAACCTTCCCCGTGTGCTCGCCCACGCCGGGAACCGCCCTCAAGACGATTTCGAGGCCTTCGACGTTGGCCGGTGGCAGCAGCGTCGAGAGCTTCCCCACCGGAGAGTCGACCTCCCGGAAGCGGTCGCGCGCGGAAAGCTGCGGATGGCGGACGAAGTCCAGGACGGAGTTCACCTGGCCGTGGGCGATGTCCGCCTCGACGAGTCGCTCGATAGCCTCCGCGGTACTCATACCGAGGAATGCGGCGTCGACGATCTCGAAGAGCTCGTCGCGGTTCTCTACCCTCGCGGCGTTCGTCCCGAAGCGGGAGTCCTCCGCGAGGTTCGCGCGAGAGAGAACGACCTCGCAGAACCGCTGCCACTCCCTATCGTTCTGGACGGCGACGTAGACCAGCCCGGAGTCGGCCGTCTTCACGTCGCCGTAGGGAGCGATGGTCGCATGATGGGTCCCCGCGCGGCGGGGCTCGACTCCTCCGTATCCGGTGTAGTACATCGGGTAGCCCATCCATTCACCAAGAGCCTCGAGAAGCGTGACTTCGACAGCGCTTCCCTCACCCGTCTTCTGGCGCTTCAAGAGAGCCTGGAGGATACCGCAATAGGCGTACATCCCCGCGGCGATGTCCGCGACCGAGATCCCGACGCGCGCGGGCGAGGCTTCGGTGCCGGTGATTGCGACCAGGCCCGATTCCGCCTGGATCAAGAGGTCGTAGGCTTTCTTGTCTCGATAGGGACCGCTCGGCCCATAGCCCGAGATCTCGCAGGTGATGAGATGCGGAGAGCGGACGCGGAGAGAAAGAGCCCCGAGCCCGAGCCGCTCGAGCGCCCCCGGGCCGAGGTTCGAGAGGAAGACGTCAGCTTTGTCGATGAGCCTTTCGAGGATACGCTTTCCCTCCTCGCTCTTGAGGTCCAGGGTAAGTGATTCCTTCGAGCGGTTGAGCCAGACGAAGTGGCTCGACATTCCGCGAACGGTCTCGTCGTAGTAGCGGGCGAAGTCGCCGGATCCCGGCCTCTCGACTTTGATGACCCGGGCGCCGAGATCCGCGAGCTGGCGGGTTGCGAACGGCCCGGCGACTGCCTGTTCCACCGAGACCACGGTGACGTCGTCGAGTAAACGCATCTCAGTAGGACCGGGGAAGCCCAAGGACCCGCTCCGCGATGTACGTCAGAATCAAGTTCGTCGAGACCGGCGCTACCTGGTAGAGCCGCGTCTCCCGGAGTTTTCGTTCGATGTCGTACTCGGCGGCGAATCCGAATCCGCCGAAAGTCTGGAGGGCGGCGTTTCCCGCTTCCCACGAGGCGTCCGCGGCGAGAAGCTTCGCGAGGTTCGCGTCCGCGCCCGAAGGCTCGCCGCGGTCGAACGCATCCGCGGCGCGGAAGCGCACCAGGTCCGCGGCCTCCGTGTGGGCGTGGGCGAGAGCGAGCGGAAACTGAATCCCCTGGTTCTGCCCGATGGGACGGCCAAAGACCACACGCTCCTTGGCGTACGCGCTCGCCCGGTCGAGGAAGAACCGGGCGTCACCGATGCACTCAGCGGCGATGAGGATTCGCTCCGCGTTCATGCCGTCGAGGATGTATCGAAACCCCTGCCCCTCTTCCCCTACGAGGTTCGAGGCGGGCACCTGGAGATTGTCGATGAAGAGCTCGCACGAGTGGTGGTTCATCATCGTGCGGATGGGCCGAACGGTGATGCCGTTTCCGATGGCCTCCTTCAGGTCCACGAGAAAAACGGAGAGACCTTCGGTTTTCTTCGCGACTTCTTCGAAAAGCGTCGTGCGCGCGAGAAGCAGGAGATAGTCCGAATGCTCCGTGCGCGAGATCCAGACCTTCTGGCCGTTCACCACGTAGTCGTCCCCCACTTTGCGCGCGAAGGTCTGGAGCTTCGTCGTATCGGAGCCCGCGCCCGGCTCCGTGACTCCGAACGCTTGGAGCCGGGCCTCTCCCCGCGCGATTCGAGGAAGAATGTTCTTCTTCTGGTCCTCCGAGCCGTGGCGCAGGAGGGTGCCCATCACGTACATCTGCGCGTGGCAGACAGCGGAGTTGGCGGGAGAGCGATTGATCTCTTCGAGGATCAAGCTCGCTTCCAGGACGCCTAGCCCGCCTCCCCCGTACTCTTCAGGGATGAGGGCCGCGAGCCATCCGCCTTCCGTCAACGCCGATACGAATTCGGTGGGATACCCGAGCTCCCGGTCGAGCTTCTGCCAGTACTCTCCCGGAAAGCTCTTGACGATCTCCCGGACCGATTTTCGGATTTGCTCCTGCTCGGGCGTGAGGCGGAAGTCCACGGGGCGGATAGTGTAGCCTAGCTTCGTGGTGGACCGGGAGCTGACGCTCGATTCCAAATACCTTCTCGAGGAAGGCACCATCCTGCTCTCGGGCATCCAGGCCCTGGTCCGCATGCCTCTCGACCAGCACCGGGCCGACCGGAGGGTCGGCCTTCGCACCGCGACCTTGATATCGGGATACCGAGGCTCTCCCCTCGGAGGCCTCGACCTCACCCTCGAAAGAGCGCAGCGAATTCTTTCCGAGCACGAGGTCCGGTTTCTCCCCGGGGTGAACGAGGACCTGGGAGCGACCGCCGTCTTCGGAAGCCAGATCGCCGGTCTTTTTCCCGGAGCGAAATACGACGGGGTTCTCGGCATGTGGTACGGCAAATCCCCCGGTGTCGATCGCTCGGGGGACGTTTTCAAGCACGCGAACTTCGCCGGCGTCTCGCGCACCGGAGGCGTTCTCGCCGTCGCCGGCGACGACGCCACGGCGAAGTCGTCGACGCTTCCCTCGCAATCGGAAGGGGCGTTCTACGACGCTCTCATGCCGATCCTCTCCCCGGGGAGCGTGCAGGAAGTCCTCGACCTGGGCCGATACGGGTTCGAGCTCTCGCGCGCCTCCGGGCTCTGGGTGGGATTCAAGATGGCGACCGAAGTCGCCGACGCGTTCGCGACGGCGGAGGTCTCGCCTTCGCGAGTGGCCGTCGTCGACCCGAAGTTCGAGCTTGATGGCAAGCCGTTCCGCGCGACCCAGAGCATTCACCTCCTCGCCCCCCGGAGCCTCGCTCTCGAGCGCGAGATCTATCGAGGGCGGCTCGAAGCCGCGAAGGCGTTCTCACGCGCGAACCACCTCAACCAGATCCGCATCTCTACCGGAGGCGATCGCCTCGGGATCGCCGCTCCCGGCAAGACCTACTTCGACCTCCGCGAAGCCCTGTCGTTCTTCGGTCTCGACGACGACGCGCTCCGGCGATTCGGGATCCGGCTCTTCCAGGTGCGGATGCCGTTTCCACTGGAGCCCGAGACCGCGCGGGAGTTCGGCCGCGGCCTCGAGGAAGTCCTGGTTCTCGAGGAAAAGCGGCCGTTCCTGGAGCTGTTCTTGAAAGACGCGCTCTACCACGAGCCCTCGCGCCCGCGGATCGTGGGAAAGCCTCTCGTTCCTGCCGAGGGCGCCCTCGATCCGGACTCGATCGCACAGATCCTGGCGAAGCGGCTTTCTCCTTACGTCCCCTCTTCGCGACTCGAGTCGCGGCTCGGAGTCCTCGGCTTTCTGCGCGAAGGGATGGAAGAGCCACTCCCCACGTCGCGCCTCTTCCATTTCTGCTCGGGCTGTCCCCACAG
>CAZKNR010000390.1:0-7595 GCA_964553925.1 uncultured Acidobacteriota bacterium
CCTTTCGTGAGCGGTTTGTGTTGTGGTGACAAAACCCTAACTCACGAGGGGAGCCTTTTGCATCTCTTGAGGCGAGACGCTTGCCTTACGAACTTCCGCAGAAGGTGAGTACCGAGACTACCGCGAAGCGGGTTCGTTCAAAGAAACATAGAGGGACATCATTGGGGCATTCTATGGCGTTAGGCAGAAATCGGGGGAACGGCGGCCCCCCCCTCCGAGTCGTTTTCGTCATCTGCTACGGAAGGCACGGAAGCCAGCACCACGCGGTCTCTGCCTCCGGCCTTCGCGCGGTAGAGGGCGCGATCCGCGGCCGAGTACAGCCGGTCGGGATGGAGCTCGGGGATCGAGCGGGTGTCGGCGATCCCAATCGAGAGGGTGAGCGGAGGAAGGTTCACCGCCACCCAGCTCGCCTCCATGCCGAGGCTCCTCCGGATGCGTTCCGCGAGCGTTCTCGCCTCGAGCTCCGTGACGTTCGGCGCGAGGACGGCGAACTCGTCGCCCCCGATTCGAGCGGCGACGTCGGTGCTTCGGCAGGTCTTCTCGAGCGTTCGGGCGACGGCGCGGAGGGCGTTGTCGCCCACCTCATGCCCTCTTCGATCGTTGACGTTCTTGAGCCCGTCGAGATCGAGAAGCATCAGCGCGAGCGGATGGCTGTAGCGATGGACCCGGGCGAGCTCCTCGCGAAGACGCTTGTCGAAGAGGCGGCGATTCGCAAGCCCGGTCAAAGCATCCGTCAGCGAGATTCTCTGCAGCAGGTCCTCGTTCGAGCCAATGATGTACCCCAGCCCCAGGAACATGATCGCGGTCGAGACCGCGAGATAACCGTAAGTCAGGGTCCGGGTTTGGAGCTCTTTCTGGATCCAGTCCCAGCTCCAGAGACCCCCTTCGGCGAGCCCCTGGAACAGAAGAAGCCCGGCTGGCGCTCCCAGGGCGAGGAGAAACCCCAGAACCGGGTAGAGCCGGCGCTTCGGGAGGGCTTCGACTTGCATTTCCTCGAGGCTCCGCCGCACAGTTTATGAAGGGTTCGGCGGCAAATGCAAAGCCCCGGAGGGACCAAGCAGGAAAGACGGCTTATACTTGGAGGGTCCAAAAAATGACGCCAGGCCGCCCCCAATCGACTGCTTTCGCCCCGGCTACCGTCGCGAACGTGGCCTGCGGGTTCGACGTTCTCGGTCTCGCGCTCGAAGAGCCAGGGGACACCGTGACCGTGGAGCTCGCGGAAGAGCCCGGCCTCGTCCTCACCGAGATTGCAGGCGATCAGGGACGCCTCTCGCTGGAGCCGGAGAAAAACACCGCGACGGTCGCCGCCCAGAAGATCCTGGACCGAGCTCCGAACGGGGCTGCGCTCGGGATGCGACTCGAACTTCGAAAGGGACTTCCGCTCGCGAGCGGCATGGGAGGGAGCGCCGCCTCCGCCGTGGCCGCCGCCCTCGCGGTCTCCGACCTGCTCCGGCTTCCGCTCGGTTATCCGGAGATCCTGGCCGCGGCCCTCGAGGGGGAGCGGGTCGTCGCCGGAGCTGGCCACGCGGACAATGCCGCCGCCTGTCTCTACGGGGGATTCGTCCTCGTACGCTCGACGGACCCGCTCGACGTCATCAGCCTTCCCGTTCCCTCCGGCCTGAGCGTCGCCGTCCTCCGCCCCCACCTGGAGATGAGCACCAGGGAATCGCGAGTTCTCCTCGGCGACCAGGTCCGTCTGAAGGACGCGGTCCGGCAATGGGCCAACGTCGGCGGCCTCGTCTCCGGGCTCTACTCGGGCGACCTCGGCCTGGTGTCGCGCTCTCTCGTCGACTCCGTCGCCGAGCCCATCCGCTCGCGCTTCGTGCCGGGATTCTCCGAGGTGAAGCGCGCGGCGATCGAGGCCGGTGCTCTCGGCTCGAGTCTCTCGGGCTCGGGACCCTCGATCTTCGCGCTCTGCCGCGATCTCGAAAGCGCGCACTCGGTCTCCCTGAAGATGGCGGAAGCTTTTGCGGACGCGGCCCGGCTCGAGTGGGACCTTCACGTTTCGAGGGTGAGCCCGCGAGGCGCGCGGCTCATCGAAAGCGGAGAAAGAGAAGCGGCTTGCGCTACCTGAGCACCCGAGGGGCGTCGCCCGCGGTCTCGCTCGAAGAGGCGCTCTTCGCCGGGCCGGCCGGAGACGGCGGTCTTTACGTGCCGGAGACTCTTCCGTCGATCGAGCCGCCGTCCGAGGGGACCCGTCTGACCGAGACCGCGTACCGTTCCGCGAGCGCGCTCTTCGGAGAGGACGTGCCGCACTCAGCCCTCGAAGCCATCGTCGAGGAGAGCCTCGATTTCGAAATCCCCCTCGTCCCCGTGGAGGACGGGGTCTACTGTCTCGAGCTTTTCCACGGACCGACCCTCGCGTTCAAGGACGTCGGCGCAAGGTTCATGGCGCGGCTCATGCTCCACTTCCTCGAGCGCCGGGGACGGCCGGTGACGGTTCTCGTCGCGACGTCCGGCGACACCGGAAGTGCCGTGGCCTCGGCCTTCCATCGCCTCGACGGCATCGAAGTCGTCGTCCTTTTTCCAAAGGGGAAAGTGAGCGCCCTCCAGCAAAAGCTCTTCACCACCCTCGGCGGAAACGTCTCCGCCCTCGGCGTCGAGGGGAGCTTCGACGACTGCCAGCGCATGGTGAAGCAGGCGTTCGCCGACCCGGACGCTCCCTCACCGCAATCCCTGGTCTCGGCGAACTCGATCAACGTAGGCCGACTCCTCCCGCAGACGTTCTACTATTTCCACATCCAGGCTCAGCTCGGCGCCCGGACTCCGCTTCTCGTGTCGACCCCGAGTGGAAACTTCGGCAACCTCACCGCCGGCCTCTTCGCGAAGCGCATGGGCTTCCGCCCCGGTTCGTTCGTCTCGTTCGTCGCCGCGACCAACGCCAACGACGTCGTCCCCGAGCACCTCGCCGGGGGGACCTACCGGCCTCGCCCATCGGTCGCGACGCTCTCGAGCGCCATGGACGTGGGAGACCCGAGCAACTGGGAGCGTATCCTGTGGCTCTACCGGAGCTCGCTCGAGGAGATTCGCCGCGATGTCCTCGGAAGCGCTCACACCGACGAGGAGACCCTGGAAGCGATGCGCGACCTGTACCGGCGCACCGGAACCGTTCTCGATCCGCATTCCGCGGTGGCCTATCTCGGCGCCCTCCAGGGGAGGACGACCGATCGAAAGCCGGCCGCATCCGTATTCCTCTCGACGGCGCATCCGGCGAAGTTTCAAGAGACGGTGGAGCGGGCCATTGGGTCGAAGATCGAGCTCCCACCGGCGCTCGCCGAAGCCCTCGATCGGCCCGAGCATTTCCTTCCGATTCCCGCGGAATACGGAGCTCTCAAGGAGTACCTGTCGCGATGAGCCACTTTCTCTCGTTTCACGGCGGAGCCGGAACGGTTACCGGCTCCAGGTTCCTGGTCGCGACCGGGAAAACGCGCTTCCTGGTGGACGCCGGGCTCTTTCAGGGGCAGAAGAAGCTGAGGGAGATGAACTGGGCGAAGCTCTCGTTCGATCCCGCGTCGCTCGATTTCATCTTGCTCACCCACGCCCACATCGACCACTCCGGGTTCCTCCCGCGGCTCACCCAGCAGGGATTCCGCGGCCCCGTGCGCACGACCCACGCGAGCCTCGACCTTGCGAGGCTGCTCCTGATGGACGCCGCCAAGATTCAGGAGGAAGACGCGGCGTTCGCGAACCGCAAGGGCTTCAGCAAGCACCGTCCCGCGCTTCCCCTTTACACCTCGGAGGACGCGGAGCGGGCGATCTCGCTCATCGAGCCCCTTTCGTACCGCGACTGGATCGAGCCCGCGGCCGGGGTCCGGGCTTCGTTTAGAAACGCGGGTCACATTCTCGGAGCCGCGATGATCGAGGTCCGGCTTCGAACGGGAGCTTCCGAGCTTTCGATCGTGTTCAGCGGGGACGTGGGACGTTACGGTGTGCCGCTCCACTCCGACCCCGACCCTCTCCCGGAATGCGACGTCCTGGTGATGGAAGCGACTTACGGAGACCGGGACCACGACCCCAGGGCCATGGGCGAGCAGATCCGAGACGCGGTCTTGACCGCCATCGATCGCCGGGGTACCGTCCTGATTCCTTCGTTCGCCGTGGGGCGGGCTCAGCTGGTGACGCTTCTTCTCCAAAAGCTCATCCACGACGGCGAGCTTCCCGAGATCCCGATCCACATCGACAGCCCCATGGCGGTGGATGCGACGAAGATCTACAGCCAGCACGTCCGCGACCTGAGCCTCGACTCGGCGGACGAGGAGGACGGCTTCGCCCGCCTGGTTCCGAGAACAATCCAGTTCCACCGGAGCGTCGAGGATTCCAAGAGGCTGAACCAGCTTCCCGGACCGCGCATCATTATCTCCGCGAGCGGAATGCTCACGTCGGGGCGAGTCCTACACCACCTGAAGCGGCTCCTGCCCGACGAAAGGAATCTCATCCTCCTCGTGGGGTATCAGGCCGCGGGGACGCGAGGCCGCGCGATGATGGACGGCGCGAGGACGGTCCGGGTGCACGGCGAAGACGTCCCGGTGCGGGCGCGGTTCATCCCCATCGGCGGTCTTTCGGCCCATGCAGATCGCGGCGAGCTCCTTCGATGGGTTCGCTCCCAGCCGAAGCCCCCGCGGACCATCTTCGTCACCCACGCGGAGGAGAAAGCATCGAGCGCCTTCGCGCGGCTCCTGACGAGCGAGATTGGAGCGCGTACGATCGAGCCGGAGCTGGGCCAGCAATTCGAGCTTTAACTTTTACTTAGTGCGCTGGGGCCCCACCCCCAGCGCAATAAAATCAGGCGCCCTCCGGGCCGCCGCTCGGGCCCCACCCCCAGCGCAATAAAATCAGGCGCCCTCCGGGCGCCGCGGCCGCGGCCCCACCCCAGCACTCGGGCTCAGGGCTGCAGCTCACTCGGAAGGAGCGCGAGTGTAGTAGCCCTGTCGCGTGCGGACGAAGAGACCGGGCTTTTTCATCTTGACCTCGATGTTGCGCCAGCCAACCGCTCCGGCCGCAACGTTCACGGGCGCGTAGGCCATGCGGTAATGCCGGTGAAGATCCTGCTGGACCTCAGCGAAGGCTTTCTTCACCTCTTCCACCTTCTTGGGGAAGAACGGCCGTCCCCCGGTCGCCTCCGCGAGTGTCGTGAGAAACGGACGATTCACGCTCTCGCTCCCCTCGGGACCCCATCCGCTGAAACCCACGGTGTAGATGGTGACCTCGGACTGCTTGGCGCCCTCGACAACCTCCTCGATCGACGCCTGGCTCCCATGATTCGAGGGACCGGCGTCGTCTCCGTCGGTGAAGACCAGAAGGGACTTCCGCCCATCGACGCTCTCGAGCTGTTCGAGCGCTCCGAGAATCGAGTCGTAGAGCGTCGTCCGGCCCTCGGCCTTCATCCCCTTCAGCATCGCCAGATGCGCCGCGATGTCGTCGGTGTACTCAGAACCGAACCGAACCTCGTCACTGAAGAGGCCGACCCGCGCCTTGTCCCCTTCGCTCAAGTTCTGCGCGAAGAGGTAGGCCGCGGTCTGGATGGCGGAGAGGCTCGAACGGATGCTGGAGGACGAGTCCAGGAGCAGGAGCGTCGTCACCGGCGTGAACTGCGCGGTGAAGAAGGTCACGTCTTGGGGCAGACCGTCCTCGAGGACCTCGAAACTGTCTCGCGTGAGCCGCGGAACGAAACGCCCCTTCTTGTCGACGACGACGACGTCCAGGGTGACGGTCTCGACGGAGACCGCGAACTGCAATCGGCCCTCGTCGAGCGGCAGCTCCGGGGGCTGCGGCGGAGTTTGTCCCACTGCCGGCGAACAAACCGTCGCGACGGTCGCGATGATCCCTATGAGGTCGCCGAGGCCGTAAAGCGCGGGAACTCTTCTCAATACGTGAGCTCCGTTCTCGACGCGATCATAGCACGGCGAGATCATCCTTAAAACGGGACGCTGACAGCGTAGAGAGAGCCGTCCTCGGCTCCAACGTAGGCGAGCCTGTGGGTCACGTCGAGCGAGGGGCTCCCGACACCGGCCGTTCCATCTCCAAGAACGACGAACGTGACGTCGGGCGGCTGCGCGGGATTTCCCGTGGTCACGTCGATCTGGTACAGCCTGCCGTTGCTCGAGCCCACCCAGAGATGCTGACTTCCAGGAGGATAGAGCACGATCGACGGACCGGGAATGCCGGCGTGCTCCCAGCGCTTGATGAGCACCGGCCCCACGTCCCGAAGGCTCCAAACGGTGGTCGTGGTCGAGACGTATACGAGATCCCCGTAGAGGTCGGGAAACACGAAACCCTTGGTGACGCCGTCGCCGGTATCAAAGTTCGGACCCACCGAGCCGTCGTTGACGTCGAGCCCGTAGATTATGCCGTCGTCGGCGCCGACGTAGAGCACCTGGTTTCGCAGCACCGGGCTCCCGGAGACGTTTCCGACCCGGGTCGACCAGGCTTTTGTTCCCGACGCCAGATTGACGGCGAACACCGTATCGGCGGCGCCGCTCCGCGCATGGCTCGCGAAATAGGCCCGTCCCCGCTGATAGTCGAGAGTCGCGCCTCCGTTCACGATGCCGATTCCCTCGCCCGCAGAATCCTCGAAGCGCCAGGCTTCGGAACCATCGTTCGCGTGGAGCCCGAAGAGTGTGTTGTTCCCCGGGTTGCGGGTTCCGACGACTACGATGTCGGCTCCGCCCCCGAAACCCGCGAGCCATACGGCCGGTCCTGCCTGGAGCGAGCCGAGATCCAGGGAGGACCAGACGACGTTCCCGGTCTCGACATCGACGGCGTGCACGAGACCGTCCTCACTGCTCACCAAGGTGAAATGGTCGGTGGATGTCACCCCGGGAAGCGAGATAACCGGTGGGCGGTGCTGCACCACTCCCGGAGACGACGGAATCGACCCGGGAAACAAGGTTCCCCCAGAAAGCCCCTTCTCCACCGCATAGACGTGTCCGTCGTTGTTGGGGAAAAGAATGGCCCGCCCGATTCCCGGCGGCGTCATGGACACGGCCGCGGTGGAGGGCGCGAAGCGCCATTTTACCGGACCGGGAGCGATCGGCTCCGCCTGGATCGTTTTTCCAGCGGAAAAATTGCCGGAGCCGTCGTCCACGAACACGCCGTAGAAATAGGTCGTCCCGTTCGCGAGCCCGGTATGCTCGACCGAACCGGGGCCACCCAGAGCTCCGGCAACGTCGGCCACGAACGCGCCCGCGATATCATCGGCATCCACGGGAAAACCGTCGGTCCTTCCGACGACGCGGGTTGCGCCGTAAGGTGGGTTCAGAGGATTTCGCCACTCGACGACGTTGGTCTCGTTTCTCGAAGTGACGGTGAGAACGAGCACGTCATCCTGAGCGGAAAGGATTCGAGCGCAGAGAACGATGACGATGAAAACAATAAATTGCAACGGGTTCCCCCTTCCCGTTGTGGGGACCCAGAGATTACGGCCGGACGCCTGGAAAAGTCAAGCGTGAGTCATCGCGGCGAGGAGGATCGGGGCTGATACGCGTGGAGCGACGGGTCGAGGAGGCGCCCCCACTCGGCGTCATAGGGGTGGACTTCCTGGACCATCGAGCCGTCGCGCTCGAGGGGATAGCCTTTGTTGGCCCACTCGAAGATCG
>CAZKNR010000391.1:0-3045 GCA_964553925.1 uncultured Acidobacteriota bacterium
ATCGTACTCCCTCGCCGCAGGACATCCCGGCAGCGCGGGGTAGAGCTCAAGAAAGAAAGCCTTGGCGCGAGCGTAAGATATTTCGACGCCATCGCGTCCGAGGACGTTCTCAGGCACTCCTGCAAATGACTGACTTGACAACGGCAAGCGAGTCACTGTAAAAGAGTGTGACACTAGGCACACCCAACCAACCTCTCCGTTCGGGGTTGAGCCTAGAGAGCGCCGTGGTTCCCCAATCCCCCTCAGGCTCTTTTCGTGTAAAGGCTCAAAAATCTATAACTTGCCGTTGAGATTGAGGGACTGAGGACTGCATGGAGAAGACGAAGCTCTTGATCGTGGACGACGTCGAGGACATCCGTACCCAGATGAAATGGGCGCTGGCGGAGGAGTACGAGGTCTTCGAAGCCGAGGATTTCACGTCGGCCATGGAGCGCTTCGAGACGCACCGGATGCCTCTCGTAACGCTGGATCTGGGGCTCACGTCCGACCCCAACGGAGTGGAGGAGGGATTTCGCCTCCTCGACGAGGTCCTGCGGTTCCAGCGCGAAACGAAAGTCGTCGTCATTACCGGCCAGGAGCAGCGTGAGCACGCCCTTCGGGCAATCTCCGTCGGTGCCTACGATTTCTTCAACAAACCGATCCATCTCGACGAGCTGAAGGTGGTGCTCCGAAGGGCGCGCCACGTCTATGACCTCGAGCGGGAGAATCGGGAGCTCCAGAGGGGTCCGAGCGGAGACTCCTTCGAGGGCATCATTGGGTTCTGTCCCGCGATCCAGGACGTCTTCCGCGCCGTGCGCCGGGTCGCGAGCTCCGATGCCCAGGTCCTCATCTCCGGAGAGAGCGGAACCGGGAAAGAGCTCGTGGCGAGGGCCGTCCACCGTCTGAGCGAGCGCTCCCCCGGCCCCTTCATCGCCATCAACTGCGGCGCCATCCCCGAGAACCTCCTGGAGAGCGAGCTCTTCGGGCACGAGAAAGGGGCGTTCACCGGCGCCCACATGAGGCGCGCCGGCCGCATCGAGTCCGCTCACCGCGGGACCCTCTTCCTCGACGAGGTGGGGGAGCTCCCCGTCACTCTCCAGGTGAAGATCCTCAGGTTCCTCCAGGAGCACCGGCTCGAGCGCGTGGGAGGCCGGCAGGAGATCGCGGTCGACGTGCGGGTCATCGCCGCCACCAACGCCGATCTGGATCGCGAGATGAAGGAAGAAAGGTTTCGCGAAGACCTCTACTATCGGCTCGCCGTGGTGCGGCTCGCCCTGCCGCCCCTCCGCGAGCGGGGAGAAGACATCACGGTCCTCGCCAAGATCTTTCTGGAGCGGTTCGCGGCGGAGAACAAGAAGAGCATTACCGCCTTCACCGCCGAAGCCCTCGACTCGCTCCAATCGTACGACTGGCCCGGAAACGTCCGGGAGCTCGAGAACCGGGTGAAGCGCGCGATCATCATGGCCGAAGGCCGCAAGCTGACGTCCGCGGATCTCGAGCTCGGCTCGAACTCAAAAGAGCGCTACCGCAGCGTGACCCTGAAGGAAGCCCGCGAGGAGCTCGAGCGCGATCTCATTCGAAGGACGCTCCGCAAGCACAATGGAAACATGACGAGGACCGCGGCCGAGCTCCAGGTCAGTCGGCCGACCCTGTACGAGCTCATGGACAAGCTCGGGATTCGAAAGCCGGACCGGGCCACGGCGTGAACCATCGGTGATGGCGGCGATGGCGGCGATGGCGGCGATGGTGAACTGGGAAATCCTCCCGGCCTACGTGGCCGCCGCGGCTGCCCTGTTTCTCGCGGCCTTCGTTTTCTGGAGAGAGCGCCGTCACCTTGCCTATGGCGCCTTCGCTCTGGGCCTTCTGGCGCTCGCTGTGCGCGAGGTCCTGGGCGCCCGGGCGCTCGACGCGGGATTTGAGCCTCAGGTGCTTCGCTGGCACCGCTACCGGTTCGCCTCCGAGGCGGCCATCCCCGGTCTCTGGCTCCTCTTCGCCTTGACCTTCGCGCGCGCGAACCCCCGGCGTTTTCTCCGGCTCTGGCGATGGCCCCTCGCCGCCTCGTTTCTCGTCCCGGTTCTGATCGTCGTCTTCAGATGGGACTCGCTCGTGACGAGAACGTCCTACGCGACCCCGAGCTGGCTCATTCCCGTCGGCCAGGGAGGGCAATGGCTTCACGTCGTGCTTCTTCTCTCGGCGGTCGCGATCCTGGTGAACCTCGAGAACACCCTGAGATCCGCGGTCGGCTCGGTTCGCTGGCAGATCAAATTCACCGTTCTCGGGGTAGCGCTTCTCTTCGGCGTCGAGCTCTTCGCCTACTCTCAGGTCCTCCTCTACTCGGCGCTCCAGACGACCCTTCTTCCCTTCGGCTCGGCCGTTCTTCTGATGACCTGCGCCTTCGTCGTCGTCTCTCTCGTGTGGCGGCGTCTCGGAAGCTTCGACGTCTATCCCTCCCAGGCTTTCCTCTACAACTCGCTCACGCTCCTGGTGGTGGGACTCTACCTTCTCGCCGTCGCCGGCCTCGTCGAGCTCATCGATTCCATCAGCGGCCGCCAGAGGGCTCCGGCGATCGCCTTCGTGGTCCTCGTCGCCATTCTCGGTCTCGCGCTCATGCTCCTCTCGACGGAGCTCCAGCAGCGGGTCAAGCGGTTCGTCAACCGGCATCTGAAGCGCCCGACCCACGACTACCGTCGTATCTGGGACGAGTTCACGAAGCGCACGAGCCCACTCGTGGAAATCGGCCGGCTCTCGACGGCGATCGGCAACATCGCCTCTGAAACGTTCGGCTGTTCCTCCGCCACCATCTGGCTCGTCAAGGAAGGAGAGCGAAAGCTCGTTCTCGGGGGCTCATCCGCGCTTTCCTCGGAGGAAGCCAAGTCCATCTTGAAGGACTACGGCGAGGGCAGGGCGTGGCTCGAGGTGATGGAGGCCAAGCTCGACGAGCCTTTGGACTTGGGCGCTCCAGGACTCCCCGAGGCGGCGAAGGACCTCGTGAGGGTCGTTCAGGCGTCCTACAGCGTCGCGCTCCTCGGAAACGAGGACAAGCCCATCGGGTTTCTCACGATCAAC
>CAZKNR010000392.1:0-18758 GCA_964553925.1 uncultured Acidobacteriota bacterium
GCGACGTACGTCAACGGGCTGGCCCGAGAGCTCCGGCGCCGGGGCATCGAGGTGAGCGTCATTACTTATGGCACTTACAGCGACGAAGGCGACGATACTCCCTTTCCCGTCCGGCGGGTGAGCCGGGCGCGCGCGCTTCCGCTCCGCTACTTCGACTATCTCACTTCCGTCTATCGCGCGGCGCGCGAAGCCGACGTCGTCTACCTGCAGGACCCCTTGAGCTCGGGCTTACCCGGCTTCTTCGGTGCCCGTCTCGCTCGAAAGCCGGTCTTGCTCAAGATCGTCGGCGACGCGGCCTGGGAGATCGCGCGAGATTCCGGCGCCGTCTCGGACGACTTCGGAGTCTTCCAGGAAAGAGTCTACCCGGCACGGGTCGAGCGGATTCGGCGGGCCCAGCGCTTGGTGGCGCGCCGAGTGGATCGGATCGTGGTGCCGAGTCGTTTCCTCGAGAAGGTCGTGACCCGCTGGGGCGTCGCCGAGCACAAGATCGAGGTCGTGCCCAATAGCATTCCGGAGCCCCGCGGTCTCGAGGTGAGTCGAGAGGCGGCGAAGGACTCTCTCGGACTCGAAGGCCGGACGGTGGTTCTCTCCGCCGGCCGGCTGGTGCCCTGGAAGGGCTTCGATACCCTCATCCGGCTGGCGGCGGGTATGAAACAAGAGTTTCCTCGACTTCGATGGCTCATCGCGGGTGGCGGCCCGGGCGAAGAAGGTCTGCGCCGGCTGATGAAGGAGGTGGAGGCGGAGTCGGCGGTGACGCTTCTCGGCGCCGTGCCGCGCGAGCGCATGGCCGAGTACATGGCGGCTTCCGATCTCTTCGTGCTCTGGTCGGGCTACGAAGGACTCTCCCACGTTCTCCTCGAAGCGATGCGGGCGGGACGGGCGATCGTGGCGAGCGATGCCGGCGGAAATCCGGAGCTCATCGAATCGGGACAAAGCGGGCGTCTCGTTCCCTGGCGCGACGACGAGGCGCTCGGCCGGACGCTTGCCGAGCTCTGTCGCGACGCCTTCGAGCGCGAGCGCCTGGAGCGCGGGGCCCTCGCGGCGGCGAGCCGCTTCGCCTGGCCGGTGATGGTCGACAGCACGCTCGATCTTCTTCAGCGGATGGCCGCGAAAGGCGTTTCCCGCGGCTAGGGAACGGAGCTCTCCGGAGGCATGTGGCTCGCCTCGTAGACGTGAATCTCGGGGATGCTCCATCCGGGCGCCCCGGCCTCCGTCTCGTGAATGAAAAGCCGCATCCGATCTACTTCCAAGGGCTCGAGGTCGTAGCGGAGCCGCGCGCGGCTCGGGTCGTCGACCAGTTGATGAATGAGCTCAACCGTGTGCCACACGTCCTCGATCTGATTCAGCCTCCAAAACCTCTGCCCGCGGAATCCATTGACCTCCAGGTTGCGAGCGAACTCGTCGTGGGGGAACGCCATCTCGATCTCGACCCGAACGGGAACCCGAGGCCGGTCGAAAATGATTTCGAAGAAGGAGCCTTCGGGTTGATCGCCTCCCGTAGTCCACCGCGTGAGCGCGCTGCCGTCGATGGCCAGCGAGGGGTCGCCTTTGCCGCTCGCGTCGACGCGGAGGCTGCTGCGGTCGATCTCCCGGCAGTCGCAAGTCCGGCTCGTGCCTCTTTCCGCGAGCGGCACGAGGTTGTGCAACTGCTCCGCTCCAAGCTCATAACGTTCCCAGAGGACATCCGGCCGGTCAGAAAACCGCTCCTGGAGGGGAAGCTCGCTCCTCCGCGCGAGAACCCTCAGGTAGTGTGCCTTCCGATCTCCCCAACGTTTGGGATGGACCAGCACTTGCTCGACACCCAGGGACTGCAGAACGACGATGGACTTGCGGTCGGGAAACCCGCCGAGCTCCCACCGGAGAAGCTCGAATGCGGGAGGCGGGAAGCTGGGTTTGCCGACGAGGATGGGTCGTTGGTGAAACGTGGAAAAGTAGGACTCGAGTGTGTTGAATCGGATGTGCCGGAAAGGCAGCACCGGGAGCTCCGCCACCGGCCCTTTCATCGGCTGCGCCGCGAGGACGTGGTAGGCCTCCGGGATCGCATCCCCCACGGGTATCTCGGTACCGGACGTGTGCCTCGGCGTCCACTGTTCGCCGAGGATGAGACCCGAAAGAAGCGAGGCCACGAGCGCTCCCCGTCGTCTGCCTCCCGCGACGAGTCTCGCGGCGCCTCCTGCCACGAACAGAGAGAGCGCGAGCCTCGTCAAGATCGAGAACCGGTGCGGGTCGCGAAGATTCCCGAAAGGCTTCACGAGCTGGAGGAGCCGGTAGGGGCCAGGGAGGAATCGCTCCCCGTTAATAATGATGTCGGGTCCCGCGGCGAGAAGAAAACTCGCGACGCCCAGAACCAGGTAGGCAAGCGCCACAATTCGCTGTGAACGGGAGCGCTCGTGCCAGAGGTTCCAGAGCCCCAGCCCCGCGAGCGCAAGGGCAATGTATCCCAGGAACTGGTCGAGTGATGACGGCTTGAGATCGAATGCGCGGTACAGGAGGCTACCCGCCGGCGGCTCGAAAAAATGAATCAGGTCGTAGCTGTCGGCGTGCCCGGTGAACCCGTAGCGACGGAAGAGCTTGAAGTATGGAAGCGCGACGAGAGACAAGGGCACCGCGATCGTAATCAGGGAGGCGAGAAACCACAGGACGGCTTTCGGTCGCTGCCAGCTCCGATACGCCCAAAAACAGCCCGGAACGATGAAGGCGAGAGCCACGAGATAGAACTGCAGGTAATAGAAGCACGCGAGCCCGAGAAGGACCGAAAATATTACGAAGCCCACCAGGTGGATCTTCCGGCTTTGAGCGAAGAATCGATGCAGACACAAAAGCGCAAGGGGCATCCACTGGAGGCTCACGAGCTGCGAACGAGCCAGTTGAGAGAAACTGTAGGCGCTGAAAGCGTAGACAACGGCTCCGACGAATGCCGCAAAAGAGCTTCCGACAAGCTCGCGCAGGAACAGATGGGCGGCGAAGGCGGATAGAGAGAGCGAGACGGCCACCAGGAGGTTGTAGGAGAGGACCCGGTTTTCGAGCCAGTGGAAGAGCGGCCAACTCAGCAGAGCTTGCGCGAATTGCGGTTCGGAATACGCCAGCGGAAGCGGATTCGGGTAGTAGGCGTTTGCTTCGAAGATTCCGGGGTAGCCCCGATCGAGATGCGTCGCCCCCCACCAGACGATCCATAGGTTCTGGAGAGCGTCCGAATCGTCCGGGAGTCGCCGGTCGAGCTCGAAGCTCATGGGCGAGAGGAGAAGGAACGTCAAGAACCCGTAGAGTGGAAGCCACGGCCAGGAGCGCTCGCTCGCCGCCGGCGTCGATCGTTCACGCATCCGGCGTCAGAGCCCCTGACGCGATCGATCTCGGCCTCGCACCGTCATCAGGATCCTTGCAGTTGTGCTATCCTCCACCGTGATTAGCGGCAGGCAAACGGCAGGCCGGAAGGACTTCGCTCGCTTCCTTCCATAGACGGTAAACCCCTGTCGGTATTCGAAAATGCGCGTCGAATTCATGAAAGCCGTCGATCGTTGGGCCGGCGGCCTCGGCTGCATCGTCCTCGACCTGTTCGACCGCCCGCGAAGGTTTTTCTTTCCGAATCCGGCCGTCCCGGCCGAAGTGAAGACGATCCTCGTGACCAAGTACCTAGGCATGGGAAGCATCGTGCTCGCGACGCCGATGGTGGCGGCGTTGCGCCGCCGTTTCCCGGGCGCGAGGCTCGTGTTCTTGACCTTCGAAGAGAATCGGGAGATCGCCGAGATTCTGAGAGTCTTCGACGAAGTCCTCACCATCAACTCCAAACGGCTTCTGCCCATGGCCCGGGACACGCTCCGCGCATTGATGCGGCTCTGGAAGCTCGGAGTCGACGTGGTCTGCGACCTGGAGTTTTTCACCCGATACTCCACCATGGTCGCCTATTTGAGCGGTGCGCCGATACGCGTCGGATATTGGTCGCGCATCGCCTGGCGGGGCAACATCTTGACCCACCCAGTCTACTACAACGGGATGAGGCACATAACTCGCGTATTCCTCGCGCAAGCGGAGGTTTTGGGCGCGAGCGTCGACGAAGACCCAGAGGCGACCGCCCTTCCCCGTTTGGAGCCCGACGCCGAAGCTTCACGTTTGCTCGCGGAGAGAATCCGCGCCGCGGGGCTCGATCCGGATCTGCCGTACATGATGGTCAATCCGAACGCGAGCGAGCTCTGCCTGGAGCGGCGCTGGATGTCGGACCGTTTCGCGCAGGTCGTGGACGCTCTCCTGAAGGAGAACGAAGGTCTTCAGGCGCTCTTCGTCGGCGCAAGAAACGAGAGGAGCTACACCGGGGAGGTTCTGGCTCGATGCCGGGACACGGCGCGCGCGGCGAACCTCGCGGGGGAGCTTTCGATCCGGTCCCTCCTGGAAGCTCTCGGGGCCGCGAAGCTCTTCCTCACCGTCGACTCCGGCCCCCTCCATCTGGCGGCGCTTACCGATACGCCGACCGTCGCTCTCTTCGGTCCGGAAACCCCGAGCTTGTACGGGAGTCTGGGCTCGCGCGTCCGAACCTTCTACGCCGGGGTCTATTGCAGTCCCTGTCTCAACGTGTACAACACCAAGACCGCGCCCTGCAACGGAAACAACATCTGCATGCAAGCGATAGGCGCTTCCGACGTAGTGGCAGCCGCCAGAGAATTGCTGCGGAGAAGCGCCGAGCCGCGGAAAGCCAGCCGGGATGACCGAGAGCAAGTGCCCAGCCTGTCGCGGTGAACGCTTTCGCGAGTTTCCCGCTCGAGGCGGCCTTCGCGTGCTGCGATGCCTCGGATGCGCGAGCTGCAAGCTGTCCCCTCGGAACGGTAACGGCTCCCATGGCTTCACCTACGACGCGGAGTACTTCGAGTCCTGGAACCTCGCGCCCGGGACTCCCGCGTGGAAGCTCCGGGAGGCGACGGCGGCGATGCGCCTCGAAACTCTGGAGCGGCTCGGCGTTCGCGGGGGGGCGCTCCTCGACGTCGGAGCCGCCGGGGGATACCTGGTCGAGCGAGCGAACCGGGCGGGTTTCGACGCCCGGGGAGTCGAGGTGTCGGAGCACGCGGTTGAGATCGCGAGCCGCGTCGTGCCCGGAAGGGTGCATCAGGGCACGCTCGAGACCCTCGACCTCGAGCCGGGGTCGCTCGACGTCGTCACTCTTTTCGACGTCCTGGAGCACGTCCCCGCGCCCTCGGACTCGCTCTCGCGCCTCGCGCGCTGGCTCAAGCCCGGCGGGTGGCTGGCGGTGACCACTCCCGACGTCGACAGCCTCTCCGCCCGGTGGATGGCGGGCGCCTGGCCCCACTACAAGGAAGAGCACCTCTTCTATCCGAGCCGGGGAGGCCTCCGGAGGCTCTTTGCCTCGGCTGGCTTTACGGTCGCGCACGAAGAGCGCGCGATGAAGTACCTCTCGGTGGCGTTCACCGCGCCCTTGTTCAAGCGATATCCCGTGGCCCTCATCACGCCGGCCATGGATCTCCTCCATCGGTTTCTCCCCGCTCCTCTTCGCGAAGCCTCGTTCAAGATCAGCATCGGCGAGCGCCTGCTGGTGGGAAGGAAGCTGTGAAGAAGGTCCTGCTTCTCAATCCCCCATCGCCGGAGCTCGTGATCCGCGACTACTACTGCAGCAAGACGACGAAATCGAACTACATCTTCGAGCCGGTGGACCTCTTGATGCAGAGCGGCCGGCTCGCCGAGCGCTACCAGGTGGCGCTCATCGACGCCGTGGTCGACCGCATGAGCCCGGAATCCTGTCTCGCGGCGATCGAAGCCTACGGGCCCGACGCCATCCTCTTTCTGAGCGGCGCCATCAGCTGGACCTACGACTTTCCCTTTCTTTCGTCGGTGAAGGCGAAGCTCGGCCCCGGCACCGTTCTCGTGGGGAGCGGCGACATCTTCCAGGAAGAGGCGGTCCGCTGGCTCGAGGAATTTCCCTTCATCGACGCCGTGGTGCGGGACTTCGCCAACGAGGACGTGGTGAACTTCCTCAAAGGAACAGAAGACGGGCTCGAGGGAAGACAAGACGAGCTCGAGAACATCGTCTTTCGGAACGGAACCGAAATCGTCGAAATCGACCACAAGCGGGCGCGAAGGGCGTATTTCGACATCCCGATTCCCCGGCGCGAGCTTTTCTCCAACCCCCGGTACCGTTTCAGCTTTACCCGGCGCAAACCCTTCGCCACGGTGCTGACCGATTTCGGATGTCCCTACCCCTGCTCGTTCTGCATCATGAGCACGCTCGGGTCGAAGTTCCGGAGCGTCGAGAGCGTCATGGAAGAGCTCCGGATGCTGAAGGCCCAGGGGGTGAGAGACATCTTCTTCATCGACCAGACCTGGGGTATCGAGAAGAAACGAAACCTCGAGCTTTGTCGGCGCATGGTGGAAGAGAAGCTCGATTTCGGTTGGGTGACCTACTCGCGGGTCGACGTCGTGGACGAGGAAGTTCTCGCCGCGTGGCGCGAGGCGGGCTGCCACACTCTCATCTTCGGAGTGGAGTTTGCCTCGGCGGAGATGCTCAAGCTCTACAAGAAGGGCTACAAGCCGACACAGATCGAAGCAGGGCTCGCCCTCACCCGCCGCATGGGGATTCGCACCGTGGGCACCTTCATCCTCGGCCTCCCGGAGGATACCGCCGAGACCATCGAGATGACGGTCCGTCTCGCCTGCGAGCTTCCTCTCGACTTCGCCTCGTTCAACGTCGCCGTTCCGAGGCACGGAACGCCGCTCCGGAAGGAAGCGAAGAGTCAGGGCCTCATCGGGGACCTGCGGGTCATGGATCAAGCGGGGCTCCAGGTGGCGATGCCGACCCAGCACCTCTCCCGCGAAGAGGTGATGGCGCTGAAACGCAAGGCGATCTTCCGGTTCTATCTGCGGCCCTCCTACTTGTGGCGAAGGGTCACGAGTGTCGGATCTCTCGACGAGCTCGTCTCCCAGCTCCGCGAAGGCGCCGCGCTGCTGTCACGAACCGCCGGATTCGGAATGGGCCGCCGGATTCGGAACGAACGGTGAGGCGCGACGAGAAACGACTCCCCTGGTTATCGATCGCCTAGCGCCGCGTTAGTGGAATGCTATCCGAACAGATTGCGCTCCCGTTCGGGCTGTCGCTGACTCTGGGGAGCTTCCTGATCGTCTTCAAATACGTTTACTGCGCCGCCTATTGTCTGTGGGCCGTTGCCGCCCCCCGCTTCCGGCAGACCGGATGGTTTCTAGCCGGCGGCATCGGGCTCTGCCTCTTCGGTTTCGTGTCCCTGAAACTTCCTCTGAGCCGGCCTTACGGGCTCGAAGAGTCATCGCAGTTTCTTCAAAGCCTGGCCGATTGCATGGTCACCGCCGCTCGAGGGTCCCCATTCGACGGATGGCGCCTTCATGGCGGAAACCAGCACCCTCTGTGGAGCCTTCTGGTGGCCGCTCTATCCGGATTCGGTCCGGCTCGCCTCCTGACCCTGGCGCCGTGGATAGGGGTCATCACGATCGTCGTCTTCTCGGGACTGACGCTTCTCGGATTACAGCTGCTCGAAGAGTCCTCCGGGCATCGAGAGGAGACCTCGGTGCGCGCGCGCCAGTTTGCCGTCTTCTTCGCTCTGTTTCTGAGCTCGGGCCAGCTCGACTTTCTCGAGCAGTCGCACATCTATTGGCAACATGTCTTCCTCATCGACCCTCACCGGGCGTTGTCCCTGCCGCTCGTCCTCCTCGCCGGTGGACTGTCACTCTCTCCGTCGCGATTTCGCGGAGCCCTCGGGGCCCTCGCCCTTGGAGCCCTCGCTTACCTCGATCTCACTTACTTTCTTTTGACTGCCGGCGCCGTCACCCTGACCCTCCTCGGGTCCGGCAATCGGAGCCGTCGCGCGGTGTCGCTTTCGGTGGCCGGAGGGGTCGTGCTCTCGCTCCCTCGGCTGTCTTGGCTCATGAACGATCCTTGGGTGGGAACGATCGAAACGACCACGACGGGTGGCTTCTTTTCTTGGCTCGGGAGCTCGGTACTGATTCCTTCCCCGCTGCCGTTTCTCGCCCTGCTGGCTATCGGGGGAATGCTCCGTTCGCGGAGACCGGCAGAGCGTTTCGCGTTGTTCCTCGTCACGGGTTGCCTGGCGGCAGCGGCTGCCGGCCATTTCGGCGCTGCGGCGTTCGAGGCTTCCTCCGTTCACCTCCTCTTGCGCACCCTGGAGAGCTTGTTCGCTGGATACGGATTCCATCGACTGTTGCGCTGGTTCCTATCTTTGACCTCGGGGCCCTCGGGGTCCCCCGGAGACATCGACGACGTCCGAAGACGGCGTCTTGGGCTCACGGCCGGCCTGGTCGTTCTCTTGCCATGGACGTTTTTTTTCTGGTGGCAACCCCGGACGATGGACCCGGCGTTTCGAGAAAGCCTGAATCCAATATCTCCGCGGCTTCTAAGCCTGGCCGCATGGGTGCGCGAGAACACCGCGCGTGATGCGGTTTTTCTGGTCGGGAAGAGCCTTGGCCCTTGGCTCTCTGCTTTCACCGGCCGGCAGGTTCTGGTGGCGGATGACTCGATGAGCGCGAGCGCTCGAGAAGATCTCCGAGCGGCGCGCGACGCACTCGAGAGAGGCGATCCGTCATCGATTGACGAGATGCGAAAGTTGGGAGTCACCCATATCGTCGTCCTGCGAACGGATGTCGACGAGATACCGCCGCTCGGGGAACTGGTGGCGGATTCACCCGGAGTACGGCGGGTGCACTCCGTGGCGCGATGGGCGCGGGTCTACGCGATATTGGATGGCGTGGACGCTGTCGAGCCTTCCGATCCGTGACCGGTGGACCTCAAAGCTGCGGTCAAGGTACGATGAGTCGCTCGGAAGCTCATTTTCAACAAGTGCCAGTGTGACCAACGCATTCGTCATCGTCCCTGTCTATAACGAAGGAGCCAAACTCCCGGCACTCCTCACGCGAGTGTCCCAATACGTGCCCGGCACGAATATCGTCGTGGTCGACGACGGTTCGACCCCTCGAGTCGAGCCCGCGAGCGTCGCGCCCGCGAAGGTCCTTCGTCACCGGATCAACCTGGGGAAAGGGATGGCGCTCAAGACCGGCTGTGAGTATGCGCTGAAGCAAAGTGCCGACGCCATCGTGCTCATGGACGGCGACGGGCAACACGAGCCGGCGGAGATTCCCAGGCTCATCGAGGCCCTCCGGGAGGTCGACATCGTTTTCGCCGCCCGGACGCTGGGAGGGGACATGCCTTCGGTGAGGCGGATGGGGAACCGCGTTCTGAACCGCTCCGCGAGGTGGCTCTACGACGTCGATCTGAAGGACATCTGGTGCGGGTACCGGGCGTTCCGGTCGGATTGCTTTCCGAAGATCACCTGGAACGCCGACGACTACGCCGTGGATGTGGAAATGGCGATTCGGGCGATGAGACATCAGCTGTCGTACCGAGAGGTCGGGATCGAGACCATCTATCACGATGCGTACAAGGGCGTGACGGTGCTCGACGGTCTTCAATTGCTTTTCCGACTCCTTCGCTGGAAGTTCGTCCTCTAGCGCGCAGAGACCGGCATGATTCTGCTTCAAGTTGGATCGGTCCTGTTCGCCTTGACGATGTTCTACTGGAGTTATTTGAGCTATCGGCGAGGGACGATCCGGCTCCCCGAGCTCCTTTTCTGGTGGTGCGCCTGGGGCGCATTCTCGGTACTGGTCTTGTTCCCCGGCTCGGCTTCCGTTTTCCTGGAGAAGCTCCAGATCAATCGGACGATGGATCTCGTCACCATCGTCGGGTTCATGCTCATCTGGGTTGTCGTCTTCGCCGACCATCTCGAGACCCGCCGACTCAAAAAGAGAATCCAGGACCTGGTGAGGGAAATCGCGCTCCGCGACGCCGAGAGACCGTGAAGATTCTCCTGGTTGCTCCCTACTTCTGGGATTCCTTCGCCCGCAAGATCTCCATGGGAAGCGCGGTCATGGCGGCGCGACAACTCTCCCGCCGCCACGAGATTCTGGTCATCACCACCGGCCGCGAGAGGGAGGAAGAGACCTATTCGCCCAACCTCAAGGTGGTGAGCGCCAAAGGGTGGCTCCTTCCCGACCCGGTGAATTACGTGATATCCCCGCAGAGTCTCCTGCTGGTGCGCCGCCAGATTCGCGAGTTCCGGCCCGATCTGGTCCTGGTGAACAAATTCATGTTCTTCACGAGCTTCGCCGCCCCGATCGCGAAGCTCATGGGCAAGCCGACGATCCTCGTCACCGATACCTACCCAGGGCTCAATTGGTTTCCTCGGAACCGTTTCGTGGCCGCGATCATGTGGCTTTACGCGAGGCTCGTCGGGGTGCCGCTTCTGCGATCGGTCGACCAGGTCGTTCTGTTACACGAAGGGCTGGTGGACATCGCCCGGCGGTACGGCTTGCGCTACACCGTCATTCACAACGGAACCGACCTCGCCCAAGCCGACCTGGCGCTTCCGGCGGCCGACCTCCCCAAGCCCGAAGGCGAAACGTGGATCGGCTACGTTGGCCGGCTCGAGAGCGTGAAGGGCTACGACTTTCTCCTGAAAGCCGTCGAGCCGCTCCACCTCAAGTACAAGAACCTCAAGACGTTTTTCATCGGAGCGACCGGCCCCGGGGACTTCACCTCTTCTCCTCAGCTGCGATTCCTGGGTTTTCGCGAGGACGTCTACTCCGTTCTGAAGCGAATCGATATCTTCTGTCTTCCCTCCCTTTCCGAAGGGCTCCCGAACGCCCTCATGGAGGCGATGTCCGTTGGATGCGCCTCGGTGGCGAGCCGCGTCGGCGGAGTCACTACCCTCATCGAGCACGAAAGAAACGGTCTTCTCGTTCCCCCGGGAGACACCGGCGCGTTGAGAGAGAGCCTCGAACGGCTGATTCGCGATCCGGACTTGAGGAGAGATCTGGGCGCCGCGGCGCGGCGAACCATAGAAGCGGATTTCGACTGGCGCCGAATCGGCCGGGATTACGAGGATCTGTTCCGGGTCGTCTTGAGCCGATACCCCGGCGTCGACCTGGGCCTCGGCCCGGAGCGGGCCAGCTGAACCAGCTGGGCCAGCTGAGTACGACCGCTGAGTAGAATTTAGAGAAGGTACTTCAGTCCGCGGGCGGCTCGCGGAGCCGCTTCGAGGAGTCGAGCGCGATCGAGAGCCTCCATTCCTCCGGAGGCTCGGTACACGATCGCGAAAACGATCCCCCCCGCGAGACAAGCCGCGACGAAGGAAAGCCAATCCGGCGCCTCGGATTTCGGAAAGCCGGCGGCGGCCAGTGCCGAACAGCAAGTCGCCCCGACGACTCTCGACGTGAATCCGAGAGGGAAGCGGAAGCGGAACTCCCGGAGTCCGGCGGCGAGCAGAATCCCCGCCGAAGCGAGTCGCGTCAACCCGAGAACCGCGGCGGCGCCGACCGGACCGAAGCGAGGAATGGCGACGATGAGGATCGGCAGTCCCACGAGCACGGGAAGCTTCGAGGCGAGAACCTCGGCGTACCTCCCTCGGGTCATCAGGGCCGCCAATAGCGCGGAATACACGGTGTACTCGAGGAAGAGAAAAGGCACGAGCACCGCAAGAACCGGAGCTGCGTCCGAGTAACGGACCGAGTAAAGAAGCGGGACCAAAGAGGACGACAAAGCCGTCAATAGACCCGCGGTCGGGATGAACAGGAGAACGAGGATGACGATATGAAGGCGCAGGGCCACGGCTGAATCCTTGCGCCGGCCTTCGGCCTCGAGGGACGAGAAAACCGGCAGCGTGATGCCGGAGAAGGGAATCGTGAGGAGGCTCACGATGCGCAGGGTGAAGTCTCCGGCGATGGTGAACATCGCCACGTCCTCTCTTCCCGACCCCAGAGCGGCGAGAAGAAAGACGACGAAGCTAGGGCCGTTGACGTAGCTCGCGAGCTTCTCCACGAACGACACGCCCGCGAATCGAAACGCGTCGCGTCTGAGTCCCGCGGGGATTTCGAACGATGCCTCTGGCTCCCGCGCGACGGAATCCGCCCGGCGGTGGGCGTGTCTGGTGAGCAGGCCGAGCTCGAGGAGACTCGACAGAGCCATGCCGGCCAGGATCCCGATAACACCGTACCCCATCGCCACCGCCAGGATGACGAGCGCCGGTTGAACGAGCCCCACCAGGAACTGGATGAATCCGATCGCTTTTCTTTCCAGAAGCCCGGTCAAGTAATACTGCTCGACTCGAGATGCGCTCTGGAACCCGGCCACGGAGACAACGAGGAGGAGGCTTACGCCGTGGAAAGGGAGGGCACCTTTGATTGGCGCGAAACCACGAGCGGCGACGAGCCCGAGGACGACGAGGCCCATCGCCGCGACCCTCACCAGGACCACTGCGCTCAGGAAGCGCCGTGTCGTCTCCGGGCCCATCTTCCGGATTTCCGGAGTGAAGCGCGCCACCGCCGAGGTGATGCCCAGGTCGCTGCAGAGAAGCAGCAAGGTAACGGTCGCCATCGCGAGCCCGTAGAGCCCGTACTCGTCGATACTGAGGCTGCGCGCGACTACGACCGAGCTGAGGACGGTGAGCGCGGCGAGCGACGGTACGAAGAGCAGATTCCAGAGAACGGCCCTGGACGCTCTCCCGGCTACCGAAGAGGAGACGCCGGGTGGCTCTTCTTGTTCGGCTTTCATGCTGGCCGAGGTTTCGACCATCCCCCACGCGCTGGTTCTCGAAGGAGATGGACCCCGCGACAGAAGCCATGGAGCCAGACCTCTACCCGATGCATAATCAGATGCGACGCCGGTAGCCTATCGTATGCGGAACTCCGAGGCCATTGAACGAAACCTGTCGGGCGAGGAAGAGTCACGCGCCGCCGCCCCCGCTCGGGAGCGTTTCGTACTGGGCGCCGTGGTCCTCCTGTTCGTCTCCTATCAGCTCTACTTGAGCGGGGCGCTGTGGCAGCATACGGGCAACGTTCCGCCGGGATTCGACGATAGCTATTTTTACATCTTCGACATCGGGAAGGTGGTGGAGCATGAAGGCCTCCTTCCCAACACGGTCTACCCGCCTCGTTACGCCCATCTCAAGGATCTCTCTTACAACTACCTCATGGCTTCCATGGCGAGCCTTTTCGACTCCCCGCCGGAGCGCATTTACCGTCTGTCTTTTTTCATGGGCAAGCTGGTCCTTCTGGTCTTTCTCCTGCGACTCCTCATGACTCTCGAGCACGACCTCCTGGTCGTCGCTGCATCGCTAGGGGCGCTGGCGGCGTTCTCGGGTACGCCGGAGTTTCACGGCTTCTACTGGGTCGTCCCTTCATTCTGGCTCCTCTGCTTGTTCTTTTTCTGGATGTCCGAGCTCGCCGGCACGAGTAGAGTCAACGGTCTCGCCCTTCTTTTCACCGGCTTTCTGGGAGGGACGCTCCACGCGCTCGGACCGTACCTCGTGGCTCCGCTGGGTGTTTTTCTGCTCTTCTTGCGAGTCCTTCATCGAGCGGATCCAGCCTGGAAGGTTCGATGCCGCTCGTTCTTCTGGATCGCGGCGGGAGCCCTCGCCGCCGCTCTCCTACCGAACCTGCTCGCCGCTCTACCGCAGTATGGCGACATCCGTTCCGCTCCTCCGCACGCCGTCATCTGGCTCGGCGGCGGCTGGCCCGATCTTGACTCCGAAGGCTCGGCGGCCGCGGATGCGCGCACGGTTTCGTTCTTTCCGGGTTACGCCGGCGTTTGGCGATCGTATCTTCGCTTCGTGCTTTTCCCACCCGCGCTCGCGCTTCTGCTTCTCGCTCTCGGCCTGCTCGTCCACTTTCGAAGGTGGCTGCTCCTCTCCCTGTTCCTCGCTACGCTTCTATTCACCCTCGCGACCACCGTCCATCCCTACGCGAGCCGTACCTGCCTCTTTCTTTGGCCTTCGACTCTTATGGTTCTCGGCGCGGCCCCCGCGCTCGGCTGGCGCCTGGTTTCCGCGAGGACAGGGCGTCGAGGGCTCCGAATGGCGCTCGGGTCTTCTGCCGCCGCCGCGGCAATCGTCCCTTTCGTTTTGTGGCACGCCTATAGTGTCACTCTCATCGAGGCGAACCGGCGTTTCTCCGAAGCGCGATGGGACGAGAGCTGCGCTAAGTACCTTCTGGAGCAAACAGAGTCGAGCTCGTACCCGGTCTTCTACGGCAGCAAGTACACGGTGAGCGCGTTTCTGACCCAGGGCCTCGATCGGCGGCAGGCACTTCCGCTTTCCGAGCTCACGGGAGCTGCGCTTGAGCTGCGACCGACGGAGAAGATCTGGGCCGTCCTCGACGATCCCGGGAGCAACCTTCCTTCGGCCGAGGCCAAGTTCCGGGTCGTCGATTCGCTTCGGGAAAAAGGCCTTGACGTCGAGCGTCGGGACTGTGGCACGTTCGTCGTCCTGGGATTCTCGCGCCCGTGAATTTCCTCACGATTCTCTCGAGACTCCTGGTAACCGGATCCGCCTTCTCTTTCGTTCTTGGCTTCGTCGAAAGCCTCTGCCTCGAGCTCCCGCTCACCAGAGGCCTCTTCGCCTCGACGTGGGCGGCGGCGGTAGTCGTCGCAGCTGCCGCGATCGGGCTGTACCCGAGGCGTCGGAGATGATGGCGCCGCCCGCTCGTCATTTTCGAGCAAGAACCATGAAGAGGTGAGTCGCTCCAAAGCGGAGAGTCACTCGATCGAGAAAGTTGACGACGGGTGCGAGGAGACGCGAAGAGAGTGCTTTTCTCAGCCAGGGAGGCGAGAACACGCGCAGGACGAAGACGGCTCCGCCGGCCCTTCGTACTTCGACACGGGTGAAGGCGGAGAAGAGCTGGGCGGCGCCTTCTTCGGTGAAGCGCCAGAAATCGGGGAGCTGCCCTCGCTTGCCGTGGTAGGGGTGCAGAAAGGGGATGGTGCACATCACGGCGCCACCGTGTTTGAGGACACGGTGAATCTCATTGACGGCTGCCGCGGGGTCGCGCACGTGCTCCAACACCTCTTTACAAAGAACCGCATCGGCCGAGGCGTTCGCGAACGGGAGTCGCAGGATGTCTCCCACGACGTTCGGGCCCTCGATTTCCTTCTCGTGCGTCAGGTCCATGGTGTAGTAGCGGTTCCGGAAGAGGGAACGATGGAGCGAGAGCTCTTTTCGAAAACCGGAATAGGTTCCCAGGTCCAGCACCAGGGGCGCCCGTGCGATCTCGGCGAGCAGGTCGACGAACTGCGGATAGAAATGGTCCCATTCGTAGAGCATGTTCCGGTGAGAGTCGCGCAATCATGAGGCAGCAGGCACCACGTCGCAAACCGCAGCGCGGGCGGGTGATACAATCCGCGGGTAGATGGCCGCGGTCTCCGTCTGTTTCTTCAGTAGCGTTCAGTACTCGGAACCTCTGGACTCGACGAGCGAGAAGAAATACAGAGCGCTCAAAGAGCTCGGCGACATCATGGTCATCGGCTTCTCTCTGGGCCTCAAGCCCCGCGCTTTCGTTCAAGAGGCAAGGTTCCGCCTCCTGCCCTGGCTCCCCACCGCAGCGCTTCGGTATTCACTCCTCTTCACCGCGGGATCCGCCTTTGCCCTCGTCGCCGCCCTTCGACACGGTTGCCAGGTACTGGTCGCGCAGAGCCCGTACGAAGGGTTCGCCGCGGCGATCGTCAAAGCCGCCGCTCGCTTGGCCGGAAGACGTGTGGCCCTGGTAGTGGAGAGTCACGGCGATTTCGAAATCTCCCCGTTTCTTCAACGACCGACGCGGTTTGCCTGGCTCTATCGTCCCCTGATACGGCATCTCTCTCGTTTCGCGCTGCAGCGATGCGACGCGCTACGTGCCATTTCCGATTCTACTCGCCGGCAACTCGAGACCTGGGCTCCCGGACGACCCATCGTCCAGTTCCCGACCTGGACCGACATCGAGCCGTTTCTGAACGCGGGGGACGGCCGTGTGGAGCGAAGCGAGCGAAGTCAGGATCATACTTTCCTCTACGTCGGCGTACTCATCGCGCGCAAAGGCGTGGACGTGCTGGTCGAAGCCTTCGCGAAGGTCTCGGAGGCGATCCCCGACGCCAGGCTCGTCATCATCGGAAGCGCAGAGGACCCCGCCTACGAACGGCTTCTGCTTGATAACGTGAAAGCGCTCGGGGCGGCGTCGCGAGTCCGGTTCCTCCCACCGATGCCGCAAGCCGAGCTCGCGGAGCACATGGCGCGAGCAGCAGCGCTCGTCTTGCCTTCCGTTTCCGAGGGACTCGGAAGAGTGGTATTCGAAGCGATGGCCTGTGGAACGACGGTGGTCGGCAGTCGGGTTGGTGGCATCGTGGACCTGGTGGTCGACGGACGAACCGGGTTTCTCGTACCGCCCGGCGACGTCTTGGCACTGGCAGAGAAAATGAGTTGGATTTTGACCCATCCGGAGAATGCCCGGGCGATGGGGCAAGAGGCTCGAGAGTTCGCTCGTCGCTTCTTCTCCACCGAGTCGTATGTCTCGGGCTACAAGCGTCTACTCGAGCAGGCCGCGGAATCCGCCGCTTCCCGTGAGCCGCGGGGGCTTTGAGTCGTGCATCTCCTCTGGTTCAACCTGGCCACGGATCTGGACGATGCCGCCCTGGGGTTCACGACGAGCTGGATCCGCGCCGTGGCCGAGAAGGTCACCCGAATCCACGTCGTCACCATGCGCTCGGGTCGTTTCGATCTGCCGGAGAACGTCCGCGTGTACTCCGTAGGCAAGGAGAGGGGCCATGGAATTCCGCGCCGAGTAGCGCGCTTTTATCAACACCTCGTTCACATCCTTCGTTCGGAACGTGTGGATGCATGCTTCTCCCACATGATGCCCGCGTTCACCGTTCTTTCCGCGCCGTTATTGAGGCCGATGCGCGTGCCCATCGTCACCTGGTACGCGCATCCAAGCGTGACGGCGACGCTCCGTGCGGCGCACCATGTGTCCGATCGCATGGTCACGAGCTTCCCCGGGGCCTATCGGTACCGGCGAGACAAGTTGACGGTCATCGGCCAGGGGATCGACGTCGCGCGTTTTTCGCCCCGCTCGACGGAGCCGGACGAGCCACCGATGATTCTTTGCGCCGGACGGGTATCTCCGGTGAAGAAGCACGAGACCCTCTTGCGAGCCGCGGCTCTCCTGCGCGAACATCTCCAGAGTTTTCAAGTGGTAATTCTGGGAAGCCCGGCGCGACCCTCGGACCGCGCTTATGTCGAATCGCTCGAGACTTTGGTCCGGGAGCTCCGATTGGAAGAGAACGTGCGCTTCCATCCGGCCGCGGCCCTCGAGGAGATGCCCGATTGGTATCGTCGCGCGACCCTCCACGTAAATCTCACGGCCGCGGGTTTCGGAGACAAGGTGGCACTCGAAGCGATGGCCTGCGGAATTCCTTCCCTGGTCGCCAATCGGGACTTCGGAGAAACCCTCGCTGGGCTCGGCGATCCAATGCTCTTTCGTCCTTGTGACTCCGCGGACCTCAGCCGATGCCTGCGCTCGATCCTGGCCCTTCCCCGCGATGCGCGCATGCGGATCGGGAGAGCTCACCGAGAGCAAATCCTGCGTCTTCATAGTCTTACAGGGCTGGCGGGCCGGCTCGTTGACATCTTCAAGCAACTGTGCCGAGCCGAGGCCCCCATGACAAGTCCTGATCCGGAGAGTGATTCCGGTAACTGACGCGGCGGTTGGATTGTCCGTATACTTATTGGTAAAATCCCGGATTCATCCGAATCAAGAATGAAAGGTGTAAGTAGTCAAATGCTGGATTCATCCTTGTTGACTCGCCGGCTCTTCACCGCGATCGTTGCTCTGTCGCTCAGTTCCTCGCTCGGTTACGGGCAGACCTGCCCGGTGGTACCCCCAACGGGGGAACTGGCACCGGGTAAGATTCGGAATCCAGCGGGCCTCCAGTATTTCCAGGCCATTGCGTACAACTCCACCCTAGACTCATATCGGGTTGCCTACAATGCCGGGTCGGCTCGCACCCTCGGCGTCAATCCGGATGGGTCGGTGACTCCCGAGATCGTTATCGGTCCGGACCTCTTCGTGCAGGACGTGGCGCTGGCCTACAACCCGGACCGCAACGAGTATCTCGCGACCTGGCGATACGACGACCCGACTCATCTGTATGGACGTTACCTCGACGGGAACGGACAGCCCCTTGGAAGTCCGTTCTTCATGGGTATCGCCCAGGAGGCTCGCGTCGCCTACAACCCGCAGAACCAGGTCTACCTCGTCGCCTACTCGGGAATCGGCATCGGTACGAAGTATCGCGTGGTGGCCGGTGACAGCACGGCCGTCAATCCTCTCTCCGCCGAGGTCCTCGTCGATGCTGCAGGCTTCAGCGGCCGACTCGCGTACGCATCGGCCTCGAACAAGTTCCTCATCGTATTTGTCAGGGATTTCTCGCCGCCTACCCGCGCCGAGGTGTGGGGCCGCATCATCTCCGGAAACGGAGGGAGCATGGGACCCGTGATCGGCATTGGGACTGGCGCCGATAACCAGCAAATCCCGGAGGTCGGGTACGCATCAACGACAGACCAGTTCATGGTCAGCTTCGAAGACTGGTCGGTAGGGGGTTACCCCGACGTGAGATTCCATTACGTAACGTCGGGCGGATCCGTCAGCCCGCGCCACAATCTCACCTCTTCCGGAAATTGGGACAATCCCGGTCCGATCACGTTCAACACAGCTACGGGTAAGCTGGTGGCGACGTACTTCGCCACCGTGTACGGTTATTTCCGGGAGGTTACTCCCGGCACGGCGCAATTCAGCCCGATTTGCTTCTTCTCCTATCTGAACGCATTCCCCCTGGGAATCGCGGCCCGGCCCGTTCCGGCGGATCCGCAAGCGACGGTCGTATTCCGCAACGGCAACGGGGACGACGGAGTCCACGTCAG
>CAZKNR010000393.1:0-4376 GCA_964553925.1 uncultured Acidobacteriota bacterium
TCGAGGCCGCCTACCCCGACGACAACATGGGCCGCGGCATGTGGGGAGAAACGCTCTACCAGTCGACGGTGGGAGACACCCGGGACCGCCTTCTCCTCCTTTTCGGGGCCGTCGGCTTCGTGCTCCTCGTCGCTTGCGTCAACGTGGCCGGCATCCTCTCCTCGCGCGCCCTCTCTCGCGCGAGAGAGCTCGCGATCCAGTCCGCGCTCGGCGCGAACCGCTTCACTCTCATCCGCCAGCAGCTGGTCGAGAGCCTTCTGCTCTCGTTCGCCGGCGGTGTCCTGGCCCTCGCGGTTTCCGCGGCCGCTCACCGGGCTCTCCTCGCGCTCGCGCCCGAAGATCTTCCCCGGGCTTCGAACGTCGAGACCAACGGCACGGTCCTCGGGTTCACGCTCGCGCTCGCAATCGCTGCCGCCCTCCTCTTCGGCATTCTCCCCGCGCTCGCTTCCTCTCGAGTGAACCTTCGGGGCTCACTGGGATCGGCAATCGGGGTTTCGAGAGGCAGGCTTCGACCAGCACTCCTGGTGGGAGAGATCGCGCTCGCGGTGGTGCTGGTCTTCGGCGCCGGTCTTCTCATCCGAAGCTTCGTTGGCCTCCTTCACGTGGATCCGGGGTTTACCGCCGCGAACGTCGTCGCGGTAGGCCTCGACCTTCCCGCTTCTCGGTATCCGCAGAGGTTCCCGGAGTGGCCCCGGTGGAACCAGGTGCGCGCGTTTCAGACGGAGCTCCTGAGACAGCTCTCGGAAACCCCTGGAGTCGATTCCGCCGCCATCGCCATCAATACGCCCGCTCGATGCCGGCTGGACGAGCCGTTTCACCATCGAGGGCCGCCCCGGCGTCGCTCCCGGTCAAGAGGACGAGGTCCGTGTCCGCACCGTGAGCCCGGGATACTTCCGGACCGTGGGTCTACCGATACTGCGCGGCCGGGAGCTCTCGGACGACGACGAGCGAAAGGATGCCCCCGCGGTCATCGTGGTGAACGAAGCCTTCGTGCAACGCTACTTCAAGGACGAGGAGCCCCTCGGCGCGAGGGTGACGCAGTGGGACCTGACTCGCGAGATCGTCGGAGTGGTGAAAAACGAGAAGTTTCGGGGCCTCGCGGAAGAGGTCCCGCCCGCGATCTACCCCACGTTCTCTCAGGCGCCCTTTCCCGAGTTCTTTCTCCTGGTCCGATCGCGGGAGCGCCCGGAGAGAGTCCTCGCCATGATTCGCGGTGCCGTCGGGCCGCTCGACCGAGAGCTCGCGCTCGGCGACGTCGCCACCCTCGACGAGCGGGTCTCCGAAAGCGTCGCGGCGCCGCGGTTCACGATGACGATCTTCGCGTTCTTCGCCGCCCTCGCCCTCGGCCTCGCCGCTGTCGGGATCTACGGGCTCATGTCGCAGGCGGTGGGACAAAGGACACGCGAGCTTGGGGTAAGAATGTCCCTCGGCGCGCGCCCGAGAGACGTCCTCTCGCTGGTCCTGGGAGAGGGCGCGCGACTCTCGGCGCTCGGGATCGCAATCGGAGTCGGGCTCGCGGTCGCGCTCGCCCGGACGTTCGAGAGCTTCCTCTTCGGAGTCGAGAAGCTCGACCCTCTGACCCTCGCCTCGGTGGTCGTCGTAGCTGCCGCCACGGGGCTTCTCGCCACGTACCTCCCCGCGAGGCGCGCGAGTCGGATCGACCCCATCCGAACGCTGCGACAGGAGTAGAAGAGAAGGGGATAAGGAGATAGCACGGTCTCCATGCTTCTAAGGGCCCGCTCTGGATCTACCATCCGGCTCTGTACGAGACCGCTGGCATGGCGGCGCGTCGCCCTCCGAGGGGTCGAGCGGACCCAGCAGTAGAAGGCCCGACGGGGAGTTCATCTACACCTTTAATCAATTTGGCCGCGCCATTGTCACCGTGCATGATCCCGCTTGCTTTGCCCGCGGTTCAGTTGTAATTTAATGTAACTTCTGGCGGTAAGTATTCCGAATGAATCAGGGGGTCCTCGACGTCATCACGAGGGTCCACGTGCCGCCAAGAGCTTTCCGGACTTTCCTTTCTCTCTCGGGCGCAACGCTGTTGTCGGTCGCGTCCGATAGGCCTGGTTTCTAAGGAGGATCTCATGACGCTGTCCCGCCGCGCGTTCCTGCGCACCGTACGTCCAGAGGCCGGCGCAATGTCGCCGGTATTCATCACTGCTCGCGGACGAGAGGCGCTCGAAGGAGAGCACGGCTCTCTTCGCTCGCCCTACATTCCGCCGCCCGACGCGGACGAGATTCGCATCAGCAGCAACGAGAACCCGATGGGGCCTGGCCCCTCGGTGGTCTCCGCGATAAGGGAGAACCTCGGCGAAGCGAACCGTTACCCGATGAACAGCAAGATCACGGATACGGCCGTCGCGAACCGCATCGCCACGATGTTCGGGGCGAAGCGGGAGAACGTCGTCCTCGCTCCCGGCTCGACCGAGATCCTGCGCAACTCAATCCGCGCGTTCTGCGGGCCGGACCGGCCGCTGGTCAGCGGCGAGTGCTCGTACGAGAACCCCGTCCGCGACTCCGAGTACTTCGGAGTTCCGGTGAAGACCGTCGCCATGGCGGACGATCTCGGACTCGACCTCGACAAGATGGCGGGGGCGGCGCTCGGCGCCGGGCTGGTGTTCCTCTGTAACCCCAACAATCCCACGGCTACGGCACACGGAAGGACCGCCATCTCGGACTTCGTCCGCTACGTCGCCAAGGAATCGCCCTATACGTACGTCCTCATCGACGAGGCCTACAACGACTACGTGACCGACCCCAACTACTCGAGCGCCGCCGAGTTCGCTCTCAAGTATAGGAACGTGTTCGTCAGCCGGACGTTCTCCAAAGCTTTCGGCATGGCCGGGCTCCGTCAGGGCTACGCCGTCGGCGGAAAGGAGACCATCGCGAAGCTGGCCCCCTACAAGCTGACGTTCGGGACCAACGTCCTCGGCCTCGCCGCCGTGAGCGCGTCGCTCGACGACCCGGCCCACCTGACCAAAGAGATCGCCAGAAACGCCGAAGTGCGGAAGTACACACTCGACTTCTTCAAGAACGCCGGCTACTGGGCGACCGACAGCCAGACCAATTTCATCTTTGTGAAGACCAACATGCCCGCGAAACAGTTCCGCGAAGGATGCGCCAAGTTCAAGGTTCAAGTGGGCCGCGACTTCCCGCCCTACGAGAAGACCCACGCGCGCATTTCCATCGGAACCATGGACGAGATGAAACGGGCGACGGAAGTGTTCCGGCAGGTGCTGGGAGCGGCGCCGACCGATGCGCCCGCGCAGGGCCCGCTGGGAAAGAACTAGGTGCGACATGAGGAAATCAGTGAACGAGACCAAGAAGATTCTTGAGAAGGAGGCTTCCATGTCGCTTTCGCGACGCGATTTCGTGAGGACTCTGGGCGTCGGAGCCGCGGGCGCTTATGCGGCCACGTTCGTGAGCGCCCGCCGGCAGGAGGCGATTGCTTTCGCCGCCCAGACCGGTAGGTCCGTCGACCAGGTGATCAATCTTTCCAACAACGAGAACCCCATGGGGCCCGGCCAAAGCGTTCTCGACGCCATCGAAAGGGCGCTCGGCTCGACCGGGGCGTCCGCCGGACGCTATCCGTTCCCGCTCGACAAGCCGCTTCACGAAACGATCGCGAAGAAATGGAACGTGAAGCCCGAGAACGTGATGCTGGGCGCGGGGTCGACCCAGATTCTCGTCAACGCCACGCACATGTACACCTCCAAGGACAAGGCGGTAGTCGGCTCGCTTCCGACGTACGAGGAGTGCTTCGGCTACGCCTCGCTCATCGGAAGCCGGACCAAGGCAGTGCCCCTCACCTCCGACTTCCGGATGGACCTCGACAAGACGATGTACGCGCTCAAGGGCTCGGGGATGCTCTTTTACTGCAACCCCAATAACCCGGTGGCGTCTCTGGTGAATCCTTCGGACTCGAAGGAGTTTCTACCGAGAGCGCTCAAGATGAACAAGGATCTTCGAATCCTCGTCGACGAGGCCTACATCGACTACGTGACCACCCCCGGTCACGAGACGATGATCCCGATGGCGATCCAGGAGCCGAGACTCATCGTTGCCCGCACGTTCTCGAAAGCGTACGGCATGGCCGGCCTTCGCGTCGGCTACGCCATCGCCCACGAGAGCACCATCAAGGAGCTCGACAAGTTCCACATGGGGAACACCATCTCCGGCCTGAGCTACAGCGCCGTCCTCGCGGCGCTCGAGCGCGACGCGGCCGATCCGGGCTACATCCCGAACGAGAGCAAGCGCAACGGCGAAGCCCGGGCGTTTACCCTGAAGTGGTTCGCCGACCGCGGCTACAAGGCGACCGACGCCCAGGGCAACTTCACGTTCGTCGACGTGGCCATGCCGGTCGAGTACTTCCA
>CAZKNR010000394.1:0-2348 GCA_964553925.1 uncultured Acidobacteriota bacterium
GACCTGGAACCTCATGAGCTCTCTGAACTCATTCGTCACTCTCTGCGCCTTCAGAGCCTCTTCGCTCACGCCGAATCGCGAAAGCTCGTCCTGGGGGAGGTAGATGCGGTCCTTCCCCAGGTCATCGCCTACGTCTCTCAAAATGTTCGTGAGCTGGAATGCCGTGGCGAGGTCGCGGCCGCGCTCGACCGCGGTGTCCCCGCGATAGCCGAAGATCGCGAGCGACATCGTCGAGATGGTGGTCGCCACGAGCTCGCTATAGACCATGAGCTCTTCGAAATCGGCGTAGCGCTTCTTCACCAGATCCATGCGGCATCCCTCGATGAGCCCGGCGAAGGTGGACTGCGGGATGGGATAGCGAGACACCGTATCCGCGAGCGCGACGGTCACGGGGCGAGTCGGCGTTCCCGCGTAACACCGCTCGAGCTCTTGCTCCCACTCGTCGATCCTCTTCCCAACATCAAGTCCTGGGGCGCCCGGGCTCTCGTCGACGACGTCGTCGACGAAGCGGCAGAACGCGTAGCTGGCGTAGACCGCGTCGCGCTTTGCCCGCGGGAGGAAGCGGAATCCGACGGAGAAGTTCGCTCCGTACCGGTGAGCCACTCTCCGGCACGCGGCGTAGGCCTCTCGAAGATCGCTCACGGCGCTCATTCTTCCAGATAACGAGCCACGAAATCACGCGGCAGCGGCTCGGGCTTTCCCGCGCGCCCTTCGCGCGGGCGGCACCAGGTGCAGGGGATCTTGTGGCCGCAAGACTCCGCCTTTCCGAATACTCTCTCGGCGATCGGCCGAAGCGCGAGCCGCCACCAGGAGGGACGGGCCCAGGAGTGGAGGAACTCACGAAAGTCGCGGCGTCCCGACTGAGACACGAATTGCCGGAGGCCGTGGCGGCCCAGGGACTCGTAGACGAGCCGGGCTCCGAGGCTCGAGCGCATGCCGGAGAGCAGACGCTTTCTCCAGAGCTCGTCGAACGGCACGTTCTCGACGAGACTTCGCGCGGCGAGATGGCCCGAGACCAGCGCGTAGCGAATCCCGAGGCCGAAGAGATAGTCCTGGAATCCGCCCGCTTCTCCGGCGAAGAGACGACTCCCTCGCTCGGAGCTCCCGTGGAGGAAGAAATTCATGTAGGAGTAGCCCGGTCTCGAACTCTCGATGGTGAAGGGCTCGATCTTCTGGAACCTCACGACGGCTTTCTCGAACTGGGCCTCGAGCTTCCCGTACCCGTCCAGGAGCGCGAGCCCCAGGGTGCCCCAGCCGCCGAGAACGAAGAAGTACGCGTATCCTCCGGGAGCGAGATCGGGATCGAAGATAACTTCGATGCGATCGGGGGCGCTGGTCGAAAACGCGATCTCCTTCGCGATCCCATCCGCGGGGCCAGGACCGGTGGCGACGATGTCCGCTTCCTCCGGCGCGAGCTTGCGGCGGTAATGGATCTCCGCCCCGAGCGCTTTCGCCTGGGCCTCGAGCGCGCGGTCGAGCGTTCCGGGCTCGACACCGCGGCGAAGAAAGTAGCCGTAGGGAGCTTTGCTCCGAACTTCGAGCTTCTTGCCGCGATCGTCCACGAGGTGCGCCCAGGTCGCGGGGATGTGCTCGAACGTGGGCTCGACTCCCATCGACCGCAGCTCCTCGAGCGCGTCCTCTCTCCGGCTGTAGCTTTCGAGCACCTGCCACTCGCCGATGAACCGGGCGCCCACGGCGTCGCGGCGCTCGAAGACCGCGACCGGAATCCCCGCGCGGCGCAGATGGATCGCCGCCGCCAGACCCGCGGGGCCCGCACCGGCGATGGTGACGGTCTTCATGAGAGGAGCTTCTCGACGCAAGCGTCCCACTGGACGGGACGAACGTCCGCCTCGCCGTTCTCTCCCATGCGCCGGGCGACGTCGGGACTCTCCGCCCACACGTCGAGCTGCGCGGCGATCTGGAACGGCTCGGGAAGGAGAACGTATCCCGAGCGTCCCACGGAAACGATCTCCGCGGGCCCGCCGCTGTCCATGCAGGTGAGGACCGGCTTTTTCGACCGGAACGCTTCCATGGTGACGAAGCCGTAGTCCTCCATGAACGGAGCGAAGAAAACACCCCGGCAGCGGGCGTAGAAGCTCACAAGCTCCCCTTCATCGATGCTGCCCACGAAGTCGATCCGCTCCGAGACTCCGAGCTCGGACGCGAGCCGCTTCAGGTTCTCGTCCTCTTCCCCCGTCCCGGCGATTACCGCGCGGAGCTCTTTCGACTTCACCTTGGCCATGGCCTTCACCAGGAGGTCGATGCGCTTGAGCGGGTGGAGCCTCGAAGCGGAGAACACGAACGGCTCGTAGGCCTCGGTGCGATAGGGCCTCTCGGGCGGAGGAGGA
>CAZKNR010000395.1:0-6467 GCA_964553925.1 uncultured Acidobacteriota bacterium
ACTGGGCCATCGTTCTCGGGTGCGGCGGTGACTTCCGCCAGCAGCTCGCGAGCTTCGTCGGCGCGGTCGGGCTCCACGTAGACCTTCACCGGGCCAGACACGAAATCGAATCCGGAGCCGACTCCCTTGATGAAGAACCGCATGCCGGATGACTGGAGCAAGGACTCGACGAACGGGAGGAGGCCGGCGCTCGGAATTTCGAACACCGGCACGAATCGTTCGTAGGCGACGGCGGGCGATTCTGGACCCGCCTCCGCCAGGGTGGAGCCGCAATCCTGGCATTCCTCGATGCCCTCTCGGTACTCCGCGGGTTGCCCGGTCTGCTGGGCATGAGGGCAGTCCGGGTTGGGACAGTACATGAGATCAGCGTAGCACTTTTCGTGCTGGGTGGCGTCGATCGCCGATCCACGTTATAGTCCGCGCCGGCGCCGGTTTTCGATGGAGGCTCGATGAACGTAAAGTTCCTGGCTGCGGCAGCGATGCTCTTGCTTACGATCGCGGGAAAAGCGGGCGCGGAAGGGGAGGTCACCTTCCTCTTCGGCGCGAGCATTTCCGGAGACATCACGGTCCTGAACGACCTCGATATCAACCAGGTCGAGACCGCGGTCAAGAACAGCCCGCTCTTCGGCATCCGTTTGGGAACCTACGGTTTTCCCTTCGGGATCGAGGGCTCTTTCACCTACAGCCCCTCGGGTCTGACGGGAGGGGCCTTCGAGGACCTCATCGAAGCGAACGCCAGCATCCTGTACACCGAGGCGAACGTGCTCGTCCTGATCTTGCCGGGGCCGGTGTCGCCTTTCGTGACCGCCGGACTCGGGCTTCACTACCTGAGCTTCAACATCGCCGACCTGGTGAGCTTCGACCGATCGAAGCTCGGCTACAACTTCGGCGGCGGGCTCAAGATGAGCGCGTCGCGGGTTTCGTTTCGCGTCGATCTTCGGGATCACGTGACCACGTTCGGTTTCGACGATCTCGGGCTCGGCATCATCGGAGACCTCATCGGCCTGAGCGACACCGAGACCCGGCTCCACAACGTGGAGCTGTCGTTCGGGCTCGGGATCCGGTTCTAGCTTCCAGTCGCGCCCGGCTACTCCGCGTGGCGGTGGGGACGCCGATGGTGCGGGCTCTTCGCGTAGTGGTCCGTGAGGACGTCGACCCCGCCGAAATCGTCTTCCAGATCCCGCCAGACGGTGTGGATGTGGTTCGCGCCGTTCTGGGTGTTGTCGTACTCGATGAGAAACGTCGGCCCGTGGATTCGATAGTAGTGCGGCTCGCCCACGGAGGCCCCGCCCGCCCAGGCGAAATGAATCCCGTCGTAGCCCGCCTCTTCGATGCGCCGCATCTCGGTCTGAGCGATTTCCGGACGCATGCGGTCGGCGTAGAACGAGACGACCTGGACCACCGCCTTACGCTGGTCCGGCGTCATCCCGGTGTAGGAGATCCCGGCGGGTTTTCCAATCTCGGCACGGCGGGAGCTCGCGGTCACGATGTCGGCGGGCGCGTCCGCTAGAATGATGACCCGGGCGCGGTCTTTGTCGGTGAACGCATGCAGCAGCTCGCGGCCCAGAATCTCCTCGTCCGCGAGAACACGCATTCCGTCTTGAGCGCCGCCTCGGACGATCGCCGGGTTCGCGCCGAGAAACGCCGGCGAGGCGGAGACCACCTGGCCGTCCTCGATGGTGAAGTTGAGCGACAGATGGTGTCCTTCGAGCCGCCATCCCCAGTGGCCCGACGCTCCCGGCTCCCCGAATATGGAAATGTAATAGAGCTCGGGGTCACGGACGGCTCGCGCCCCCCCCTGCTCGAAGAGAATCTCGTCGAGGTACATGATGTCGAGCGCTTTTCTCATGCCGCGTTGGCTCAGGCCCGTCGTCAGGAGCGAGTCCGCGAGCCGGCGCTGGGCGGGGGTCATCGCCTTGAACGGAACTCCCTTGCGATCGCGCGGGATGTAGTGCCAGTTGAAGCGCTCGTCGGAGTCGAAGGGGACGCTTGCCTGGCTCTTCAAGTCGGGAGTGAGCGAGCGCAAGAGCTGCCCGGCCCCCTCCGTCATATCGGCCGCGGCGGTCTCTTTCTCGTGAGCCGAGGCAGCAAGCGTGAACGTGACCGCGAACGCGAAAAGGACGAGCCGGAGCTTCATGTCACCCTCCCGGGGAAGCGCTATCGGTTTATCGGTCTTCAGTCGACGGGTGGAACCCGCGCACTTCCGCGAGGAAGGCAACGTCCGGGTTAGCGTCACTCAGAAACTTCTGCAGCGTTTCGTAGGCGCGGGTCGCGGTCTCCATGTCGCCCACCGCGACCGACGAGCGGGCGATCCCCAGAAGAGAAGCCGTCCGGTTGGGCGTCCTCTGGAGGCCCGTCTGGAACTCGGCGATGGCTTCCTGGTGCCTGCCGGCGATCGCGAGGATCTCGCCGTACAGCTCGTGCGACGGCTTCATGGGATAGACCGGACCGGACGGAGGATCGAGCGTCTCCTCCACCTTCGTCGCCTCATCGAGCTCGGTGAGAGCCGCTTCCGTCTCTCCCTTCACCATGAAGGCGAGCCCCCGGAGCTCATGCTCCATGATGGAGTACGTCTTTTTGGTGTAAGGGTCGTCGCTCTTCTCTTTGAGCCCGGCGATGAGCGCCGCCGCCTCTTCGGTCTTCGCCCCGTTCTTCGCCTGAGCCGCGCCCATTCCGATCGCGAGAACCAGGTTCGCCGTCGAGCTGTAGCGGCTCGTGTCGGGCTCGCCTTCTGGAAGCGCCAGGTCTTCGTAGCGGTTGGTCTCGATCATGTAGCTCGCCTGCATCGACGTCTTGATGTTCTCGAGCCGCGGCGACTGGATTTCCTTCGCGGCCGCGCCCACGATTTCGATGGCGTTCAGAGAGTCGGTATAGAGGCCCCGCTGCAGGTTCGCGTAGGTACGCCACTGCAGGCTGTGGTAATCGCGCTTGTCGATCGAGAGGCCCTTCCGCTCCACCCACTTCACGGACGCGTCGTAAGACCTCTGGTTCGAGCGGGCGACGCGGTCCCACATCCCGTGCTGCAGGAAGATGTGAGACGGCATGTGAAGGGCGTGGTGAGCTTCGGGCGCGACCTCCGCGTACCGATCGGCGGCCGGGAGAGCCAGGGGCGCGTGCTCCGGGTCGTCGAAGGAGTGGATCACGTAATGCGCCGCGCCCGGATGATCCGGATGCTTCTGGAAGAGGTCGAGGGCGATGGCGCCGGACTTCATCTGACGCGAGAAGCCCCTCTCTCCCGGCCGTACGGTGCCCAGAAGCGAAAGCGCATAAAGGGCCGCGGCCTCGACGTCCTCGGGGAACCGCTCGTGGAGGCGGGCCATCGCTTTCTCGTACGCGATATCCCGAGCGAGCTTGTCCCCCTCGCCGTAGAGCTCCTCGATCGCCTCCATGTAGAGACGCTCGCGCTCCGTCGGGGCCTTCTCGATCCTGCCCTTCCGGGTCGCGCCCAGACGGCCGAGCACGCCGCGGGCGGCGGCGATGTCCTGCTCGGCCCATAGCGGATGGTTGTAGCTCATCGCCTCGCCCCAGTAGGCGAGGGCGAAACCGGGGTCGATCTCCTGGGCGTTCTTGAACGCCTCTCCGGCTTCTTCGAACCAGAAATTATGGAGCGCCCCGACGCCTCGGAGAAACGCATCCTGGGCTTCCTTCGAGCCCGAGTTGGGAAAATCGATGGCTCCCAGGTTGCTCGAGGACGAGCCGAACGAAACCGCCGGTACCGCTAGAAGACAGAGCAGAAGCCCAGTTCTCATGAAAAAGTCCTTTCCTTCCCGGCCCGACGGGCCGCTGTGACACTCAAAATTACTCCCTTCGGTGCCGTGGGTCAAACCGTTGCTATAATCCGCCAGCGAGCGAGAATTTAAGTATGGAAACCGGTATTCAAGCAATCCACGAAAAGGTCCAGCAAGAGGCGGTCTTCGTCGAGACCCTCCTCGCCGAGCTCCGGAAGGTGATCGTCGGGCAGAAAGATATGCTCGACCGGCTCCTCATCGGCCTTCTGAGCCGGGGTCACGTGCTCCTCGAGGGAGTCCCCGGGCTCGCCAAGACCCTCGCGGTGCGAAGCCTCGCGGACGCCATCCACGGTCAATTCCAAAGAATCCAGTTCACTCCCGATCTCTTGCCCGCGGATCTCGTGGGGACCCTCATCTACAATCAGAAAGAGGGGACCTTCGTCCCGAAGAAGGGACCGGTCTTCACGAACTTTCTTCTCGCGGACGAGATCAATCGCGCGCCGGCCAAGGTGCAAAGCGCCCTTCTCGAGGCGATGCAGGAGCGCCAGGTCACCATCGGCGACACCACGTATCCTCTGAAGGAGCCGTTCCTGGTGCTCGCGACCCAGAATCCCATCGAGCAGGAAGGGACCTACCCTCTTCCCGAAGCCCAGATCGATCGCTTCATGCTGAAGCTCAAGATCGTTTACCCCGATCGCAAGGAGGAGCGCGAGATTCTCGAGCGCATGTCGAAAGAAGACCAGCCGCGCGCCTCGCGAGTGGTCGAGACGGAGTCTATCCTTCGGGCGCGCAAGGTGGTCGAGGAGGTCTACATGGACGATCGCGTCAAGGAGTACATCCTCTCGATCGTCTTCGCGACGCGAAAGCCGGCGGAGTTCGGGCTCGATATCGGCCCGCTCATCGAGTTCGGCGCTTCCCCTCGAGCGACGCTCTTCCTCGCGCAGGCGGCGCGGGCCCACGCCTTCATCCGCTCCCGCGGCTACGTGACCCCCGAGGACGTCAAGTCCATCGGCCCCGACGTCCTGCGGCACCGGGTCATCCTTTCGTTCGAGGCCGAGGCCGAGAACGTGAAGCCCGAGGAGATTGTCCAGCGCATCTTCGATACGGTGGAGGTGCCGTAGAGCCCCTCGGGTAGCGACCCCTCGACCATGCTCTCTCGCGAAGTCCTCGAGAAAGTCCGGCGCATCGAGATCCAGACCCGGCGTATGGTCACCGACGCCCTCGCCGGCGAGTACCACAGCATCTTCAAGGGCCGGGGCATGGAGTTCTCCGAGGTCCGCGAGTACCAGGTAGGGGACGACGTCCGCACCATCGACTGGAACGTGACCTCCCGTACCGGAGCGCTCCACGTCAAGAAGTTCACCGAGGAGCGGGAGCTCACGGTGCTTCTGGTCGTCGACGCCAGCGGCTCCGCCGACTTCGGGACGCGTTCCCGGTTCAAGCGCGAGCTCGCCGCCGAAATGGGGGCTCTCCTCGCCTTCAGCGCCATCCGCAACAACGACCGCGTCGGCGCCCTGGTCTTCACCGATGACGTCGAGATGTACGTGCCCCCGCGGAAGGGGCGGTCTCACGTCCTCCGGGTGATCCGCGACCTCCTGTACTTCGAGCCCCGGGGACGCGGAACCAACCTGGCGCGCGCCTGCGAGTACTTGAACCGCATTACCCGCAAGCGGGCGGTCGTCTTCGTCCTCTCCGATTTTTTCGACACCGGCTTCGAGAAGCCCCTTCGGGTGGCGGCGAAGAAGCACGATCTAATTTCGATCTTTCTCTCCGACCCGGCGGAGAGGGACCTCCCCGGCATGGGGCTTCTGGAGCTCGAGGACGCGGAGAGTGGCCGGAGGCTTCTCGTCGACACTTCCGACCGGAAGGCGATGGCCGCCTATCGTCGATCGAGCCTCGAACGGGGCCGGACGACTCGCGAGGGGTTCGCGGCCATGGGCATCGACGTCATCGACGTCGAGACCGGGACTCCCTACGACCGGCCTCTTCTACGATTCTTCCAGATGCGGTCGAGGCGCCTCCGGCGATGAGACGCTTCATCCTGCTCGCTCTTGGGCTCGCGGCCTGCGGGGGCGACCAAGCCGCTATCGTTCCCGAGGGCCCGGTGGACTGGTCCGTTTCCGCGACCGCCGACAAGAGCCAGGTCCAGGTCGGCGAGGACCTCACGTTGACGCTCGTCCTTCGCCATCCGAGAGAGGGACGTTACATCGCCCCCCCGGACACCGCCTTCACCCCCTTCGACGTCATCGGAAAGTCCGAGGAGACCGCGAGCCCCGTCGAGACCCGCCTCCAGGTTCGTCTCGCGGCATACCGGCTTCCGGGAGACGTCGAGGTTCCTGCCCTCCAGATTCAGTACCAGAAGGAGGGCAAGGTCGCCTCTCTCACGACCGCCCCCATTCCGGTGAGGGTGGTAACCTCGCTCACCCCCGAAGTGACCGAGATCCATGACATCAAAGAACCCATCGACCTCGAGGTCCCCCGGGACTTCCGCCTGCTGTGGTGGCTCCTTCTGGCCCTTGCCGCGGCCCTCCTCGCCTACCTTATATATAGAAAGCTCCGGAAGGAGCCTGAGGGGGTGAAAGCACCCGCCTGGGTGCCGCCGCTCCCGGCTCCGGACGTCGAGGCGGAGACCGCCCTCAAGCGCCTCGCCGAAAAGGACCTCATCCGAAAGGGAGAGTGGAAGGCCTTCTACACGGAACTGTGCGAGGTCATGAAGCGTTATGCAGGCAGGCGCTTCGA
>CAZKNR010000396.1:0-4059 GCA_964553925.1 uncultured Acidobacteriota bacterium
GGATAGCCCGGGGTGAGGTAGTGGTCCGGGCTCGCGGCCGCGCGCTTTCGAAGCCGGAAGACGGCGGCCACCATGAGGATGTTCGTGAGCTGAAGGGGGACCACGATGAAGGCCACGAGGCGCGCGAACGTGCCGAAGAGCAGAATGGCGATGCTCGCGAGGACGGCGCAGAACAGGATCGCGGCGGCGGGAACCTGGGTGCGGGGGGAGACGTGGGCGAGGGCGGCGAAAAAACGATGGCCGCTTCGCCCGCGCGTCAGAGGCTCGTACTCGGAGCTTGCGGCGTAGACCAGCCTCGGGATGGTCATCACCAGGCCTCCGAGGGCGCCGAAGATCGAGATCAGGATGAGCCCCGAGACCACTTGTCCGCCCACGTCGCCGAAGGTCGCGACCGCGAGTCTCGTACCCACCGAGGTCCCCTCTGCCCGAATCTGATCGAGAGGCATCACGCGGAGAAACGCGTCGTTCACCACGAGGTAGAGGAGCGTGATCCCGACAACGCCGAGCCCGAGTCCCCGGGGCAGGGTCCGGTTCGGCTCCGAGACTTCGCCCGCCACGTGGGAGACGTCGGTCCATCCGTCATAGGTGAAGAGGACCGCCGCGACACCGAGGCCTACGAATCGCAAGAACGCGAGAAGGCCGGCGTCGCCCGTCTCCGCGGGTGCTTCGGGTATTACGCGCTCGGCGAGGAAGTAGCTCCCGAAGACCAGGGCAAGGAGTCCGACGATCTTGATCGCGGTGAGCGCGACCTGCGTTCTGCCTCCCCAGCGCACGCCTCGCAAATTGATCGCGGCGAAAAGGAAGACCGCGCCGATTCCGAAGAGCTGCGGCGAGCCTCTGCCGACGAAGCCGCTCAGGAGCTCCCCAAACACGATGGCGATCGAGGCGATGGAGCCGGGAGCGCCCACGAAGCTTTCCATCCAAGCCTTCACGAAGCCCCATCCGGGACCGAACCCCTCGCGAATGATGTGGTAGCTCGCGCCCGCTCTCGGGAGGAGCGAAACCAGCTCTCCCAGCGTCAAGGCGCCGCAGAGGACGATGAGGCCGCAAAGCGCCCAGATGAAGTAGACCTGCCAATTCGCATCCGCCGAAAGCGTCCCCGGCGTGAAGAAGATGCCCGAGCCGAGCATGTCGCCCATGACCACGGCCATCACGGCCGCGAGGCCGAGCTGACGCCTGAGGGTGGAACTCACGGGCGGGGATTCTATCTTGAAAACGCAGGTGAGGGGCGATCCCCACGACCTGTCAACGGATGAGCTCGCGTGGGACACACGATGTCACGGAAACACCCGCGTAACTCCATCAGAAAGCCGGAATTGGTGTCTACCCTCGTGGGTATGGACCTTGCAGCCGCCTGCCCGAAAGCAAGAATGCCTGAAAGGAAGATTGGCGAATGGTAGACGAGAGGGTGTGGCGCCGTGCCGCTTCGCGGCTTCGCCTGCGGCTGAATCTCGGTCTCTGGCTCGAGAAGACGCTTCCTCTCTGGACGGCGGGGAGCCTCCTCTTCTCGATTCTCGCGCTCTGGGAGCGCGAGCGGGGAGGAGAGCGACTCGATCTCCTCGCCGCCCTCTTCGCCCTACTAATAATGTTGTCTGGCCTGTCAGAGCTGCTCCTGCTCCTTCGCTCCCGGGCCTTGCTCTTCACTCTCGACGATGCCCTCGATCTTCTCGACGAAAGGCTCAGGCTCCAGAACCGTCTGCGCTCGGCGGACGCGGGAGTCGGCGATTGGCCCGACCCTCCCGCCATTCTCCCCAAGGCGGTGCGCTTCCGGAGCGACCGAGCCTTCGCCCCCCTCGCGTTCTCCGTGGCCATCGTCGCTCTCGCGGTCGCAATCCCCGTTCGCGTCGAGAGAGTGCCGGCGCCTCTTCCCGTCGCCGGACCCGCGAGCTGGCAGGAGATCGAGCGGGCGCTCGACACCCTCAGGCAGGAGTCGGTCGTGAAGGAAGAGGCGATCGGCGAGATGGAGGAGAGGCTCGGCGAGATCAGGGCGAAGCCAAAAGAAGAGTGGTTCGATCATGGAACCCTCGAGGCGAGCGATACCCTGAAAGAAGAGCTCGCCTCCGAGATGCGCGAGCTGACCCGGGCTCTCGGTGAGGTCGCCTCATCGCTCGAGGAGCTGAAGAACATGGACGCGGGTGCGCCCGCCGAAGCGCGACGGCTTCGAGAACGCCGGCTCGGGGCGGCGCTTGAGGTCCTCGATCTCTCCGGCCTGCCGTTCGAGCGCGAGGCCACTCGCGAGCTCCAGACCCTGGCGCGCAACTCCAAGGTCCGGCGAGCGACGAAGGAAGAGATCGAGAAGTGGAAGGAAATGCGGGAGCGTCTCTACCACGGCCTCCCCGGAGGCGCCGAGGAAGTCGTGGTCGGGCTTCGATCGAGGCGCGGGGGTAAAGGTGGAAACGGCGAGCCGGGTCGCGGGGGTTATGACCGCGGGCCGGGAACGGCTCCGTTGGATCTATCCGCGGAGCCCAAGGAGTCGCTCTCGGATCGAATCGAAGCTCTCGAAGGAGCCGATGCGAGCGGCGGTCCGTTCGGCGCGACCGTCGGCGTTTCGATCGGCGAGCATGAGATCTCGACCGAGGGGTTTCGCGCGGGAGCTGATGGCGGCGCCGCCGCCTCGACGGGGGAGGGCGGCGATCGGGTCTGGACGCAGTCGCTCCTCCCGAGCGAGCGGCGGGTCTTGCAGAGGTACTTCAAGTGAGCGCGAGAGGATTGAAGATGGCGGAAAAAATCGCGACCGAGACCGAGGTGCGGGCGGCTTCCGAGAAGCTCGGCCGGCTGCGCCGGAGCCTCGGTGAAGCGCTGTTCGGCCAGGAGGCTCTCATCGATCAGGTGCTCGTCGGGCTCGTGGCCGGCGGCCACATCCTGCTCGAAGGCGTCCCCGGGCTAGGGAAAACGGAGCTGGTCAAATCGCTCGCGCGCGCGATCCGGCTCCAGGCGAAGCGCATCCAGTTCACTCCCGACCTGCTCCCGGGGGACATCACGGGAAACCCGATGCTCCAGGAGGCGGACGGTCAGAAGCGATTCGTCTTTCAGCCCGGCCCGATCTTCGGAAACCTGGTGCTGGCCGACGAAGTGAACCGGGCGTCGCCCAAAACCCAGTCCGCGCTCCTGGAAGCGATGCAGGAGCGGTCGGTGACCGTCATGGGAGAGGCACACGCGCTCCCGCAGCCGTTCTTCGTCCTCGCGACTCAAAATCCCATCGAGCTCGAGGGCACGTACCCGCTTCCAGAAGCCCAGCTCGATCGCTTCCTCTTCAAGCTCGACGTGAAGCGCAGCCCCCTCGCGGTTCTGGAGCGCATCGTGCGCGAGCGGGATCTCGGGGCAGAGCCGAACGTAACGCCCGTCCTCGACTCGGGAGAGCTTCTCGCCGTGATGGAAGTGTCGCGGCGGGTCTACCTCCCCGACGTCGTCGCGAGCTACATCGCGCGTCTGGTCGATGCCACCCACGCCGGGAGCTCCCGCAGCGCCGCGGACGTGAAGTTCGGAGCGAGTCCCAGGGCCGCGATCGCGATGGCGGCGGCATCCCGCGCGCGCGCGCTCCTCGAAGGCCGCATCAACGCAAGCTTCGAGGACGTGCAGTCGGCGGCGAAGCCGGTGCTGAGGCATCGCCTCATCCTTAACTACGGCGCGCGTCTCGACGGAGCGGCGACGGACGACGTCGTCGACGCTCTCCTCGCGGAAGTCCCGCCGCGGGAAAAGCCGGTGCCGGCGACGCTCCGGGAGGTGTAGATCCATGTCGAGAGTCGTTCTCGGCGTCGTCCGCGTCGTCCTCACTCTTTGGCTCGGGCTCTTGCTCTCGAAGTCGTCGGCGGGACAGTCGGTCACGGTCCCGACAAAGCCGGAGAGCGGCATTCAGATTCAGGTCGGCGCCCTTTTGCCGATTCAGTGGGGTTCGACGCCGCTTCACGTCACGATTCAGAACGACAGCGGCAGAGATCGATCGTGGTCGTTCGACTTTATTTCCAACTCCCCGGCCGGAACCACTCGCCGGCACCGATCGAGGCTCGCCGTCGGCGCCGGTGAAGAGAGGACCTTCGAGCTCGTCGTTCCTCTCGGGGG
>CAZKNR010000397.1:0-8156 GCA_964553925.1 uncultured Acidobacteriota bacterium
AGGACCAAACTTGGCGTTGACTTGCCGCACGAGGGCTTCACGCTTGCCCTCAGCGAAGCCGAGATACGCTCCTTCCCATTTTCCGTGCTTTCGCCCCTTCTTCCAGCTTTCCATGCGGGCCTTCTCCTTCAACTCGGCGCCAAAGCCAAGAGCTTTCCTCGTCGCCTTCCGCTTGTGCATCCTGTTTCCGCGAACGGAAGTTGAGACGGGCAGCGCATCCTCGAAGCCCATCGCCGCGAGCGAGTCGGCGTCGAGCACGCGGTCGAGGTAACGGTCAACCTCTTCCGGCGAGTCGAGGGCCCGGACTCGGGACCGGGCCTCTTTGGGGAGGGGTCCGAACTTCCTCTTGAGCTGGCGCTCGAGGGCGCTGCGCTTGCCTTTGAGCACGCCTGCGCGCCGACCCTCTCGGAAGTGGACCGAACTTGCTCGTGAGCAGCTGTAAGAGAGCATCCCGCTTGCCTTCGAGTCGACCCTCCTTCTTGCCTTGCTCGCGGCCTCTCTCCGAAATCTTCTCGGCCCGCGCAGGTGGCATCCTTTTCGCCTCCGGATACGGACGTTTCGATCCTGTCATTTGGACGCGCGTCGTCAGCTTCGGAGGCCCATGTCCGCAAGGGAGCTTGCGACGAGCACTCGATCCAGATAGCGGTTCAGCTCCCGTAGCGACTGGGCGGCCCGCACTCGGGAAATTGTTTCCTCGGGAAGTGGACCGAACTTGGTCTTGAGTTGCCGCAGAAGAGCTTCCTGCTTCCCTTCCACGAGCCCTTCCTTCCGACCCTCCTGTCGGCCTTTCTTGACGCCTTCCTTCCGGCCCTTCTCCTCCATCTTCTCGACCCAGTTCAGTTGCATCTTCCTCACCTCTCGATATCTCTTTCGCGACAACTCCCGATTCAGCTTCTTCCTGTCAGCGCTCTCGAGCATGAAGTACGTCTCAATGATGTGTTGCAGGAGGAACTTACGCGCCTCGTCGAGGCCGCTTCGAGCCACTCGCTCCATCATCGAAAGCCGCAACTGGACCGGCTCCCGCGTTTGCCTCCGGCTCATGAGCGCCGCGAGGGCCGCCGCCACCGGGCTCGATTTCCCAACATACTCCCGCGCTTCGAGGCGCGCCAGTGCCACCGCCTCGTAGCGGAACCGCAGTTGCTCCCGCCCGAAGAGGTCCACCAAGTACTCCTCTGTCTTCAGCCCGGGGCGACCCCCTCGCAGGTACACGACCACGGGAAAGATTCGAGCCTCGTGCTTCGCCTGTAAGAGGGCGTAATACTGAAACATCCTCTTCGCGAAGGAGGAACGCTTTCTCGCCTGGACCTCGACGTGAACGAGGAGGATCCCGCGGGTGCGATCCCGTGTTTTGACCTCGGCGACAAGGTCCGCCGCCCGCGAGCGTCCCTCGGGAAAGCTCGTGAAGGACTCGGTGTCCAGAAACTGGAGCTCGCTGAAGTCGAGCCGCGCTTCGATCTCCGGAAAGAAGAGCGCCAGAAAATCCCTCAGGAACTCGCGCAGGAACTGCTTGAAGGTTTGGTCATGTCCCATCGTCTCGTTCCTCCTCGAAGAACAAGACGAGAAATCGGAGAGCAAACCTCCCTCGGCGTAGGCGGTGACAACCCAGAGGAGCTTTCTCGGGGACGGGCTCCACGATGACCTCCCAGGGTTGGCCTTTGAAATTCGTTTCGATTCCCGAAGTAAATCCTTGTCGACGGTGAGCAGCTGAGACACGTTGACGACGGACTCCTTCTTGAGTCCCGACTCCCGGCGTCCGATGGGGACATTCCCGGGCGCCTCGGCCAAGCCGATGGTTGAGGTGACCGCAGCGACAACGACGGTCTGGATCCCGCTCCGATTGAAACGATCGGCCTGCACGACGACCACGGGACGCCGGTAGCCAGGGCCTGATTCGACGGGCTGCGGAAGCGCGCCCCACCACAGCTCACCCCGCTGCACTACCACTCCTCCCGGGGAAGCGAAATGGACTGCATCGACGCGGCGGAGCGACATTACGGCAAGAGAAGTGATAGACGTATCGGCGTCAGAAAATCTCGCAAAATTCCTTGAAGATCGGGTCATGCCCCATGCGCCCGTTCTTCCGCGAAGAACGAGACGAGGGAAGGGGAGAGCCAGTCCGCCGGGTGCCCTCCAAGCTTTACTTCTCCGTTTCGGCGAGAGCTTTTTCGATCTCCGTCTTGAAGGCCGCGAACTGTTGGGCGCCGCGGATGAAGCTGATTCCCTTGACCTTGCTTGGATCGGCGGGGTCGGTGCGACCGAGGACGAAGCTGGGGGTTCCCGTTGCCCCCGCCTTCTGCGCTTGCGCCATGTCCTTTCGCACCGCTTCGGCGTGTTTCTCCGAGGCCATGCAAGACTCGAAGGCGACGACGTCGAGACCGAGCGCCTCCGCATGGCCCTTCAAAGGCTCGATCGCCTGCTGGTTGTCGAAGAGCCGGTCGTGCATCTCCCAGAACTTCCCCTGGTCTTCGGCGCAGTGCGTCGCGACGGACGCCCGGAAGGCGTTTTTGTGGATCGGAAGGGGCATGTCCATCTTCACCAGACGGAGCTTCCCGGACTCTACGTATTCCTTTTCGATCTGTGTCGACGTCTCACGGACGTGCCTGGAGCAGAACGGTCACTGATAGTCGGTGAACTCGACGAGGGTGAGCTTCGCCGTCGCCTCGCCCCGAAACGGATTGCTCCCGACATCGAGAACGAGGTTCCGGACATCGGGCGCGGCGGGTGCGGCGGGCGCCGCCGCGCGCGCGGCAGAAGCCTGCAGCAACTTCTTGATGTCTGCGAGCTCCTTCCTGATCTCGTCCTGACCTTTTTTCAGCTCCTCGATCTGCTGGCGGAGATCGGGTTCCTCCTCCTGTTGGGCCATCGCGGGGCTTCCGAAAAAAAGCGTCGAGACGAGGATGCCGGTGAATTTCTTAAAGTTGAGTCGGCGCATTACAAGCGTTCCTCCGGTTCAGTTCGTGGGGCGTTTCAACATACCCGACGCCCGCCCGACGGTCAAGCCGCTTCGCGAAACGAACCAGGGTACGACCCCGCACGGCCATGGAGGGGTGGGTGAAATCTCCGCCATCTACTCGGGCGTGGCGTCGTATCGCCGAACGCGTTCGGAAGGCCGGCGTCCGGAGCGCAGCTCACGAAAACGCGACGGAAAGCGGAGGAAAGAACGGAACGGACGTCGTAACGTCACCGTCGCCCCCAAGGCGGGCGCTCTCCTCGATCGTCTACGCGCGCTCGGGAGGAAAGACGCGGACCAAGAACCTCATCGTCACGGGCGACGGTGAAGAACAACCTCGGAACCGTCGTGTCGGGCGCGACCGTGACCCTGGTGGTGACGAATCAGTCGACCGGAGGCTCGAGCACCCTCAGCGCAGTCACCGACGCGACGGGGCGAGCGGCCATAACCTGGAGAAACGCCCCTCTCGCTCCTTGTTACTCGAGCCGCGTCACCAAGGTCGTGGCGACGGGCCTGACCTGGGACGGAGCGACCCCGACCAACGGCTCCTGCACCCGATAAGGACACCCCAACTACGGGCGAAGCCTCTCCTTCCGGTTGGGAGGGAGGGGCTTCGGTCTTATCTGCGCGTGCCAAAAAAGAACTTCACGAATGAGTTCGCGCGCTGTCGCATCAGGGCCACCGGGTTATGGGAGAACCGTTGAAAAACTCCTGGTAGATCGGAGGAACGCTCGGCTCTCGGAAGTCCATCTCCTCAACGGTGCTCGCTGAGAGTACCCGGTCGAGGTAGCGATCCAATTCTCGGAGCGACCACCGGCCGCTCAATGGGATTACCGTTTTCCTGACACGCCGACCAAACTTTGCCGTGACCTGCCGAACGAGGGCTTCACGCTTGCCTCGAGCGAAGCCCAGATACGCTCCTTCCCATTTTCCGTGCTCTATCCCCTTCTTCCAGCTTTCCATGCGGGCCTTCTCCTTCAACTCGGCGCCATAGCCAAGAGCTTTCCTCCTCGCCTTCCGCTTGTGCTTGTTTCCGCGAACGGAAGGCGAGATGGGCAGCGCACCCTCGAAGCCCATCGCCGCGAGCGAATCGGCGTCGAGCACGCGGTCGAGATAACGGTCGACCTCCTTCGATGAAGCGAGGGCCCGCACTCGCGACCGGGTTTCTGCGGGGAGGGGTCCGAACTTCCTCTTGAGCTGGCGCGCGAGGGCGTTGCGCTTGCCTTTGAGCACACCCGCGCGCCGACCCTCCCGTCGTCCCTCGTACATTCCCTGGAACCAGCCTTCCGAGCGCCCCTCCGCGACCATCTTGTCGTAGAAGGACAGCAACGTCTTCCTCGCCGCCGGAGACAGAGTTATCGATTCCGTCATGTGTACACGATCGTCAGCCACGGATGTTCATGTCTTCCAGCGAGGCAGCGACGAGCACGCGGTCCAGATAGAGGTCCAGGTCCTGGAGCGACTGGACCGCTCGCACTTTGGAAGCTATCTCCTCGGGAAGGGGACCGAACTTGGTGGTGAGTTGCCGCAGAAGGGCTTCTCGTTTGCCCTCCAGCATGCCCTCCAGTATGCCCTCAATCCTGCCTTCCTCCCGTCCCTCTTTCCGCCCCTTCTTCTCAACCTTCTCAGCCCACGTCATCTGCATCTTTCTCACCCCCCGATAACGCTCCTTCGATAGCGCCCGCTCTAGTTTCTTCTCCTCCGTTCGCCCGACGACGATGTACGTGTTGATGATGTGCAGCAAGAGGCCTTTACGCGCTTCGTCGAGCCCGCTTCGATTCAACCGCTCCGTCATCTTGAGCCAAAGTTGAGCCGGCTTCAGAGCCCGCCTTCGGCTCATGAGAGCCGCGAGGGCAGCCGCCACGGGGCTCGATTTCTCAAGATACTCCCGAGCTTCCAGGCGCGCCATCGACACCGCCTTGTAGCGGAACGTGAGATGCTCCCATCCGAAGAGCGTCTCGACGTGCTGCTCTTCGGAAAGACCCGTTCGTCCTCCACGCAAGTATACGACGATGGGGAAGATGGGGACATCGTACTTCGACCACAAAAGCGAGTAGTACTGAAACATCCTCTTCGGGAACGAGGACCGTTTTCTCGCCTCGACCTCGACGTGGATGAGGAGAATCTCCCGCGCCTTCTTACGGGTGCGAACCTGGGCGACGACGTCCGCAGCCCGGGAGCTTCCCTCGGGAAAGCTCGTGAAGGCACCGGTATCCAGGAATTGCAGCTCCGTGAAGTCGATCTGGGCTTCGACCTCGGGAAAGAAAAGCTGCAGAAAATCCCTCAGGAACTCTCGAAGGAACTCCTTGAAGGTCTGATCGTGCCCCATGGTCTCGTTCTCCCTGAGAGAACAAGACGAAAAATCAGGTCACGAACCTCCCTGACAAGCCTACTTCTCGACTTCGGTGAGCGCTTTTTCGATCTCCGTCTTGAAGGCCGCGCACTGCCGGCGCCGCGGATGAAGCGGATCCCTTCACCTGGGTCGAGTCGGCGCATCCGTGCGGCCGAAGACCCCAAAATCGAGAGAGGCCTCTCCCTCCTCCGGGAGGGAGGGACTTCGCTCACTTCTTCGAGCGGTTGGCGTCCAGTTTCATTTCCTCGAGCGAGCCGGCAACGAGAACGCGGTCGAGGTAGCGGTCGAGCTGCAGAAGGGTCTCGATCGCACGTATGCGGGAGACCGTTTTCTCGGGAAGCGGTCCGAATTTGGTTGCGAGCAAGCGCAGAAGTGTATCCTGCTTGCCTTCGAGCACGCCTTCCTTGTGGCCCTTCCTTTCGATCTTCTCTGCCCAACTCATCTGCATTTTCTTCACCTCCCGATATCTCTTTTCCGAAAGCCTCCGCTCGAATTTCCTCCGCTCAAGCGCCGTGGGTACAAAGTAGGCGTTGATGAGATTCAGCAGAAGAAAACTTCCGAGCCTCATCGAGCCCGCTCTGAACCACGCGCTCCCTCATCAAGAGCTGCAGATCCACGGGCTCTCCAGCTCTCCTCCGGTTCATGAGCGAGGCGAGAGCCGAAGCCACCGCCCCGCCTTTCTCAAGATACTCCCGGGCCTCGAACCGCGCCAACGCCACCGCCGGGAACTGGAAGCGAAGCTGCTCCCGCCCGAAGAGCTTCAGCGGAAACACTTCCTCGATATGGGGAGAGCGTCCTCCCCGCAGATATACGGCGATGGGAAAAATCGGGACCCCGATGCCTTGCCCGGAGGAGCGTGAAATACTCGAACATCCGCTCCGCGAAGGCCCGCCCGGCTCTGGCCTCAACCTCGACGTGGATGAGAAGAATCTCCTTCACCCTCTTACGGGTGCGAACCTGGGCGACGACGTCCGCAGCCCGGGAGCTTCCCTCGGGAAAGCTCGTGAAGGACTCGGTGTCCAGGAATTGCAGCTCCGTGAAGTCGATCTGGGCTTCGACCTCGGGAAAGAAAAGCTGCAGAAAATCCCTCAGGAACTCTCGAAGGAACTCCTTGAACCTCTGATCGTGCCCCATGGTCTCGTTCTCCCTGAGAGAACAAGACGAAAAATGGGGGGACGATCCTCCCCGGGAAGCTTACTTCTCGATTTCGGCGAGAGCTTTTTCGATCTCGGTCTTGAAGGCGGCGAACTGCTGGGCGCCGCGGATGAAGCTGATCCCGTTCACCTGGGTCGGGTCGGACGCATCGGTGCGGCCGAGGACGAAGCTCGGAGTTCCGGATGCTCCCGCTTTTTGCGCCTGCGCCGTGTCCTTTCGCACCGCTTCGCCGTACTTCTCCGAGGCCATGCAGGACTCGAAGGAGACGACGTCGAGCCCGAGCGTTTCCACGTGTCCCTTCAGAGGCTCGATGGCGCGCTGGTTGGCGAAGAGGAGGTCGTGCATCTGCCAGAACTTCCCCTGGTCTTCGGCGCAGTGGGTCGCGAGGGCGGCCCGGAAAGCGTCCTTGTGGATCGCGAGCGGCATGTCCATCTTGACCAGACGGAGCTTTCCGGACTCTACGAACTCTTTTTCGATCTGTGTCGACGTCTCACGGGCGTGCCTGGAGCAGAACGGTCACTGATAGTCGGTGAACTCGACGAGGGTGAGTTTGGCCGTTGCCTCTCCGCGATAAGGATTGCTTCCCACGTCGAGAACCAGGTTCCTCACGTCGGGAGCCGCGAGGCTTGCAGTGGTTTCTTGATGTCCGCAAGCTCTTTTTTGATCTCGTCCTGGCCTTCTTCAGCCCTCGGTGAGTACGCGGTCTCTCGACTCCTGGACGGAGTGCGAAGCATCCGGGCCGACCGCTCAGTCGCCGAGGCCCATATCCGCAAGCGAGCTCGCGACGAGCACCCGGTCGAGGTAGCGGTCGACGTGCTCGAGGGACTCAATCGCGCGCACTCGAGACGCGGTCTTCTCCGGGAGCGGTCCAAACTTGCTCGTGAGTAACTGCAAGAGGGCTTCACGCTTGCCCTCGAACTGGCCCTCTCGCTGCCCTTCCTGACGCCCCTCCTGACGGCCCTTCTGTAAGCCTTCCTTACGGCCTTCCTCCTTCAACTTGTCCACCCACGTGAGTTGCATCTTTTTCACCTCCCGATACCGTTCCTGCGACAGCAGACGCTCGAACTTCGGCTGCTCGTCTTCCGCTAGCTCGAAGTACGTCTCGATGATAGTCATCAGAAGAAATTTCCGAGCCTCGTCGAGCCCGCTTTGCTCTACCCGCTCCATCATCGAAACCCGCAGGTTCAGGGGCGCTCGATCTCGCCGCCGGCTCATGAGCGACGCGAGCGCGGCTGCCACCGGGCTGTCCTTCTCAACATACTCCCGGGCGTCGAAGCGCGCCAGCGCCACGACCGGAAACCGGAAAACGAGCTGCTCTCGCCCGAAGAGCCTTATCACGAACCTCTCTTCGTCCAAGGTGGAGCGCCCTCCCCGCAGATACACGGCGACGGGGAAGATCGGGACCCGGTGCTTCATCCACAAAAGAGTGAAGTACTCGAACATCCGCTTCCGGAAGGTTCGCCTTCGCTCCGCCTGAACCTCGACGTGGACGAGAAGGATCTCCCGCGCTCGATTTCGCCTGCGCACCTCGGCGACGATGTCCGCCGCCCGCGAGCTGCCCTCGGGAAAGCTCGTGAACGACTCCGTATCCAGGAACCGGAGGGAGCCGAAATCGAGCCGCGCCTCGTCCTTTGGAAAGAAGAGTTCGAGAAAATCCTTCAGGAACGCGTGCAGGAACTCCTTGAAGATCTGGTCGTG
>CAZKNR010000398.1:0-26453 GCA_964553925.1 uncultured Acidobacteriota bacterium
GGTGACTGCACCCGCTGCGACCCCGACGGTGACTGCACCCGCTGCGACCCCGACGGTGACTGCACCCGCTGCGACCCCGACGGTGACTGCACCCGCTGCGACTCCTACGGTGACTGCACCCGCTGCGACTCCTACGGTGACTGCACCCGCTGCGACTCCTACGGTGACCCCTCCCGGTGCGACTCCCACGGTGGGTGCGCCCGCCGCTCCGCCGCCCTTTCAAACCGAGGCCGTCGTTGTTGCCGAGGTGGTTTCCCTGAAGCTCGGAGAAAAGCAGTACCACGAAGAGCCGATCGATCCTGCCTGGATGGGAAAGCGTGTCGAGTACGCGATCGTCTACGTGAACGGGAAGGGTCGGGAGAGTCCTCTCACCGGGATCGTGTCTATCGACCCCGTGGCCGCGCTCCCGCGGCCGGGAACACCGAAGGCCGAAGCCGCCGACGGGTTCGTGGCGCTGAGCTGGAGCCCTCCGCCGGAGGCAACGGCCTCGATCGCGTTCGCGGTGTATCGCCGGCTCGAGGAGGCCATGGAGTATCCGGAAACGCCCCTTAATCCCGAGCCGCTCGTGACCACGGGGTTCGAGGACAGGACCGCGGTCTTTGGAGCGGGGAGCTGCTACGTCGTCGCGGCGGTCCTGCCGCCGCCGGGCCTCATCGCGAGCGATCCTTCGGAAGAGATCTGTATCACCCCCGAGGACCGCTTCGCTCCGGAAGCGCCGACCGGGCTCGTGGCAGTGCCGTCCTCCGATTCAATCCTGCTGAGCTGGCGTGAAGTCGATGCACCCGATCGGAAAGGGTATCGCGTCTACCGCGGTACTTCTTCCGAAGGACCGTTCGAATTCGTCGCCGAGGTGACCGAGTCCAGCTACAAGGATGGAAGCGCCGCGTTGGGCGAGACCTACTTCTATGCGGTCACCGCCATCGACAATGCCCCCGGAATCAATGAGAGCGCCCAAAGCGAAGTCGCTGAAGCAAGACGGAGTCCATGACGGCGAGCGAAGAGCGAGGCGAGCACTTAAGAGTGCTATAGTCACCTCTCGCGAAAGGACGAAACCCCATGAAGATCTTCCTCGACACGGCCAACGTGAACGAGATCCGTGAGGCGGCTTCCCTCGGCCTCGTCGACGGCATCACCACGAATCCCAGTCTCCTCGCCAAGGAGAAGGCGCCCTACCTGGACGTCCTCTCCGAAATTTGCGCCCTGGTCGAGGGGCCGATCTCCGCCGAGGTCGTGGCCACCGACGCTCCCGGAATGGTCCGCGAAGGGCGGGACCTCGCCAAGATCGCGCCCAATATCGTGGTGAAGTGTCCGCTCACCGCCGAGGGGCTCAAGGCGGTTCGCGAGCTGAAGCGGGACGGCATCCGGTCGAACGTCACTCTCTGTTTCTCCGCGCCCCAGGCGCTCTTCGCGGCGAAGGCCGGCGCCTACATCGTGAGCCCCTTCGTCGGTCGCCTCGACGACATCGGGATCGACGGTATGGCGCTCATCAAGGACATAAAACAGATCTATCGCAACTACGCCTTCGAGACACAGATCCTCGTCGCCAGTATCCGCAACCCGCTCCACGTGATCGAGGCGGCCCTGATCGGAGCGGACATCGCGACCATGCCCGCGAGCGTCTACCAGTCCCTTTTGAAGCATCCTCTCACCGACATCGGCCTCGCGCGTTTTCTCGACGACTGGAGGAAAGCGGAGCCGGCCCTCAAAGCGCAGAAGATCGGAACCGCGGTCTGACGGGCCGCTCGAGCGCCGAACTTAGCGATGGCAGAAGGCCGCAACCGGGAGCTCGAGGACAGGACCCGGCGCGCCCTCGATGCCGGGGGCAAGGATCGCATCGAAAGGCAGCACGCCTCCGGCAAGATGACCGCGCGCGAGCGCGTCGAGGCCCTTCTCGACGAAGGGAGCTTCGAGGAGCTCGGGCGGCTCGTCACCCACCGTTCCCACGACTTCGGGATGGAGAAGACCCTCATTCCCGGCGACGGCGTCGTCACGGGCTACGGCCGAATCGACGGCCGCCTGGTCTACCTCTTCGCTCAGGATTTCACCATTTTCGGAGGTTCGCTCTCGGAAGCCTACGCGGAGAAGGTCGTCAAAGTGATGGATCTCGCGATGCGCCAGGGCGCTCCGATCATCGGGCTCAATGATTCCGGGGGCGCCCGGATCCAGGAGGGCGTCGTCTCCCTCGCGGGCTACGCCGACATCTTTCTCCGGAACACTCTCGCCTCGGGCGTCATTCCTCAAATCTCCGCGATCATGGGGCCTTGCGCCGGCGGAGCGGTCTACTCACCGGCGATCACCGACTTCACGTTCATGGTGCGAGACACGAGCTACATGTTCGTGACAGGGCCCGACGTCATCAAGACGGTGACCCACGAGCAAGTCTCGATGGAGAAGCTCGGCGGAGCATCGACTCATAACGAAGTCTCGGGAAACGCCCATTTTCTCGCGGAGGACGACCGGCATTGCCTCGAGCGGATCCGGGAACTCCTCGCCTATCTTCCGAGCAACAACCTCGAGGAGCCCCCGGCGCGGAAGAGCTCCGATCCCTGGGACCGTGAGGAGGAGATCCTGGACCGCCTGGTGCCCGAGGAGCCGGAGCGGCCGTACGATATGAAGGAGCTAATCCGGCACGTGGTCGATGACGGGGTTTTCTTCGAGGTCCACGAGCACTTCGCCCAGAACATGATCGTCGGTTTCGCCCGCATGGAAGGTCGCCCGATCGCGATCGTCGCGAACCAGCCCGCGGTCCTCGCGGGGGTCCTGGACATCAACGCCTCGGTGAAGGCCGCGCGCTTCGTGCGGTTCTGCGACGCCTTCGGGATCCCGCTCGTGACCTTCGAGGACGTTCCCGGCTTTCTTCCCGGAACCGAGCAGGAATGGGGCGGGATCATCCGCCACGGAGCGAAGCTTCTCTACGCCTACGCCGAGGCGACGGTGCCGAAAGTCACCGTCATTACCCGGAAGGCCTACGGCGGCGCCTACTGCGTCATGGCGAGCAAGCACATCCGCACCGACCTCAATTACGCGTTTCCCTCGGCGGAGATCGCCGTCATGGGGCCGGAGGGCGCAGTCAACATTCTCTACAAACGGGAGCTCGCCCAGTCGAACTCGCCGGACGAGCTCCGCCGGCAGAAGGTCGCGGAGCTTCGGGAAAAGCTCGCCAATCCCTACGTCGCTGCGGAGCGAGGGTACGTGGACGAGGTCATTCAGCCCCGGCGGACCCGCGCGAAGATCGCGACCGCCCTGAGGTCCCTGAAAAACAAGAGAGACTCGAACCCGCCGAAAAAACACGGCAACATCCCTCTCTAGGCAGGCTCATGTTCCGAAAGGTCCTCATCGCCAATCGCGGCGAGATCGCGTGCCGGATCGCCCGCGCCTTGCGGGATGCGGGAATCAGAAGTGTTGCCGTCTACTCCGAAGCCGACCGCGACGGGCTCCACGTGAGGCTCTCGGACGAGGCGTATCTCATCGGTCCCGCGGCCTCTTCGGAGAGCTACCTTTCGATTCCGGCCATCCTCGGGGCTGCGAAAAAAAGCGGCGCCGAGGCGGTTCATCCCGGCTACGGCTTTCTCGCGGAGAACGCGGGGTTCGCCGCGTCTTGCCGGGAGAGCGGCCTCACGTTCATCGGACCTCCCCCCTCAGCGGTGGCGCTCATGGGCGACAAGGCCCGGGCGCGCGTCGTGGCGGTTGCGGCCGGAGTCCCGGTCGTCCCCGGCTCCCTCCCGCTCGATTCGAAAGACGCCGCCGAGAGGGAAGCGGACCAGATCGGCTATCCGCTCCTGGTCAAGGCGACCGCTGGCGGAGGCGGCAAAGGGATGAGGCGGGTCGAGGGCCGGGAAGATCTCTCCTCCGCTTTCGAACAGGCTCGATCCGAAGCCCAATCGAGCTTCGGAGATCCGTCGGTGTATCTCGAGAAGTACGTCGAGCGGCCTCGCCATATCGAGTTCCAGGTGTTCGGCGACAGCCAAGGCTCGATCGTTCACCTCTTCGAGCGCGAGTGCTCCATCCAGAGACGCCACCAGAAGCTCATCGAAGAGGCGCCGTCGCCGTTTCTCGACGACGAGCTTCGCGCCCGAATGGGTGAGGCCGCGGTCTCGCTGGCGCGCCGCTCCGGCTACCAGAACGCGGGGACGGTCGAGTTTCTCGTGGACGCCCGCCGAAACTTCTACTTTCTCGAGATGAACGCCCGCCTCCAGGTCGAGCATCCGGTGACGGAGCTCGTGACCGGGGTCGATCTCGTGCTCCTCCAGATTTCGATCGCCTCCGGAGAGCCGCTTCCGTTCTCGCAGGCCGAGCTTACGCCGCGAGGGTGGGCCATGGAGTTTCGCGTGACCGCCGAGGATCCGTTCCAGAACTTCATGCCCACCGCCGGGACCCTCGCCGTCTATCGCCCTCCGGAGGGACCGGGCATCCGCCACGACGCGGGGGTCTTTCAAGGCCAGCGGGTTACGCCCCACTACGACCCTCTGATTGCTAAACTGATCGTAAGTGGCGAGAACCGCTCCCAGTGCATCTCCCGGGCGAAGCGGGCGATTCGCGAGTATCGCGTCCAGGGGATCTCGACGACGCTCCCGTTCTTCGAACGCATGCTTTCCGACGAGCGGTTCGTTTCCGGCGAGATGGACGTGGGTTTCGTCGACCGGCACTGGATGAAGGAGATGGCCTCGATGCCTCCTGTATCGGCCGTATCGGCCAAATCGGCCGAATCGGCCGCGCTCCTCGAAGCCGCCCTCGCGGCCGCGGCGACCGCATTCCCAGAGGACGAGCCCCTCGTGGATTCGAGCGTTTCCGCGTCGCCTTGGAAGATCGCCGGAGTGCGGTCTCTGATGAGGGGACGTTCATGAGGCGCGAGAAAAAACTCCGCAGCGTGCCCGCGGGCGAGCTCCACGCGCTCCGCATCGAGCGGATCGAGGACGGCTATCGGATCGAAACCGACCGACCGGGAGCGGGGGCAACCGTCGTTCGTGGACCTGAAGCCCGGGTCTGGTCGGTCGTTACCGGCGACGGGAGCTCTCTCGAAGCCCTCGTCGAGCGCGGGGAATCCGAAATCGAAGTCGCCATCGGAAATGCGCGTTTCCGGTTCGCCACGGGACCGGCCGCGAAAGCGGGCGGCAGAGGCTCGGCGCCGGGTCGGTCGGGCCGGCCAGCCCGGATAGAAGTGAAGTCGCCGATGCCGGGAAAAGTGGTCAAGCTTCTCGTATCTCCCGGGGAATTTGTATCCGCCGGCCAGCCGGTTCTCCTCTTCGAAGCCATGAAGATGCAGAACGAGCTTCGAAGCCCAGAGGACGGTGTCATCGCCGAGGTAGCGGTTGAAGCCGGCCAGGCCATCGAGGCTCGGGAACGGCTATACGTCCTCGTCGCGTCCTCAGAATAGGTATATTTACCATGCGTCGCTCCTTCCGCCGTCGTGTCATCCGGCTGGTGGGGTGGGCGATCGGAATCTTCGCGTCCTTCCTGGCCGTGCTTCTCCTTGCTGTTGCAGGGTATTTCCTTTTTGCCGACTATCCGGAGAGGATTCGACTGGCGTTGGAGTCCGAGCTCACCCAGCTCTCCGGTGCCCCCGCCACAGTAGGAAGTATTTACCTAAATATACCGCGTTCTGGTTTCGAGCTTCGCGACATCTCCGTCGGGGCGCCCGGACGAGACGAGCCCGTCCTTCAGGTAGAAAAGGTAAGCGGCAGGCTTCGTCTCGTGAACCTTTTGAGCTTGGAGCTGAGGTGGAGCGAGCTCGCCTTCGAAGGGCTAACGATTTCCCTTCTGGAAGACCGGGAAACCGGCATCGTTTTTCCCAGCGGGCGCGGCGAATCCACAGAGCTCGCAGGAATCAGCCTGGCGGCAGACAGTATCTCCGTCTCGAGAGCGGTTCTTCGGATCGAGAACCAGAGAGTACCCTGGACCCTTCAAGCCACGAACGCGGCCATGGACTTGACCCGACTGAGGGGTGACCGTTATCAAGGGCGATTTACCTATGAAGGAGGGACTCTGAGGGTCAAGGGCCATCCGGAGCTCCCGGCTGCGGTTGCGGCCGACTTCGAGCTCGTCGGAAACGAGCTCTTCTTGCGGGAGGGCACGGCGACAGCGGAGTTCGGCCACCTCGAGGCGACGGGGAAAGTCAGTTTCGCTCCGGGCGTGCGCGCTCGATTCGACGTCACCGCGGAGGGCGATTCCGGGCGTCTCGCCCAGGCGTTCTTCGGCCTCGACGGCGCCTCGAACTTCGCGGAGGGGGATGCTTCTTTCCGCGGAATGCTCACGATCGAGCCAGGAATCGCTGAAATCGAAGACTCGAAGACTCTGGAAGGCACCCTGGTGCTCCCCGAAGGAAGGGTCGCCGGAGTCCCCATAGGAAACTGGAGCGGCGAAGTGTTTTGGGACCGCTCGATTCTGTCGATAGGCTACGCCCGCGGAACTTTCGCCTACGGAAGCGCGAGGCTCCAGCTTCACCAGCCCCTCCCGCTCGCCGAGCATCCGGCCTCTCTCGAGGTCGCCCTCGAGGGTGCATCTCTCGGGGCCGTGCTCTCGGGGCTTTCCGGAGACAGCGGCTCTCTGAGCCCACTGGAGTCGAGAGTGTCGGGGCGAGGCAGCTTTTCGTTTGCCGCCGAAAGGCCCGAGGAAATCGAGGGTTCTTTCTCGCTTGAAGGAGTCGCCCCCACTCGCGAAAGCGCCGCCTCGTTCCCGGCGCCCGTCTCATTTCGAGCGCGGGCGGCGGTCTCTGACCAGAAGCTCGAGATCCAGGACCTCGAGCTCGAGACTCCTTTTCTCGCCGGAACCCTTTCGGGCATCTACCCGCGCGAGGGTGCAGCGAGCTTGTCGATGGACTTCACCTCGACCGACCTCGCCGCCGCGGACGCGCTCCAGACGGAGCTCCAGAGAGTCTTTGCCCGGGAGACCGATCCTCCTCCAAAAAAATGGGGAATCGAAGGGAGCGGAAGGGCGAGAGGCCGGCTCCGAGAGCGTCTGCCGCGGCTGGTCTTCGAGGGGGATCTCGTCACCGGGGACCTAACGCTCGAAACTGTTGCGCTCGGAGCGATGCGAACGAAAGCCCTCGTCTCGCGAGACGCGGTGACGTTCCAGGATCTCGTCGCGCACGTCGAGGAGGGGACCCTCAGCGGTCACGGGTCCTTGTCCCTCCTCGGCCCCGTTCGCGAAAGAGACTTTGACCTCGACCTCGAGCTCTCGCGCTGGCCGGTCAGAGGGCTCGCGCCGGGTCTCGGCTTGCCCTTCGACGCCGAAGGACTCCTGTCTGGAAGCTTCACGGCTTCCCGTCGCCAGGACCGCCTCGGAGGCGGCGCCGAGCTCGAGCTCACCGAAGGAAGCGTGAACGGTCTCGGCTTTTCGGCCGGGAAGACCCGTCTTACTCTCGACGGAGGCCGAATTCGTCTCGACCCCCTTTCCCTCGCTTACCGCGGCGCCGTTTTCGACGGTCATCTCGAGCTCGACAACGAGAAGCGGGGCCTCTCCGGCATTGTGAGGGCCGAACGGCTCCCGCTCGAGGGTGTGGCTCCATGGCCTGTATGGGACGAGCTCGGAGGCGTCGTCGACGGCGAGATCGAGATCTCGGGAACCTACGACGAACCCGTTGCTCGTCTCACCGGACGCGGGACGGCGATCGAGCTCCGCGGCCTCGGTCTTGGTGATGCCGAAGTTTCCGGCCGCGTCCTTGGAAAGGATATGGAGCTGAGCGTCGTTCTGAAGCGCGAGACCTCGGAGCCCTCGAAAATTGCTCTCGAAACTACCGTTGTTCTTTCTGGAGACTATCTCGCGCGCGGGCACGTCGAATGGAGCCAGGTCGATATCGCGCCCTGGCTCGGCATATCCCGGGAAAGCGCGCCGACTTTGACCGTGACCTCGAACGGTGAGGCGGACTTCCGAGTCCCGATGGCCTCCGACGATCCGGTGAAGGCGGCGGAGGTCGAGGCCGAGGTCTCGAGTCTCGTTCTCGAGGGACCGAGCTACCGGGTCGCCTCCGTGACCCCGGCGAGGATGTTCCTCCAGGGCGGACGCCTCGAGCTTTCGAGAATGGCGCTCTCCGAAGCCGATAGCCGCCTCTTTCTCGGAGGAAGCCTCGACCTCGTGGACTCTTCACTCGGCATCGACGTTGAGGGCGTCGTGAGCCTCGGTTTCATCCAGAGCTTTTATCCCGAGGTCGCAACCGCGGGAGAGACGACGCTCTCCGCCCGGATCACGGGAACGCTCGAGCGGCCGTCGATCGAAGGCCACGCCGACTTCGACGGGGGCTCGATTCGGCTCGAGGGTTTTCGACAGGCCTTAGGCGGGCTTCGCGGCCGCGTGGTGTTCGACAACCGGACTCTTCGCGTCGCCGAGCTAGGAGCCGTCTTCGGCTCGGGGCCGGTCGTCATCACCGGGACTCTCGCTTTCGAAGGTCTCCGCCCGGGCTCGGTAGACCTCACCGTCAAGGGCTCGGGAGTGAGGCTTCGATACCCTGAGGGTCTGGTGGCGACGCTCGACGGGGAGCTGTCCCTCGTCGGAAGCCGCGCCGAGAAGATGGTCAGCGGAGACCTGGTTCTCACCGACGCCCTCTGGACCCGCGAATACGATCTCGTCTCCGGAATTCTCTCGGATCGCGAGGGAGAGCCGCTCTTCTCGGACCTCGCGGAGAACGAGCTCCTGAAGGACTTGCGGCTCGACGTCCGGATTCGCGCTCCCGACAGCCTCGAAGTCCGGAACTCGCTCGCGACGATCGACGCGAGCGCGGAGCTCGAGCTTCGCGGGACCCTCGGTGCACCTGTGCTCCTCGGCCGGTCGGAAGCGAGCCGCGGGGAGATCTACTTCCTCGGTCAGCGGTACGACATCACTTCGGGAAGAGTCGACTTCGTGAACCCCGAGAAGCACGAGCCGTTCGTCGACCTGACGGCCGAGACCCGGGTGAGAAGCTACCGCGTCGAGCTTCGACTCACGGGAACTCCCGACCGATTCTATCCGGAGCTCAGCTCCGACCCACCGCTTCGCACCGTCGACATCCTTCGCCTCCTCGCGGGGGCGAGCGACCGAGAGATCCTGGATACGCTCGTCGGCACCGAGACCGAGGAGCTTGCCGGGGTCGGGGTCGCGTCGCTTCTGACGGAGCGGCTCTCCCAGGAGGTGGGAAGGCGCGCCGAGCGCCTCTTCGGTCTCGACCGGTTCAGCGTGAATCCCTTCCTCGTGGGGCAGTTCGCGAATCCCACCGCCCGCGTGAGCCTGGGAAAGCAGATCACCCGGGAGCTCGCCATCAACTACTCGACCAACCTGAACGCGACCACGGAAGCGATCATCCTGATCGAGTACACGCCCGAAGGACCGATGTCCTGGATCCTGTCGCGCGACGAGGAAGGGGACATCGGGATCGACGTGAAGTTCCGAAAGAGCTTCTAAATAATGACGGCGCTGACGGTGCTGGTAGTCGGGCTTGCCTTCGGGCAGGATGCCGCCCCTAGCGCCACCGAGAGTTATCGCGGGCGCATTGTTCGGGAGGTTCGTCTCGAGCATTCGGGCGCTCCGCCGCCCGAAGCGAGCCGCGAGCTCATCGAGCTCTCTCCGGGCGAGCCGTACCGTCCGGAGGCCGTGCGGCGCTCGATCCAGCAGCTCTTCTCCCTCGGCGTCTTCAGCGACATCAAGGTCGAGGCCTCTCCCGCGGGCGACGACGGAGGCGAGGTCGAAGTACTCTTTCGGCTCTTCCCCCGCTTGGAAGTGTCCGGAGTCGAGCTCGAAGGCCTCGAGGCCGAATCCGGCCTCGAGGACCTGCGTTCGCGCCTTCTCGAGGAGAGCGATGTGAACGCCGGGGATCCGCTCGAGGTCGGCGAGCTCGCCGCCGCCGCTGAAAGGCTCTCGGTGCTGCTGCGCTCCGAAGGGTATCTCTGGGCACGGGTCGAGCCGGAGGCGTCCTTTCAATCTCCGTCGGCGACCGTGGTGTTCCATATCGACCCCGGTGTCCGCGCGCGACTGGGGTCGCTCGCGATCGACGGGGTCCCCTCTCACATCGAAGCCCACGTTCGCCGCGAGCTCGCCCTCGCCGAGGGAGCTCCCTATTCCCGCCGCGAGCTCGACCAGAAGATCGATTCGCTCGCGGCGGCGTGGAAGGAGCTCGGCTACTACGGGGCCCAGGTCTCGGTCGTTGCGACTTCTCTCGAGAACGACCGGGTCGACGTGCGGGTCACGCTGTCCATGGGCCCGCGGGTTCGAATCGAGGTCGAGGGATGGGACTTCAGCGAAAAGGAGCTCAGAAAGCTCGTACCCCTCTTCAGCGAGGCTCGTTTCACCGAGGACCTGGTGGAGGAGTCTCGAGTCAACCTCGAAGAGGACCTGAAGGACAAGGGCCACCGCGACGCCGCGGCCACGGTCGAGCGCGAGACCAAGGGCGGCGAGGACCAGCTGATCCTTCATTTCAGGGTCGCGCCCGGGCCGAAGTTCGAGGTCGCCGCGATCGAGATCGAGGGGCTCCGAGCGGCTTTGGATGCGGAAGTGCGGGCCCTTTTCGTCACGACATCGAGGCGGCGAGTGCGCTCCGCCCCCTTTCGCCAGAAGACCTGGGATGCCGATCTCAAGGAAGTGCGCACCTATCTCGAGAGCCAGGGTTTCCATCAGGCTCGGGTCGATAGCCTGGAACGGATCGATCCCGAAGCCGAGGGGCTCGTCACCCTCGTTGTTCGAGTGGAGGAGGGGCCCCGGGCCCTCGTCGAACGAGTCGAGCTCCAGGGGGCGACGGCCCTCGAACCGAGCGCGGTTCTCGAGGCCGCTCGCCTCGAGCCCCCGGACCCCTTCGCCCTGTCCGAGCTCGTCGCCGCGCGCGAGCGCATCCTCACGCTCTACCGCAACGAAGGTTTCCGCGGGGCCGAGGCGGAGGCGAGGAGCGCCGTCGATGAGCGGGGAGAGAGCGCCCTCGTCACCTTCGTCGTCCGCGAGGGAGAACGTACGCGGGTCGACCGCGTGATCCTCGCGGGACTCAGGGTGACGAAGGAATCGTCGGTGCGACGGCTCGTCAGAATCGAGCCCGGCGAGCCGTTGTCTCCGTTGGCGATTGCGGAAACGCGCCAGAACCTCGTGAGCTCGGGTCTCTTCCGGAGCGTCGACATCGAGCCGCTCCCAGCCGACCCGGAGACGCTACGAAGCGACGTGCTCATCACGCTCTCGGAGGGCCCGCGCACCACGTTCGCTTACGGCTTCGGCTACGAGGAGCAACAGCTCGCCCGCGCCGAGGTTGAGGTTACGCGCCGAAACCTCCTCGGCCGCAACCGCTCGGTGAGTCTCTTCACCCGGGGAAGCTTTCGCGGCGCCAGGTTCATCACCACCTACCGCCAGCAGGACTTCTTCGGCTACCCGGTGCCCACGTTCGTGAGCTTCTTCGCCGAGCAAGAGGACCGAACGAGCTTCGACTACAACCGCGTCGGGGTCGGTCTCCAGCTGTCGAAGAGGATAAGCCTCGATCAGAATTTGTTTTTCCGGTACCGCTTCGACCAGACAAGAGTCTTTCAGCTCCAGGTGGATATCGACGAGATCGATCGGCGATTCCGCAATACGCGGATCTCGGCCCTGTCGCTCGCCTCGGTTACCGACCGCCGCGACGATCCCTTGAACCCGCGAAACGGCCAGTTCCGCATTCTCGACGTCGAGTGGTCGGCGACGGCGCTCGGTACCGAAGCCCCCTACCTCAAGGGGCTGGCTCAGCAGTTCTTCTACTTTCCCATGCCCCGCGACATGGTGGCGGCGGTGGGGCTCCGTCTCGGAGTCGGGCAGACCTATCGAGAGGACCGAGACGCGCTTCTGCCCATCGCCGAGCGCTACTTCGCCGGCGGAGCGACGACTCTCCGCGGGTTCGCCCTCGACGAGGCGAGCCCCAAGCGGAAAATCCCTCTCCCGAACGGCGAGGTAGTGGATGGAGAGCCCATCGGAGGAAACGTCCTCACCCTCTTGAACCTCGAGCTCCGCTTCCCCATTCTCGGCAACCTGCGGGGAGTGGTGTTCTCGGACAACGGGAACGTCTACCGCCGCCTTCAAGTCATCGAGCTCCTCAACTGGCGCTACAACATGGGCTTCGGATTTCGCTACGACACCCCTTTCGGACCGCTCCGGGTGGACTACGGGTTCAAGCTCGACCGGCGCACAGTGCGCTCGATCGAATGCCCCGACGTCCTGACTCCCTGTAAGGAGTCCTTGGGACGCTTCCACGTGAGTCTCGGCCATGCGTTCTAGAGTCTTCTGGCTCGCCCTCGCCGCCCTCCTCCCGGGTGCTCTCTCTCGCGCCGAGCTCGTCGATCGTATTGTCGCCATCATCGATCGCGAGGTCGTGACTCTCTCCGAGGCGGAGCAGGCGAGCGAGATCGCCCGCGCGCGCACCGGCCTTTCGGCTCCTCTGGTTTCTGTCGTCGAGCGGCTCATCGAATCCCGCCTGGTGGAGCGCGAGGTCGAGCGATTCACCGGAGAACCGGTGTCTCCTGAGCTCGTCGACGGCGCGCTTCAAGAAGTGCACGCGCGGTTCTCTTCCGAGACCGCGTTTCAGGAGATGCTCGCGAGAAGCGGGCTCTCGGAGCAAGAGCTGCGGGCGACCCTCCGGCGGCAGATCGGAGTCGCCCAGTACCTCGAGCAGCGCTTCCGTCCCCTGACGTTCGTGACCGAGGAGCAGATCGAAGCCTACTATCGCGACGAGCTTATGCCGTCGCTTCAGGGGAGGCCGCTTCCGGAGCTCTCCGAAGTCTCGGAATCGATCCGCCGCGTTCTTGAAGAACGAGCGTTCAATGCGCGGGTCGAGGAGTGGATAGAAGGCCTAAAGGGCCGGACGCGAATCCGGCGCTACGTCTGGTGACCGGTCGCATCGAAGAGCGCCTCGCGAAGGTGATCGAGCCCGAACGTCCGCCCGAGAGGCAAGTCGGCGATGCCCGCCGCGATGGCCGCGGTGAGGTCGGCCTGCTCGTAGGGCGGGGGCGCGAAGCTCGCCCCGGCGACGGGCCTCCGCCACCGTCCGCTGGAACTCGGCGTATGCGTATTCCGGGGCAACGTGAACACGGATTCCAGCCGAAGGTGAACAGCCTTTCCAGAGCAAGGTGAACACGGATTCCGGGGATCGTGAACATCGATTCCGGGGAAGGTGAACACGGATTCCGGGGAAGGTGAACGCCGTCCAAGGGCGTGAACGCTCATCGGTATCCAAAGGCTTCGAAAATCTGGGACGATTCCTCTCGGAGGTTCCCGGATGGCAGCGAAGAGGTTACCGATGAAGAAGATACGCGACATTCTGAAGTTCAAACACGACGGTCTACCCCACCGGTCGATAGCCCGAGCGCTTCATGTCTCGGTAGGGACGGTGAGCGAGTACCTGGCGAAGGCGAAGGAGTTGGGTCTGAGCTGGCCGTTGCCGGCGGAGGCCGACGACGATCAGCTGGAGGCCCGTTTGTTTCCACGCCCGGAGAGCGGACAGGCACGAAGGGCTCCGGACTTTATCTACGTTCACGAGGAGCTGAAGCGCTATCGGAACCTGACGCTTCTGCAAGTGTGGGTGGAGTACGCCCAGGAGAATCCGGGAGGATATCGGTACAGCCGATTCTGCGAGCTGTATGGAAGGTGGAAGAAGAAACTGAACCCGACGATGCGTCAGCGGCACCGCGCTGGCGAGAAGACGTTCGTGGACTTTTCGGGAAACAAACCTCACATCGTGGATCCTGAGACGGGAGAGATGCAGGAGGTGGAGCTTTTCGTGGGAGTACTGGGTGCGAGTAGCTATACCTACGCGGAGGCGACGGTGAGTCAGGACCTGGCCTCGTGGGTGAAGGCGCACGAGAGGATGAATGCGTACTTCGATGGGAGCACCGAGATCTGGGTTCCGGACAACCTGAAGAGCGGGGTGGCATGGGCGGACCGGTACGAGCCAGGCATCACTCGCACGTACCAAGACCAAGCGGCGCATTACGGTGCGGTGGTGATTCCCGCGCGAGTGCGCAAATCAAGAGACAAAGCCAAGGTCGAGTGCGGGGTTCTGGTGGTTCAGCGTTGGATTTTGTCGGTGCTGCGCCATCGCACCTTTTTCAGCTTGTCGGAGTTGAACGAAGCCATCTGGGAGCAGCTCGAGGTTTTGAATCTCCGGCCGATGAAGAAGCTCGGAGCAAGCCGGCGCATGTCTTTCACCGAGCCCTTCTCGAGGAGCTCCTCTTCGGCGGCCACGCGCATCTCGGCGACGCCGTCCTGAAGGCCCAGGAGCGCTTCGCCGAGGCTGGCGCGCTGCCGGAGCTCCTCTCGATCTACCACCTCTTCGGGGATCCGGCGCTCAAGCTACGCTGAGGCTCGCGTCCGCAAGCTAGCCGGGCCAGAGGGTTCCGCCGGCGAGGTCTTTGGCGAAACGGCTCACCGGCCATACCTCGATTCCGTCGCTGGTGCGGAGGGAGCGGGACCCCCGGGGAACCGTTGCGATCCCGGAATAGGTCCTGCTCATATCGCCGTCATTTTACGACGCAAAATGACGGAGTACTCTGCAATGGTAACCGCCCGTAGTTTCCGGAAAAACACGCCCGAGCAGTAGTGATCGAGTACACGCCCGAGGGACCGATGTCCTGGACCCTGTCGCGCGACGAGGAAGGGGACGTCGGAGTCGACGTGAAGTTCCGAAAGAGCTTCTGAGTATGACGGCGCTTCTGGTGCTGATAGCCGGGCTCGCCTTCGGGCAGGATGAAGTCCCCAGCGCCACCTCGATCACCTTGCTCAAATTGTCCTTCACTTCTCGGAGACTCTCTGTCTTCATAGCTGAAACTCCTCTTCACCGACGAGGAGGGTGCCGCGTTTCTAACCGATCAGGGCGATTCGGCTGCGTTGTTTTCAGAGGCTAACGCTCAGAAAGCGTCGTGCTTCAATCAGGAACTATCGCGCCTGTTCAAGAACAAGTTCGACGTCCTCGGAGGCGAGGACGGCATCGACGCCATAGTCGGCTTGGATCCTTCTCTCACTCGCGTCGAGGAGCCAGCGATGGAACTTGGGAATCGAGCAAACCCGTCCTTGCGAAATACTCGCCGAAAGCCAGTGGACGCCGGGGTGCTTCCGAAATCGTAACTCTTTCTCGTAAAGTGAGGGCTTCCGCCACGTAGAACGCTCCGCGTCACCCGCGGTTGTTCGGCGGACCGTTGTGTGGATTGAAGTGAACGTTGTCGTCAAGCGGCGACTTCGACGGTCGCATAGAAGTCTACCTGCCGCGGCGTCCGCCGCGGCCTCACTGCACGATGGCGCGGCCGCGGTGGCCGCAACCCATCAGCCCGCATTCCCCGAAGATGAAGCTGAATTGCCCCCTGAATGCGGCGGAGCGCAACGTCAATGGTCTTGCCCGTTGCCACGCACCCCGGCAGATCTGGCACCGATGCACCCCAGTCACTGCGCGGATCCTTGTTGATACGGACAAGATACTGGAGCTTCCTCATGGTTCACCTCGCTTCAACCCTGCCTGGCGCCGTACTGAGCCGAACGTGCCCTTGGGCATGTCGTCCCCTGGATGGCCGCTGACCGTCACACGCCCGGGCTTGGTCGGATGCTTGAACTGGCGATGGCTACCGTTTGTCACCACCAGGACCCATCCGTCTTGCACGAGAAGGCGTATCACGTCTCGAACCTTCACCCCCTGTACGTTATCAGATGAGCCTGAAGCCGCGCCAGATTGCAGGTCCCTTCGCCCCGTGTTCCGCCGAACATCGCATAGTAGGCGCGACCCGCGGAAGAATCGAGGTCACCCTCCCGAAGTAGGATCTCGGCTGCCCGAATCGCGCGGGAGGCTTTCTCCAAGAGCCCCCTCCCGGGGAGGATGTCCTCTGTGGATCGAGGCCTACGATCGCGACGAGCCTTTGCCGTCGCTTCAGGGGCAGCCGCTTCCGGCGCTCCTCGAGGTCTCGGAGTCGATTCGCCGCATTCTGGAAGAGCGGGCGTTCAACACCAGGGTCGAGGAGTGGATCGAAGGCCTCAAGGGCGGGACGCGAATCCGGCGCTACGTCTTTTGACCGGTCGCGTCGAAGAGCGCCTCGCGAAGGTGCTCGAGGCCGAACGTCCGCCCGAGAGGCATGTCGGCGATGCTCGCCGCGATCGTCGCGGCGAGGTCGGCCTGATCGTAGGGCGGCGGCGCTTGAAGCTCGCCGCGTCGCCGGGCTTCCGCCACCTTCTTCAAGAATTCGGCATAGGCGGACGCCTCGTCCGATAACTTGTACTGCGCCTCCACGTGCTCGCGGGCGAAGCGGCCCATCGCCTCCCGGAGGTGCGGATTCCGAGCGAGCCAGAGGAGCACCCGCGCGATCTCCGGAACTTCGGGCGGGCCGAGGTCGATCCGCGCGACGGTATACTCGGGGAACTCCGCGAACGGGCCGGTGTTCGAAACCAGGACCGGCTTTCCCATCCCCAGAGTGCGAATGAGGGTTCCCGAGAGCTCCCCCGTCGACGGAAACCGAAGGTTGACGACCACGTCGCAGGCGAGCATGTAGAGGTAGAAGCGGTCCATCGGCTGCCGGCCAGTGACGATGAGGCGCTCGCCGAGGTCCCGCGCCCCTTCGAGCTCCTCAAGAGGGTAGGACTTCGAAACCTCGCCCACGATGAGAAAACGCGCGGCGGGACACTCGCGCAGGAAACGCCGAAACCCGAGAAGCGCGCGGTCGATTCGCTTCGCCCGGGTGACGAGTCCGAAGGTCGCGACGAGAAACTCGTTTTCGGGAAGCCCGAGAACGCGGCGCGCCTCGAGGGGAGTCGAAACCGGGAGCGGCGGCGGAGGTGAGTAATGATGGGGCGCTCGACCGATGAACTTTCCCACCGGAATCGCTCCGAACCTCCGCTCGAGCCACTGCTGCATGAAGCGGGTGAGGACCAGGACGCCGTAGCTCCTTTCGACGAGCCGCTCGCAGAGAGGGAACTTCGACGTGAGGAGCTCGCTCCCGAGGGCGGCTGCGATCTGCCGGCCGATCGAAGCGCCGCGCTCTCCGTAGGCCCGCTTCATCTCGGAGACGTAGAGCGCGGTATTGCCGCGCTCTACGGAGAGCCCGAGGAAGAGATGCTGCAGCACCAGATCGTGCAGGACGACGACGCCGGGGTGACGAAGCGCCGCGTTCAGCGCGTAGCGGTGGTAGGAGCTGTTGCCGATCTGGTAGAGGTCGAGGTCGAAGCTCTCCCGCGCCGCGACTTCCTCGTAGTCGCGGGCCCAGTGCCAGGGGAATTCGTCCCGGATCCCGGGATTTGAAGGCTCGCGATCGGAGACGAACAGATGAATCTCGATGTCTTCCTCCCTGAGGTGCGGAAGGAGCTCCTCGCTGTAATCGGCGACTCCGGTGCCCGAGGGAGAGAGCGGGCTCCAGTAAGAGATCTTCAACGGAGCGGCTCGGTGAGCGCGTCGAGGACCGCGTCCCAGCCGATCCCCGTGACCCGGGGCCGGCCCGCGGCGCCCATGTCCCGCGCCAGGCGGCGATCGGCGAACAAGCGGTTCACGGCCGAAGCAAAGGCCTGCGGTTCGGGATCGACGACGTATCCCGAGACTCCGTCTTCGACGAACTCCAGGGTTCCACCCGAGTCCTTGCAGGTGACGACGGGCTTTCCCGAAAGGAACGCCTCGACGGTGACGTAGCCGTAGTCCTCGTCGACGGGAGCATAGAGAACGGCGAAAGCCCCCGCGTAGAGGGAGAGGAGGTCTTCTTCGGGAACGAAGCCCGCGAACCGGATCCGATCCGCGAGGCCGAGACGCTCCGCCTGACGCTCGAGGTTCTCGAGCTGGGGACCTCGGCCGGCGACGACGAGGCGCGCGCCTTTATCCACGTAGCGGAACGCCTCGACCAGCAAGTCGCACCTCTTGAGCGTTTCGAGCCGTCCGGCGTAGAGGGCGTAATCTTCGAACTCGCCCTCGCGGTAACGGCCGGCGTAGTGAGGAGGCGGATACAGCGTCTCGGAGGCGATGCCGTTGAAGCGGGATAGCCGCGCCGAGACGTTCTTCGAAATGGTGAAGATGCGGCGCGACTCCCGGAGAGTCTTTGCGTCCATCCGCAGGATCGTCTGCCGGACCTCCTGTTCCTCGGGATCGTCGGTGAAGCTGCAGTAGGGGGTGCCGTAGAGGTCGTAGACCTCGCGGTGCTGGTGGAAGAGCCACGTCACTTTGAGCGGGTGCTTCACCAGATACGAGGGAAACTTCGTCGGGATCACCATGTCGATGGGAACCCCGTTCGACTCAGTCACCTCGAGGAAGCGCCAGACCAAGGCCTGCTTCACGATGTCTTGAACCGGATACCACTTGAAAGGGACGTTCACGACGTCCACGAGAAAGCCGCGCGCTCTGAGAGCGGAGGCGAGCTCCGTTGCCAGGATCTCGGCGCCGCCCACGACGAATGGGGCCTGCACCGAGCAGACGCAAATGCTGCGGCGAGGCATGGGGGGAGCTTACTTCTTCTCCCTCTCGAGCGAGGCCAGCCTCTCCCCGATCTTGGAAAGCTCCTCGCGCGTCTCTCGGAGCGTTCCCTCGAGGTAGAGGTGGTTCTGCTCGGCGGCCTCGAACACGAGCTCTATCCGCGCGACGAGATCGTGAACGTGGCGGATGAGCTCCTGTTGCAGGATGAGGTGCCTCTCGTCAATCTCCTCCATGCGCCGGCCGTGAAGACCGAGAACGCGGTCGTAGTGGCGGCTCATTCGATCGAAGCGATCGTCGACGTAAGTCACGAGCTCGTTGTCGAATCGAACCTGGGCGGAGTTCATCCGAACCTGGCGCGCAACGACCGGGCCGAGAGCGAAACGAACGAGGCGAGAGAGAGGAGCGCGTAGTGGAAGGAGCAGGCGCGCGAGCGTTCCCGACGCCTCCTCCGCTCCGGCCTCGGCGACGTCCCAGAGCAGGTTCAGCTGTTCTCGTCCCGGAGAGGCCGGAGAGGCCGGAGAGGCCGGAGAGCCCGGGGCGGCTTCCGTTTCCCTGGTCGCAAGCGGGGGAAGCGGTTTCGGGTTTGGCGCTACGGCGGGATAAGGCTCAAGCTTCAGAGGTTCGTCCGGGTCGAGCCTCGCCTCCTCCCGCACTGCCCGAAGGTCAGAAACCAGCTCCTCCTTGAGCGTCGGTTCGCGCTCCTCGGTACTCATTGGGGGGCTCAGTGTGTAACGGTCCGGTCGCTGGTGTCAAATTTCCCCATTCCCAAGCGGAACTTACACCCGGTTGACTCCCGTAGGGTCTTTACAAACTCGGACTAATATGGTTATACTTATCAACCTTCCAAAAGAGGCAAAAAGAGGACATGACTGTAAAGATTTCATGCTTCTGGACCCTCGAGTCGGTGGTTGTTTCTTTGATTCAAGTGTTTACTTGATAAGGAGTTATCTGGGAAGGCCCCCTCTGGCATAGAACGTGAAGATGGGCTGGCTGGGGCCAAGAGGGAAAGGAATACACCAACCATGAGAGCAGTGATGCCTGACACATCTGATGACGAGCTCGATGTCATCGAGGCGCAGCCGCCTCGGCCCGAGCCCGAACCGGAAGACGCAACAACGGAGCTGGACGTTCTAGGCCAGTATCTGAAGGAGACGCACCGCTATCCCCTGCTCAACCGCGAGCAGGAGCAGAAGGTCTCTCGCGCCATGCGGCGCTCGGAGGCCGTGCTGAAGGAAAAGAAGGTCGGCACGACGCAGAAGTCGGCTCGCAAGGAGTTCGACGAGACGCGCGCGAAGATGATCGAGTCGAACCTGAGGCTCGTGGTCTCCATCGCCAAGCGCTACAAGAACATGGGCATGGAGCTCAGCGATCTGGTCCAGGAGGGCAACATCGGCCTCATGCAGGCGGTGGAGCGCTTCGACCCGCGCAGAAACCTGAAGTTCTCGACCTACGCCACCTGGTGGATCCGGCAGGCGATCACCCGGGCTTTGTCGCAGAAGTCCAGGACCATCAAGGTCCCGATCAACAAGCTGGAGATGGTCCGCGTCGCCACCCGGGCGAAGAACAAGCTCCAGGAGCGCGAGGGGAAAGAGCCCTCGCTGAAGGAGATCGCGAAGGCCGTGGGAGCCGCCGAGCACCAGGTAGAGACGGCGATGAGGTCGATCCCCCACCTCGAGTCGCTGGACGCCCTCGCGGTCGAGGACGGGAGCCCTCGCTGGGAGCTCCAGTCCGACGAGCGCTCTCAGACTCCCTGGCAGGTGGTTCTCGACCGCGATATGCGGGAGAAGGTTCGGGCGTCGCTCGAGCTCCTTCCGCCGCGCCAGCAGCTCATCGTCCGGATGCGCTTCGGTATCGGCTTCAACACCGAGTACAATCTCGAAGAGATCGGAAAGGTGCTGAACCTCACGCGCGAGCGGGTTCGGCAGCTCGAAGTCGAGGCGCTCCGAAGGCTGCGGGCGGCGGGAAACCGCCGGGCTCTGCACGACTACATCCAGTAATCTTCAACGGCGTGGCGTCGAGACTCTCGATGCCACGCCTTTTTTCTTTTCAGGCGAGCACTAAGTATGGAGCCTATCGTCGACCCCCGTATCGAGCATTACGCCGAGGAGCATTCGAGCGAGGTCCCTGACCTTCTCGAGCGTCTTTCGCGAGAGACGCTCGAGACGATGAAGTCCCCTCAGATGCTTTCCGGACGGACCGAGGGGCAGCTTCTCCGCCTGCTGGTGAAGACGATCTCGGCGAAGCGGGTTCTGGAGGTCGGGACCTTCACCGGGTACAGCGCCTTGATGATGGCATCGGCCCTCCCTCCCGGCGGAGAGCTCATCACCCTCGAGCGGGACCCTCGGGCGGAAGAGGTCGCGCGCCGGTATTTCGCCGAGAGCGAGCACGGCTCCAAAATCCGCCTTCTCATGGGCTCGGCCCTCGACACCCTCACCTCTCTCGCCGGCCCCTTCGACTTCGCCTTCCTCGACGCCGACAAGGAGAACTATCCCCGCTACTACGAGCGCATCCTGGAGCTCATCCGGCCTGGAGGAATGCTCGCGGTCGACAATGTGCTGTGGAGCGGGACGGTTCTCGACCCCAAGGACGAAGAGACGAAAGCGATTCACGAGCTCAACGAGCGCGCGCGCCGTGACCCGCGAGTGGATCACGTTCTCCTCACGGTCCGAGACGGCGTACTTCTCGTGCGAAAGCGCGACTAGACTAGCTTCTCAGCCGATCCCCGGAACCGCCGGCGCTTCTTCCTCGTCGGCTTCCTGGTCCTCCCGGCTCTTTCTCGGATCGACGAGACCGTAGTCCTTGATCTTCTTGTCGAGAGTCGGGCGGGTGATTCCCAGAACGTCGCTCGCCCGGGACTTGTTCCAGCGGGTGTGCTTCAGGACGTGGGAGATATAGCGTCGCTCCATTTCCTTGAGCGAGGTCAGCTCGTCGGTGACCAGCCCCCCGCCGAGCCCATCGGAGCGAAGGAGCGGAAGATGCTCCGCCAGGAGGACGTCGCCGTGGGCGAGAGTCACCGCGCGGGTGAGGCCGTTTTCGAGCTCGCGGACGTTTCCCTTCCAGTCGTACGCCACGAGCATCTTCATGACGCTCTCCGGCACCTTCCGCACGTTGGTGTGGAGCTGCCGGTTCACCTTCTCGAGGAGATGAGCCACGAGCTCGGCAATGTCCTCGCGCCGCTCTCGCAAAGCCGGAAGTTTGATCTCGACCACCTTGAGCCGATAGTAAAGGTCCTCGCGGAACTGGCCCCGGCGCACGGAATCCTCCAGATTCCGGTTGGTCGCTCCCACGATTCTCGCTTCGGTGCGCTGGGTCCTCTCGCCTCCCACCCGCGAGAACTCGCGGTTTTCCACCACCCGCAGGAGCTTCGCCTGAATGTTCGGGGAGATGTCGCCGATCTCGTCGAGGAATATCGTTCCCCGCTGCGCGATCTCGAACTTCCCCCGCGTATCCCGGACCGCTCCGGTGAAAGCGCCCCGTACGTGGCCGAAGAGCTCGCTCTCGAGGATCCCCTCGGCGAGCGCGGTGCAGTTGACGGCGACGAACGGCTCCTCGCGGTTGATGGAGTTGTAGTGGATCGCGCGGGCCACGAGCTCCTTCCCCGTACCCGACTCGCCGCGGATGAGGACGGTGGTGGTGCTCCGGGAGAGCATGCCGATGGTCTTGAACACCTCCCGCATCTGGGGAGTCCGCCCCACGATGTTGTCGATGGACCACCCGTGTGAGGCCTCGGTGACGAGATAGTCGAGCTTCTCGTCCATCTCCTGCATACGTTGGGCCTTGCGGATTGCGAGCAGGAGCTCGTCGTAGTCGATGGGCTTGCAGATGTACTCGAACGCCCCGAGCTTCATCGCCGTGACGGTGGTCTTCATATCGTCGAAGGCGGTGATCATGATGACGTAGGCGTTTTTGTCGATTTCGCGGATCTGCTTCAGCACCTCGATTCCATCGATGACCGGGAGGTGAATGTCGAGGATGACCAGATCGGGCTCTAGCCTCTGGAACTCGTCGACGCCCTCCCGGCCGTCGGAAGCAAGGGTGACGTCGAAGCCCTCGCTCGTAAGGTGGTTCTTGAAGGTTTGTCGGATCAGCCGGTTGTCGTCGATGACCAGGATGGACTTCATGGGGTCGAGGACGTCGTCTCCTGGGTCTCTCTCACAGGGCTCAAGGGGCTCAAGGGGACCGTCCCCTCGCAGGCCTCGTAGGGGAGAAGTACGGTGACTTTGGTTCCTCGTCCCTGCTCGCTCACGACCTCGATCGCTCCGCGGTGGAGCTCGACCACCTTCCGCGCGTTCGTCAGGCCGAGGCCGGTGCCGAGGCTCTTGGTGGTAAAAAACGCGTCGAAGATCGACTCCCGGTCCGTCTCGCCGATGCCGACGCCGTCGTCTCCAATCGAGATCTCGGCGACGCTCCCCTCGGGAGTGCTCCTTAGCCGGGTCTCGACCACGATCGTTCCTCCGTGGCCCACGGCCTCGGTCGCGTTGAGGAGAATGTTGAGAAACGCCTGGCGGAGCTGGTCGCCGTCGACGACGATGGGCGCGAGCTCCTCGAAGGAGGCCGCGACGCGGATTTCCTTTTCCTCGATCGGCTCCTCGACGAACCGGAGCGCTTCCTCGAGAAGGTTCTCGAGCTGGAAACTCCCCTTCGCCAGCTTCGGCGCGCGGGCATAGCTCAGGATGTCCTTGACCAGCTTCTCGACCTGCTGGATTCCGCTCTCGGCGATCCCGAGCTGCTCCAGCTCCGTCGAGCCCAGGGCGGGGTGGCGGGCGATCTTCTGGATGTTCAGCTTCACCGCCGTCAGGGGATTGCGGATCTCGTGGGCGAGCGCCGTCGCGAGCCGTCCGATGGTCGCGAGCTTCTCCGCCTCCATGAGCTTTCTCGAAGCCTCCTCGAGCTTCTGCCGGTCGTCGAGGATCTCCGCGGTCATGCGGTTGAAGTTCGACGCCAGCTCGCCGATCTCGTCACCGGAGGCGACGTCGATACGGTGGCTCAGATCGCCCCGGGCCACCCGGAGGGTCCCCTCCACCAGGCTCTCGAGCGGCCGGCTGATCCGGTTCGCGAGGAACACCGAGCCGAGCGCTCCGAGAGTGAGTCCTAGAAAACCGAGGCTGATGAGCCCGATGCGAATCCTCCGGATCTCCGCGTTCACGTTCGAGAGCGAAAGCCCGAGCTTTACCGCGCCCCAGAGCTCTTCCTCGACGAAGACCGGCGCCACCACTTCGAGCACTTCCAGCGTGCGGCCGTCGTTGGTGTCGAACGTGAGCTCGCCCCGGATCACCTTCCCCCGCTCGAGCTCTCCCATCTCCGCGCCCATCTCGAAGAGCTCCTGTGGAAAGAGCTCCCGCGCCTCCTCGTTCGCCGCGAGCGTCCTGGCGTTGCGGTTGAAGATGATGGCGAAGAGAACGTCCTCGTCCTCGGCCGCGTACTCCATGTTCTGCTGGAGCGCAAGCAGGTCGTAGTACAGCAGCCGGTTCTCGGAAAGCTGCGCCACCGCGCCGGCCAGGGCCACTCCGTGCTCCGCCGCCTTTCTCTTGAGGACCGCGGTCTGCTCCTTCTCCACGAAGAAAATCACGACGCTCATCAGAAGAGTGATGAGCGCGGTCGAGCTGAGGATGAAGCGATCGCGCAGGCTCAACGGAGAGAGGCGCATGAGCCTACAGCTCGACCCCCGTCGAAGCGCCCTCCTCCTGAAACCAGACGTCTTTCATCTGAATGTAGGGCACCCCGAGGGGAGTCAGGTAGAAGCCGCGCACGTTTCCCCGGAGGAGAAAGCGAAGTCTTCCGTAGTCGGTGGGAATGATGGGCGCATCCTCGAGGATGATCTCTTCAATCTTGTGATAGAGCTTGTTCCGCGTCGTATAGCTGGTTTCCGACCAAACCTGATCGAGAAGTCGATCCACCTCGGGACTCGAGTACCCGAACTTATTCATGTAGCCCTTCGAGGAGAACAGCGGCCTCAGGAAGTTGTCGGGATCGGGAAAATCGGCATACCAGGTGTCGTCCTCGAGGATCGCGCGGTGGCGAAAGGCGGGATCGTCGGACTTCAGGTACCGTGTAACCTCCACCAGCTTCACTTTCACTCCGACGCGGGCGAGGCAGGCGACGAGGCACCCATCGCGCGCCGTCGACGCCGGCTCGCGCGGATAGACACCGTCGCGCAGCACCGGAAGCTCGAGCGGCGGAAGCCCCTTTCCGCCCGGGTAACCGGCCTCGGCCAGGAGCGCCTCTGCTTTCTCGAGGTCCTGCCCTGATTGCGAGCCCTTGGGGATGAAGAACGGAATCCCTGGTGGCACGACTCCCGTCGCCGCCGGGGTTCCGGCGGTGATGCGATGGCTGTCGAGGAAGCTCCTCTTGTCGAGAGCGAGGTTGATGGCGCGGCGGATCCGCGGGTCATCATACGGGGCGACGTGGTTAGGGAAGTAGAGATACCGGAGAGCGAGCAGTTGCGGGGCCTCGACCGCGACCCAGTTGCTGTAGGGCTCGACCTCGTTGGTTTCGACACCGTCGGCGACTTCGTGGAGCGGCCGCTCCGGGTCCGCGTAGTCCTTCGAGTGCCACAGCGCGCGAAAGGTGACGGCGTCGAGGTGCGGCCGGCCGCCGAAGTACTGGAGGTTTGCCTCGAGCCGCACGCCCTGCCGGACTCCGTCACGGAGGGGGACCCCCGGGTCCTCCTCCGGCTCGATGAAACGGGAGAACTGGAAGGCGCCGGTTCCGATGGGTGACTCGAAGAACTTCTCTCCCTGCGCGAGCACTTCCTGCTTCGGCAGGATCTTCGACGAGTACATGCTCAAGACCGAGAGCGCCGGCACGAAGGGAGTGACGAATCGGATGCGGAACGTGTCCGCGTCGACCGCTTCGAGGCCAAGGACGTGCTCCCTCTTCCCCTCGCGAAACTCCGCGGCGCCCTCGATGCGGCTGAAGTAGTGATAGTTGTGCTCGTTCAGCCCCTTGGTCAGAAGCCGCTCGAAGCTGAAAACGCAGTCCTCGGCGGTAACTCTGCGGCCGTTGTGGAAGCGCGCGTTCTCCCGGAGCTCGAAGGTATACGTTCTGCCGTCGGGAGAGATCTCCCAGAACTTGGCGAGAGCGGGTACCACCCGCAGGTGCCGGTCGAAGGCCGTGAGTCCGTCGTAGATCTGCTGGACGAGCATGGCGTCCATCTTGTAGACCGCCTGAGCGGGATCGAGCGTGTGAAAGGCCTCGAGGAGAGGATAGCGGAAGACTCCGCCCTGAACCGGGCGGCTCGCCGGGTCGTGGTTCTCGGCGAGGCGGGCGCGAAGCGCGTCCTCTTTCACCAGCTTCGCGAAAGCAGTCAGAAGAAACAGAGCGAGAAAAAAACCGGGGATGAGCCAAACGCGTTTTCGCCGATTGGCGAGCAGGTGTCCGGACACCTCTTCCGAAAACGGAGGCTCGGAGGTTTCTGACATGTTGAACTTCCAACGCCGTGGTGAACGGCGCACGCTAGTGCGAGCCGGACCCTGGCTCCCTGCCAGATTAGGTTAACCGCCTGGCCGGCGCAAATAGCGGGTCAGGAGCGCCGAAAGCGGCTAAAAGCGCAGTTTCCCTTCGGCCACCTCGACCGCCTTGCCGCCGACCCTCACTCCCGTGGGCCCGGATTCGTCGGCATCGACCTCGACTCTGATCGCGCTCGGCCGCCCCATCTCGTAGCCCTGTTCGACCAGGATTCGGGCGGTCGGCTTTGCTTCGACGAGGCCGTGCTTCACGAGATAGGCTCCGAGAGCCCCCGAAGCGCTTCCGGTCGCGGGATCCTCGACAACTCCCAGTGCCGGGGCGAACATACGCGCATGCACCGTGCTCTCGGCGTGGACGCACTCCCGGGTGAAGATCATGAAGCAGTCGGTCTTCGTCTCCCGCAGGACCTGGCGCATCGCCACGGGGTCGAGCTCGATGCGGCCGAAGTGGTGGAGCGAGGCCGCGGGCACCATGAGCTGCGGCAACGCGGTCGAAACCACCTGAGCTCGGAGGCCGCCGGGAAGGAGCTCGCCCTCGGGAAGTCCCACCGCTTTCGCGAGGAGGGCGCGGTCGTCGTACTCGTCGAAAAAGCGCGGAGGCGACTGGGTCATGACGGCCTCCTCGACCTTCCCGCCGCGGACCACGATGTCCACCGGGA
>CAZKNR010000399.1:0-31124 GCA_964553925.1 uncultured Acidobacteriota bacterium
TATCCGGCGAACGAGCTCTCGGTTTTCGCTCGCGCGGGGACCTACGCGAGCCGTCTTTGGACCTTCCTCACCGGCGATCCGCGGGAGGCGAACACCGAAGGCGGGATCTGGCCGGCGATCTTCGGCACCGTGATGATGGTGTTCCTCATGAGCCTCGCGGTGGTGCCCCTGGGAGTGCTCGCGGCACTCTACCTCCGGGAGTACGCGAAGCAGGGAGTTGTCGTCCGCACCGTCCGGGTGGCGGTGAACAATCTCGCGGGCGTTCCCTCGATCGTGTTCGGGGTCTTCGGGCTTGGCTTCTTCGTCTACTTCGTGGGCGGCCATATCGACCGCCTGTTCTTCTCGGAGGCGCTTCCCGCGCCGACTTACGGCACCGGAGGGATCCTCTGGGCGTCGCTCACCTTGGCGCTTCTCACCGTTCCGGTGGTCATCGTCGCCTCGGAGGAGGCGCTCGCCGCCGTGCCGCGCTCGATGCGGGAGGCATCGCTCGCGATGGGGGCCACCAAGTTCCAGACGATCCTCCGCGTGGTCCTGCCCGCCGCCGCCCCGGGAATTCTGACCGGGCTCATCCTCGCCATGGCCCGGGCGGCCGGAGAGGTGGCGCCCCTGATGCTGACCGGCGTCGTGAAACTCGCCCCGGAGCTTCCCGTCGACTCCTTCTTCCCGTTCTTCCACCTCGACCGCAAGTTCATGCACCTCGGATTCCACATCTACGACGTAGGCTTCCAGAGCCCCAACGTGGAAGCGGCGAAGCCCATGGTCTACACTACGACGGTCTTCCTTCTCCTCATCGTCGTGCTCTTGAACTTGACGGCGATCCAGGTTCGCAATTACCTTCGAGAGAAGTACCGCACCGCGGCCTTCTGAGAGGACGCCAGGGCAACCAGTACAAATCGTGCAGATGACCGACGACCCGATGAAAACCACCGCCCCGGACTCGGGTCTGCGGATCCGGACGGCGGTTCCGTCGAAAGGCGTATCTCCCGACGCGCGGCCCTCGGAAGCGGAGATCGTCTGCAGGAGCGTGAACCTCGCTTACGGCGACAATCACGTGCTTCATGACATCAGCATGGAGATCGGGGCCCGGCGGGTGACCGCGCTCATCGGACCCTCGGGCTGCGGGAAGTCGACCCTCCTGCGCTGCTTCAATCGGATGAACGATCTCATCGACAACGTCCGGATCTGGGGCGAGATTCGGGTCAGCGGCCTGGACGTCAACGCCGCGACAACGGACGTCATCGAAGTACGGCGGCGGGTGGGCATGGTGTTCCAGAAGTCGAACCCGTTCCCGAAGTCGATCTTCGAGAACGTGGTCTACGGGCTTCGCATCGCGGGGATCCACGACAAGGCGACGCTCGACGAATCCTGCGAGCGCAGCCTCCGGGCCGCGGCCCTCTGGGACGAAGTGAAGGATCGGCTCGACGAGAGCGGCCTCGGGCTCTCGGGCGGGCAGATGCAGAGGCTCTGCATCGCGCGAGCGATCGCCGTCGAGCCGGAGATCGTCCTGATGGACGAGCCCTGCTCGGCCCTCGACCCTATCGCCACCCTGAAGATCGAAGAGCTCATCTACCAGCTCAAGGAGCAGTACACGATAGTCATCGTCACCCACAACCTGCAGCAGGCGGCGCGGGTCTCGGACCGCACGGCGCTGTTCTGGCTCGGGCGCCTGGTGGAGTACGCGCCGACGGCGGAGTTGTTCACCGCGCCCAAGGACAAATTGACCGAGGATTACATCACCGGTCGCTTCGGTTGATAGCATAGCGGTATGGAACGGCACCACTTCGAATCGGAGATGCAGACGCTCAAGAGCCAGCTCCTCACCATGGGGGGCCTGGTCGAGAACCGGATCCACCGCGCGGTCGATTCGCTCATCCATCGGAAGGAGGCCGAGGCCGAGAAGGTCATCGAGTCCGACGTCGAGATCAATAACCTCCAGATCGAGATCGACGAGCGCTGCCTCAAGATCCTCGCGACCCAGACCCCGGTCGCGGTGGACCTCCGGTTCATCGCGGCCGCGATGAAGATCAACTCCGACCTCGAGCGGATGGGGGATCAGGCAGTGAACATCGCCGAGAACACCTTAAAATGCCTCGGCCAGCCGCCGCTCAAGCCGTTCATCGATCTGCCACGGATGGCGGCCCTCGCCCAGGAAATGACCCGGGACGCCCTCGACGCCTTCGTCCGCGGGGACGCGGAACTCGCCCGCGACGTGCTCCGCCGGGACGACGAAGTGGATGACCTCAAAGACCAGATCTTCCGGGAGCTCCTCACGTACATGATGGCCGACCCGGGTACCATCGAGCGGGCGCTCTCGCTCATCCTCATCAGCCGCAACCTCGAACGAGTAGCCGACCACGCGACGAACGTCGCCGAAGACGTGATCTTCATGGTGGAGGCGAAGGACGTTCGTCACCATCACGTGGAGTAAAGCCTCTGCCAGCGCCCCTGGTCATCGTGAACCCGGCTTCGCGCGGAGGCCGGGGGGCGCGCGACTGGCCTGCGGCTGCAACCGCACTGCGCTCAGAGTTCGGTCCCTTCGAGTGCCGTTTCACCGCGGGCCCGGGAGACGCCGCGCGCATCGCCCGTGAAGAGGCAGAGCGGGGACGCGATCTCCTGGTCACCTTCGGGGGCGACGGAACCATCTCCGCGTGCGCGCGGGGGATCCTGGAGTCGGGAAAGCCGGTTACGCTCGGGATCCTGCCCCACGGAACCGGTGGGGATCTCGTGCGCTCGCTCGCGCTTCCCACGAGGCTCGCCGACGCCGCCCACACTCTTCGCCGCGGAAGAACCGTGGCCATCGACGTCGGCCGCGTCGTCTTCGAGGACGGACGGGAGAAGACCTTCGTCAACTCCGCTTCCTTCGGACTCTCCGCCGAGGTCGCCCGCCGCGTGAGCGGGCGGGACGGAGGCAGCTACATCGCGGAGACGTTGAAGGCTGCGTTGAAATACGACCCTCCGGAGATCGAGCTCACGGTGGATTCGGGGCCGCGCCGACGGGTTCGCATCACCACAGTCTCTCTTCACAACGGCCGCTTCTTCGGGGGAGGAATGAAGATGGCGCCCGAGGCCACGTTGACCGACGGACTCCTGGATCTGGTGGTGGTGAAGAAGCTCTCGCTCGCGAAGCTCGTTCGTGAGAGCCCGCTTCTCTACCTGGGCGCGCACCTCGGTCTCCCTGACGTCGAGCACGGTCGGGTAAGCGTCGTCGAAGCCCGCCCGGTGAATCCTGCGACTGAAGTTCTCGTCGAGCTCGACGGCGAGGCCGAACAGCGACTCCCGGCGCGGTTCGAGATCCGAAGGCGAGCGCTCCGGATTCGGCTCTAGCTTAGCTGCTAGTGCGAGCTCGATTTCGGCTGACCGTCAGTCGGTGACGTAGCTGAAGAGCTTGTACTTCCCCTTCCGCTCCATGACCGAGCCGAAGAGCTCCACCTGGAGCTCTTCTCCGCTTACCTTATCGCGAACCTTCAGCGAGGCCTTCCGATGAACGGTAAACGTCCCGTAGTCCGTACTCCCATCCTGGAAGCCGACGGAGAGGAGCTCGAGCGTCCGGCCCTTGTAGCGCGAATAATTACCGGCGATCGAGTTGCGGCTTTTCTGATGAAGATCGCCCCATCCGTACTCGAAAGGGACCCCTCGTTCGGGGCGTGAGGCGGGAAGCTTGGGCCAGACGTAGAGCCGGAACTCGTCCTTCGTCAGCGGAAGGCTCTTCAACGTCTCGACGTCTTCTTTCGCGAAAGCTTCGAGAACCGCGCGGGTGAGCGCCTCGGGGGAGTCGAACGTGCTCGAGAGGTTCAGCGCCAGTTCCGTCGCTTCGCCCTCGACCGGCGCGGGATCACAGCCCGCGAGTGCGAGTGCCGACAAGAAAAAGAGGCCCCCCGCGAAACGGGAGGCCTTCGATCGAAATCTCATCGAGTCTAGTTCGGTGAGAAGTTGGTCCAGCCCGCGAGCCAGTTCCCGAGATAGGGAGCATCGGGATCCGGATCCTTATTGCTAGAGATCCCGCCGAGGAACCGCGCCGGCTCGAAGAAGCCGTCGTTCGGCGGCAGAGATACCGCGATCTCGCCGTTTACCGCAGGCGAGTCCGACACCGGCCGGAAGTCAGGGGAGACTTGATCGTACGGGTCCCTGAGCATCGGGTCGGTGATCGCGATGTTACTGAAGGTCGCTGCTACCGCCTGGGTGTCGGACGCGAAGTTCGGGTTGTTCCCGAAAAAGATGAAGTTCGCCAGACTCAACCCGCCGTTCCCGGCAAGCGTAAACGTCACGGAATCGTCGATGTTGAGACCGTTCTCCTTGAATCCGGTCACGATCCCGTTTCGGATCGTGGCCGCGGTGCCGCGGCGCAGAAGCATTCCGTCGTCGCTCTCGCCCCCCTGCTCGTTGTCGGGATCGCCGATGAGCGAGACGTTGTAGATCGTGGGGTTGGACCGGGGCTGGAGATCGAAGTTCTCGGCGTTGTTGTCGGCTTCGAACCCGTTATCGGCGTCATCTCCGTACTGCTGGGCGATCCAGAACTGTCCCTTTCCCGACCAGCCATCGGTCCAGTCGAAGCTATCATCGCCGGCACCGGTGACGATCGCATACTTGACGTTCACCGTGCCTCCGAACATCTCGATCCCGTCGTCCTTGTTGTAGTTCACCTGGAGGAACTCGGCTACCGTGCCCCGTCCTACGCCCTGAAACGCGATCCCGTTGAGCTCGTTATCAGGGCTGAACTCGATTCCCGCATACTCGACGCGCACATAGCGGAGGACGCCGCTCGAGTCGTCGGGGTTGTTCCCGCCGTAGGCCCCGGTGTCGCCTTCCCCGAAAGCTTCGCCGCCGGAAACGTTGAGGGGTGCATCCCCGTTGATGATGAGACCGCCCCAGTCGGCTCGAGCGCGCGAGCCCGCCGGCTGGTCGCTGGTGAAGACGATCGGCGCATCCGCGCGTCCCTCGGCGAAGATTTGCCCGGTTCGCGAGATCACCAGCGCCCCGATGGAAGCACCCTCCCCCACGATACGGGTTCCAGCCTCGATGCGAAGCACGGCGTTCTCCACGAATACCGTGCCCGAGAGGACGTAGACGTTATTCGCGGTCCAGGTGGTGTCCGAGGTGATCCTGCCCGACACCCTCACCACGTTCTGGGTGAAGGCCACTGGGCCCATAAGGCTCGCCGCCGCGAAGAGGCCGGCGAGAAGCACGCCCGCACGTTTCACTGTTGTCATACGATTCTCCATTTCTTTCAAATGATCCCGGACCACAATGACCCCTTGGGACCCGCCGGAGTTTTAGACTTCCTCCGTCAATCTCCGATTACATCTCCGTGAACAGAACGTGAATTCATGGACCGTGTCAAAAGAGCGAATACGAGAAGCTGACCGCGAACGTCCGCCCGAGCCGGTAGAGACGCTGCACCTGACCCCCTTGAGAAAACAGGTAGTCGGAGTCGGTGAGGTTGTCGAAAATGAAGCGGAACTGCGCTGGGCCGAAGCGCTTGATGGCGACGACGTCGAGGCTTCCGCGTCCCTCCTCGAGGATATCTGGAAGTCCGAGCGAGCCCACGTCGATGATGCGGTCGTCGAAGTAGTTGTAGAGGACCCGGGTGGAGAAGTCGTAGCCCGGCAGCTGAAACTCCGCGATGACGTTGAAGACGTTCCCCGACTGCCCCGCGAGAGGACGGCTCGTGGAGGTTTGCACCTCGCCCGCCGCCCGCCCGATCTCGATGTCGGAATCGACCCAGGTGTAGTTCGTGCTGACGAAGACATTCGGGGACAGTTCTTTGCGGGCTTCGATTTCGAACCCGAGGTTCGTTGCGCCCTCGGCGTTCGCATAGGAGGTGCGGAGCTGCGCCGTGGCCTGTACCGTGCGCTCGATGGGATCCTGGAAGTCCTTGTAGAAGAAGCTCGCGGCGATCACTTCCGAGGAAGTGGGGAACCACTCCCAGCGGACGTCATAGTTCGAGATGAGAGCCCGTTTCAGATTGGGATTGCCTACCGTGGCCCGGCCGCCGATGACGTCGGTGAACTCGAAAAGCGCGAGCTCCCGGAACTCGGGCCGGTTGACGGTCCGGCTATATCCGAAGCGCAGGTTCTGCGCGCTATTGAGCGCGTAGATCAGGTTCAGACCGGGAAGGACGTCGGTGTCGTCGAGGTTCGAGACGAGGGGCGTCGGATTGATGGCGAAGAGATCGAAGGTCTCGACGTTCTGTTCCGACCTCTCCACCCGGGCGCCGCCCACGAAACGCCATCGTTCGCTGAACGGGAGATCGATCATGCCGTAGCCCGCGGTGATCGTTTGATCGGCGGTGTAGGTATCGGTCGCGCGCGTCTCCTCTCGAAGCTCGAAGTACGGTCCGATGTTCTCCTCCGCGAACAGCACCTCCGGCGGCTGGGAAACATCGATGCGGCCGGGGGCGATGGGAAGGAAGCGGAACCGCCGTGACGAGAAATCCCGGTTCCGGAACTGGACGTAGGGTCCGACCTTGATCATGGTCGGAAGGCCGCTCCACTGCGTGGTGTAGAGGCTCCAGTCGGCGCCGAACTCGTAGACGTGGTCTTGCAGATCGTTGAACATGCGGAAGCCGCTCTGGGACTCGTCCGCGAGCACGAACTCATCGTTCGCGGCGTCGTACTCGTAGAGCGTCTCGCGGAGATCGGGCTCGTCACGGAGCGCGTTCGAGAACCCGACCCTCCAGTCGAGGCGGCTGTCGGAGAGCTCGGGAAGAAAGTGCTCTCCCGAGACCTTGCCGGAGTAGATGGTTTCCTCGACCCAGAAGAGCCGCGAGTCGACGATATCCGTGTTGACATCGGAGTTGAAGCCCTGGAACACCCGCGTCTCGTTGGAAGAGTTGTTGGTATAGAAGTTCTCGAACGAGAGACGGTTGTTGCCGTTGATCTTGTACGCCAGGTTTCCCACCAGGCCCATGGTGGTGTCGGTTGCGGCGACGGCGAAGTCGTAGTCGCTGAAGAGGACGAGTTGATCGTCGCCAACGGCGTAGAAATTCTGTTTCTCGGTCTGCGTCTGGTTCTTGTGGTTGTAGGCGAAGCTAAACACCGCTCCTAGCTTCTCGGTGCTGTTCCCCCAGACGAGGCTGTAGGACTGGTTCGGAGGGGCGCTAGACGAGAGCTGGGGCTGCCACACGTTCGCGAACGAGCGCCCGAACGTCTGAAGTTCGGGCCGGGTGAAGCCGGCGGTGAAAATGCTCTCGCGAACCACCTTCTCGTCGGTGGGGATGACGCTCGGAAGGGCCCGGGTGCCGTCGTCGTAGCCGAGAAAATCGTAGCTTCCTCCGGGATAGCTTCCGAAGTCCTGGAACGTGGTTTCGGTGTTGAAACCGTAGCTGAGGGAGAAGTCGAACACCTGGCTGTCGGGGAAGCTCAAAGGCTCGATCTGAACGAGGCCTCCAGTGAAGTCCCCTTGCTTGTCCGGCATGTACGTCTTCTGCACGGAGATGCTCTGGATCAGAGCCGAGGGAAAGAGATCGAGCGGGACCACTTTCTTCTCCGGCTCGGTCGTGGGCAGTGTCGAGCCGTTCAACTGGGTGTTGCTGTAGCGCTCGCCGAGTCCCCGCACGAAGATGTACTGTCCGTCGACGACGGTGAGGCCGGTCACCCGCTGCATCGCGGACGCCGCGTTGGAATCGGCGTTCTTCCGCATGTCTTCCGCCGCGAGGTTGTCGGAAATGACGGTTGCCTTCTTCCTCTCGATGAGCTGGGCCTCGGCGGTGAAGAGCTGCGGGGTCTCCGCTTCCGCCGTTACCGTGACTTCTTCCGAGAAGCGCTCCATGGAGACCGCGATGTCGAGAGAAACGGTTTGACCGGCGGCGACGGTCACGGCAACGAGCTGCTCCTGATAACCGGCGAAAGTGACCTTGAGCTGGTAGGTGCCGGGCGGAAGCCCGAACGAATACCGGCCGTCGAGCTCGGTGTAGAACACGGCGCCCGTCTCCACGACCTCGATCGGCGCCATGGGAAGCGTCATCGCGTTGAACTGGTCGATGACCACCCCCGCGACCTTTCCCATTTGGCCCGTTTGCTGGGCGAAGGCGGGCCATGCCGCCAAATCGCAAAGAAGAACCGCCATCACGGCTTTGTTGACGTTCATCGGCATTAACCTCGCATTCATCTTCGTCGCGCACTCGAGGGCGCACGAGCGCTTCGACCCCTGAATGTTCGGGTCACTATCTGTGAGCCCGATTGATATCAGATGAATGAATTGTGAATTGTGGGTTAACGGGGATGGTTTTCAGGACGCGACGGTCTCGAAGAGATAGCCCGCGCCCCGCATCGTCTTCAAGTAGTGTGGATGGACGGGATCGGCCTCGACCTTCTCCCGGAGCCTGCGGATGTAAACGTCGACGCTTCTCGGGGTGACGAAGCGCTCCGTTCCCCAGACGGCGTCGAGGAGCTGGTCCCGGGTGAAGATGCGGTTCGGACGCGAGGCGAGGAAGTAGAGAAGCCGGAACTCGAGAGCGGTGAGCTGGATGGCTTCTCCGCTTCTCTGCACGCGATAGGAGCTCGGGTCGATCGTGAGTGGCCCGATGAGAAGCGTCTCGGCGGACTCGATCTTGTCTTTCTCCCGCTCCGACCGCCTCAAGAGTGCTTTCACCCGAGCGACCATCTCCCGCACGCTGAAGGGTTTGGTGACGTAATCGTCCGCGCCGAGCTCGAGGCCGAGGACGCGGTCCGTCTCCTCACCGCGCGCGGTGAGCATGATGATGGGAAGCATCTCGTGCTCCTGACTCCTCCGGATCTCCTTGCATACCTCGATGCCCGAAAGCTGGGGAAGCATCAGATCCAGTATGAGAAGGTCGGTCGAGCCTCGCTTCAGGAGCTCGAGCCCGCTCTTTCCGTCGGTCGCCGCGTATACCTGGAAGTCTTCCTTCTCCAGGTTGTAGCGGAGTAGCTCGACGATGTCGGGATCGTCCTCGATGACCAGAATGCGTTTCATCTTTCCGTCTCGATGCCAGCACCATAGCGAAACGAGACGGCGAAGCGCAAGATCTTATTGACTCGGCGACTTCCTTGAGTCGCCCGGCGGCCTCGGTCCCGGAACGCCTCTCTCCCGGAGCCCGCGGAGCAGACGATGCACGATGAGATCGGGATGCGCCGTATGGGAGAAGTGAAATGGGTATATGGGTAGTCGGCCTCCTCTTGACGCCGCGTGCTAGAATCCGGGGCGCTTCGACCGGAGCTTCCTCTAACAGAGTTCGAGCGATAGGTGGCGACGTGGCGACCGAGCGACGGAAAAGCACGGACATCGGGGAGTTCGCGAGACGTCTGATTCTCAGCAAGGAGTACCAGAGCACCCTCAAGCGCCGGGTTCTCGCGGGTCAGATCAATCGAGATTTCGCGAAAACCCTCCTCGGCTACGCCCGTAGTCCGCAAGGAAGGTCACCCGAGTCGCTCTGGCTCGGAGAGCCGCCGGCGTTGAGGAGCCTGGAAAGGATCGCGGGCGTCAACGCCGAGCAGAAGAAGTAGCGCGCCAGGAGGATGTGCGTGTGAGCGGTCCGCTGCGCCTGGCGATGAAGCGCTGCAGCCGAGCCCGCGGGGGAGGCCGACGCCGACACCTTCTAGTCGGAAAGGTCATGGGCAGTTGATCGCGACTCCCCGATCCTGTCGAGTTTCTTCTGCAGAGCCATCTTGTCCAGGGAGTCGAGCGGGAGGCTGATGAAGAGCTTGACGCGCGCGTCGAGATCGCGGAGCGCCCGATTGAAGGCGCGACGCTGCTCTTCCATCGTTCCGACGACGTCTGCGGGGTCGTCGACACCCCAGTGGGCGGTCATCGGCTGGCCGGGCCAGTAAGGGCATTTTTCTCTCGCCGCCTTTCCGCAGACGGTGAATACGAAGTCGAGCGGGAGCGCTCCCGGGCGAGAGAACTCGTTCCAGCTCTTGCTGCGAACGCCGTCGGCCGGGAGATGAGATTGCGCCAGGGTCTCGAGGGTGAGTGGGTGAACGTCACCCTTCGGGTGGCTCCCCGCGCTGAAGGCCTGAAAGCGGCCGCGGCCCCAGTGATTCAGAAGGACCTCGGCCATGATGCTGCGCGCCGAGTTCCCGGTGCAAAGGAAGAGGACGTTCTTGGCCATCTCGACTTTCCTTCCGATGGACTACCGGCAAGCCTCCGGGCGGCGCGGCTTCATTTTACTCAATGGTCTCGGGAAGAGAGAGACAGATCTCGCGGACCCGCTTCAGAAGAGCGGCGCTTGTCGGTTTGGTCCTCGCCATGGGAAGTCGCCTTCCGGCGCCTTATGGCGGGAACGCGCCGGGGCGCGGGGCGTTTCCAGACGGGGCGAGGAGATGAGTGCGTCCGCGGCGGCGCGGTTGCAAGCGATGGGGATGTTCCGAACTCTGGCGATGCGAACGAGCGCGCTCGGGCTCACCGCATCTCCGAACCAGATCAAAAGGTCGATCGCGCCCTCCGCGATCAACTCGGCGAGCTCGCGGTGGCCGCCGAGGGCGCGGGGGCGCAGAAGGAGAACTCCTGGAGATAGCACCACCGACCCGCCGAGACGCGAAAACTGCGGTAAAGCGCCTCTTCCACGAGCCTACCCGTCGAACGGGTGCAGACGAGGGTGTGCCGGGCCAGCGTCTCGAAGTTCCGCTCGACCCAGTCGACGAGCTCATTCATCCGCCGGTCGTGGGCGAGGAGAGCGATTCTCTTTTGGGGCACGATCGACTCGACGATAGCGGTCGTGTGTGTCCATTTCTTGAACACCCGATGAGAAACCCATGAACCCACGACGTTACCGTCCCTTCATCGGAATTTCACCGCCTCGTCGCGGGAGCTTAAAGACCCCGTGCCAGCGTCGAGGCATGAAAGAAGATCAGCTCTTGAAGTACGTGTCCAGCTACCGCGATCCGCGCCCCAAAGGACAGAAGCCCTTCCTCTTCTGGCTCGCGCTCGCCATTCATGCCGGCGCCCTCCTCGCCCTCGTCGTAGTCCCGTTGGTACGGGTCGACCAGGACCTTCCGCAGTTCGTATCGATGCCGACGTTTCTCGCGCGCCCGCCTTCAGCACCTCCGCCGCGGCCCCCTCAGCCTCCTCCCGCGACTCCGAGAGGGAGTGGGACGTCGAACCCGGCGCGGCCGCGACTTCTCGAAGCGAGCTTCCTCGCTTCGATCGACATTCCCAGCGCCATTTCCGCGGAGGACTTCGTAGGCTCCGACTTCGGCACTCCCGGCGGTGTCGAAGGGGGCATTCCGGGCGGAGTCGGCGGCGGAGTCGGCGGCGGCCTCGCAGGCGTTCCGCCGCAGCCGGCGGAGCCGGTGCGTCTCGATTTCCGGAAGGAAGAAGCGAGACCCGTAACCAGGGTCGAGCCGGTCTATCCCGATCTCGCCGCCCAGGCGCGGGTACAGGGCGTCGTCATCCTCGAAGTGATGGTCGATGTCCAGGGAGCGCCCTCGAGCGTGACCGTGCTGAGGTCGGTTCCCCTTCTGGAGTCGGCCGCGATCGAGGCGGTGCGCCAGTGGCGCTGGAAGCCGTACAAGCTCCTCGATAGACCCGTCCCGTTTTCGGTAACGGTCACGGTGAACTTCCGGCTAACGTGAGACCGCGGGCGCCGTCGTTCTCGAGCAGGCTTCGCCACAGCGAAGCGTGAGCTTGACCGTCTCATGCCGGGCGTCGACATGGTGGCGGAGACGATCCATCTGGCGCTCGACGTCGAGATCGATCTTCTTGTTCCCGACGTAGACGGAGGCGGGGGTGATGACGAGCTCGGTGCGAAAGCCCTGGCCTTCGACGCGCACCCGCTCGAGCGCGGGCTCGATGCGGTTCAACGCGGGAAAGAACGTGAACTGAAAAACCTGCTTGCCGGGAAGGCTCCTCAGGGGCCTGTCATCGCGGTACAGAACCGCGCCCTGCAAGTGCTCGCAGACCCGAAGCTCGATGGGAACGTAGAGGCTGCGGCTGAGCGCATCTCCGTCGGAAGCGGCGAAAAGGAGGAGACCCAGAAGCCCTGCCATGGAATCGATCCCTCGTTCAATGAATATAACATGAACGAAAGATTATTTTTAAGGTTTAGGTTAAAAGACTTCGCTACTCGTACCCGCAAAACGCCGATTGGGGGTTGGTGTGGGCTTGAGTACCAACAGAACACGCCTGAGAGTCACGTTCTTTTCATCGGAAGCTGACGTGGGGTTCATGTCGCGCCCCTAATCTCTCCCTCGCATTCGCGCCTCCCTCCGGAGGGGCGGCGTCGTTTCCGGACCCCAAGTCTCTCGAGACGCCGCCCCTCGTCTCATGTCCTCTTCGAGAGGGTAGAGGTCTTTGGTCCGGATGGAAACGGAGCGTACGCCGCTCCCCGTCTCGTAGAGAAGCACTTCGGCGCCGACGAAATCGAGGGAGGATTGGTCTTCTCGCAAGAGCCAGCCGCCGGTGTTGCAGAAGCTCACGGGATGGCCATCCACCACGTCGACGAGCTCTTCCGCTTGCCAGGGGATGGGCTGGTGGGTATGGCCGAAGACGACGTGGGTCGGCCGCGGGATTTCGATCCCGTGCTCCGCCTGAAGGCGCTCGGTCTCGGCGATCGAGTACCGATAGTACTGGCGAAACCTCTCGCGCACGCTCGGCCGCGTCAGAAACTCCCGGCTATATCGCGTATGCTCGAGCGAGGCGAGAACGGAAAGAAACTTCGCGCTCGCACATCGAAGCACCCACGCCGCGAGCACTCGCTTCGGCCATCGACGGCTGCGATCGGAGCGAACCCACAGCGCGAGCCGCTCGAAGTATTTCTCCAGAGTGTCGGTTTTTCCCTGGAACGCCTCCCGCTGAATAGTCCGCGCGATCTGAGAGAGCGGCCGCGCCTGCCCGATGCCGGTGCACGCGAGCTGGTGAAGGGGCAGATTGATCCCTACCACCTCTCGGAGCGACATCGCTTCGCCCTCGAGCTCGAGATCGTCGAAAGCGAGGAGCGCCGTCCACTCCGCCGCCACGGACCAGAACGCCTCGAAGTAGTGCCCGTGCGTCAGGAGCAGGCTATCCCCCGAGTCGGTCACGAGGTAGAGGTTGGGATAGGCGAAGTTGAAGGTGAGCTTCCTTCCGGTGAGCCTGCCGTTTGAGACTTCTCGAGTGATGTCGTCGAAGAACAGGTCTCCGTAATGCGCTTCGGGCTCATCGCGATCTCGATGTGGGACCACGTCGGGAAGAAGGAACTTCTGGGACCTTCCGTTCAGGCGGCGATCGTCGATGACTCCCGGGACCGAGTGTTTGAACGCCCGCGGAAGCTGGCCCTGCCGCAGGCGGTTGATTACGTTCACCTGGTGCTCGACGGTGTGCCAGACGTCGAAATCGTGATTCCCGGGTACGTAAATGATCTCCCGAGCGAGTTCGTCTTCAGAAACGCGGCGGAAGAAGCATCGCGCCTGGCGGTAGGCGTCGGCGTAGCTCGCGGCCGAGAAATCGATGATGTCGCCGAGAAGGACGAGGTAGTCCACTTTTCCCACAGCCCGCGCCAGCGCCTCGTAGGCCGGCCCGATGGAAGGATCTTTCTCCCCGGGTCTCGAGGACACGAGGGTGCAAAGCGGATCGCCGAAGTGGGTGTCGGAGAGGACCGCGACACGCATCGAGCTTCAGAGTAGATCGCGCAGGGGATCGTTCTGTTAATGCCGCGTTTACCCTGGATGAATTTCCTTGCGGTATTCTGAGAAGTCGAAATGAGGATCCTCTACGGGGTCGTCGGTGAAGGCATGGGGCACGCGACCCGGAGCGCCGTGGTGCTCGAGCACCTCGCCTCCTCGGGGCACGAGATCAAGGTCGTGGTCTCCGGCAAGGCCCATCAATTCCTGAAGGAGCGCTTCTCCGCTCGAGAGAACGTGGCGCTCGAGGAGATCCACGGGCTCACCCTGCGGTACTTCGGAAACCGGCTCGACCGCGCGGGAAGCTTGTTCTGGAACCTCAGAAACGCGCCCAAGGGAGTGAAGAAGAACGTCGAGGTCTACCGCAAGGTCGCCGAAGAGAGCTTCCGCCCCCAACTGGTGGTGAGCGACTTCGAATCTTTCGCGGCCCTCTACGCGCTGCGCCACCGGATCCCCGTGGCGAGCATCGACAACATCCAGGCGGTGAATCGCCTGAAGCACGGAAAATCCATTCGCAAGGGCTTCGAGTTCGAAGTCGCCCGCATGGCGGTGAGGATGAAGGTGCCGCAGGCGTACCACTACCTCGTCACCAGCTTCTTCTTCCCCCGGGTGCGCAAGAAGTACACCACGCTCGTTCCGCCGATCTTGAGAAAGGAGATCCTCGAGGCCGCGCGGGAGCCGGGAGGGCACGTGGTCGTCTACCAGCGCGTGATCCCGGAGAAAGACCTCGTTTCCATGCTGCGAAAACTGCCCTACGATTTCCGGGTGTACGGAGCGGCGAAGGAGGAGGACCTGGGCAACGTCCGCCTTCGAGCGTTCTAGGGCGCCGGGTTCCTCGATGACCTCAGGACCGCCAAAGCGGTCATCTCCGGCGGAGGTTTTTCCCTGATGAGCGAAGCGGTGTGCCTGCGGGTTCCGATGCTAGCCATACCCATCGAGAAGCAGTACGAGCAGGAGCTCAACGCCCGCTACCTCCAGGAGCTCGGCTATGGCTCCTGGTCTCGCAAGATCGGCGCCGGTGTCATCGGAGAGTTTCTCGAGCGAACCGACGAGTTCGAAAAATCACTTTCCTCCTACGAGCGCCGGGGCAACGGAATCCTGTTCTCCTGTCTCGACGAGCTCATCGCCCGGGCCGCTGCGGGGAAGACGCGGCTCGAGACCAGGCCCTCGGAAACTATCGCCACTAGTTCATGTCGCTCGCATTTCTCGGATACACGCTCCTCGCGGCGCTGGTCTTCGCCAAGCTCGAGATCGAGATCGAAGGCGAGCACGGTTGGGCGGCGAAGCTCCCCACGTGGCGCGTCGAAAAGCACTTCCTTCTCGACCTGTTCTTCGGGAGCCGCCCTCTCACCGGCTACCACCTCTGGGCGTTTCTCTTCGTGTTCTACACGTTCCACATGCCGTTTTTTTTCACTCCGGGCTCGTGGACGGTGAGATCCGAGCTCCACGCGATCTCCGCCTGCACCCTCTTCTGGATCGTCGAAGATGCTCTGTGGTTCGTGTTGAACCCGCACTACAGGTAGAAGAAGTTCACCCGGACGAACATGTGGTGGCACAAACGCTGGCTCCTCGGCCTCCCCGTCGACTACTGGGTGCTGGGAACGCTGTCCCTGGTTCTTTCGCTGGCCTGAGCCGGCTCCGTCAGCTTCCGATAGGCGCCCTCGATATTGAGATCGAATTGCTCCCGCGAGCCGGGGACGATCGCGAGAGTGAAGACGGCCCTCGAAATTGCACATCCCTGGCGCAATAGGGGGAAATGCGCCCTGTATGGACGGCACGTGGACTTCTCCCGCGTGATAATCTGATTCCCCAGTTGCGACTGAGACCGTTCTGGAAATTGGGCCTTAGCTACCTGGCCCTCCTGCTCCTGGCCCTGACTTTCGTCTATCTCCACACGCTCGGCACCTGGGAGAGAAATTTCCTCGAAGCCTCGTACCAGCACCTCGACTCCGTCGCCCGGCTCGCGGAGAGCCGTCCGCCCGAGCGCGCGGACCGCGAATCGCTCGCGGCCTGGGCGGAATGGATTTCCGAGAGCGGAGCTCGGGTGACTGTCATCGGCGAGGACGGCTCGGTCCTGGCCGACTCCAACGAGGATCCGGCACGCATGGAGAACCATGGCGACCGCCCCGAGGTGAAGACGGCGTGGGTCGAGGGTCGAGGGCGGGCGACGAGGTTCAGCCAAACGGTGAAAAGGGAGCTCGCATACCTCGCGGTTCGGATCTCGTGGCCGGCGACGGGTCCCGTCGTTCTGCGCCTCGCGCTTCCTCTCGGGCAGGTGAGCGCGGCCGTTCGCGAGGTTAAAGCCCCCCTCGCCGTGATACTGCTCCTGGTCCTTTTGGTCGGTTGCGCGGTCGCGTTCGTCGTCTCGCGGCGGTTCTCGCATCGCGTGATTCGCCTCAAAGCCTTCCTGATGAGGGTCGCGGACGGAGATTTCCGCCCGGAGCCTCTCGACGAGGATGGGGACGAGCTCAGAGAGCTCCACTCGTCGCTGAACCAGACGGTCGAGCGGCTCGCGCAGTCCATGCGCTTTCTCGAAGACGAGCGCAACCAGTCCGCAGCAATACTTTCCGCGATGTCCGAGGGAGTCGCCGTCGTCGACCGCGACGAGCGTGTCCGCTACTCGAACCCCGCGTTTCGCCGCGCGCTCCACTCCGGGAGAGACCAGAATTTCGAGGGACGGCGGCTGGTGGAGGTCACGCGGCAGAGCGAGATCCTCGCCATGGTGCAGGGTGTCCTCCGGGGCGAAAAGCGAATGGAGGCGGAGATCGCGACCGCCGGCCTGAAGCCTCGGCACTTCCTGGTGCGTGCCGCGCCGGCGGGCGAGACCGGCGCGGTGCTCGTGGTACTGGATATCACCGAGATCCGGCGTCTCGAGCGCGTGCGCCGCGACTTCGTCGCGAACGTCTCGCACGAGATTCGTACCCCGCTCACCGCGATCCAAGGCTTTGCCGAGACGCTCCTTCGGGGCGCGCTCGAAGAGCCGGAGAACAGCCGGCGGTTCGTCGAGATCATCCGGGACCATGCGTGGCGGCTCGCGCGCCTGACGGAGGACCTGCTGAAGCTCTCCCGTATCGAAGCGGGGAAGCTAGAGCTCGAGCTTCGACCGATCTCGGTCGCGAGCGTCGTTGCGCAGTGCGCGGATACCGTGCGGCTTAGGCTAATCGAAAAGCGCCAATCGTTGACGGTTTCGGTGTGCGAGCCCCCGCCCCTCGCGAGGGCGGACTCCCACGCCCTTCTCGACGTGCTCCGGAACCTCCTCGACAACGCCATCCAATACACTCCCGAAGACGGACACGTCGCGATTCGGGTCTTTGTCGCCGGCGCTGAGGGGGCCGAGGAGGTTTGGGTCTCCGTCGAAGATGACGGCATCGGCATCCCCGCGACCAGCCACGACCGAATCTTCGAGCGCTTCTACCGCGTCGATGCCGCGCGCTCGCGGAAGGTCGGGGGAACCGGCCTCGGGCTTTCGATATCGAAGCACATGGTCGAGGGGATGGGCGGACGCATCGAGCTCCAAAGTCACCTCGGGCGGGGATCCATTTTCACCGTGGTGCTGCCACGGGTCATACCGGCGTAAACCATGAAGACTCTCGTCGAGCTCGTCTCCGAAATGGAGGCCTCTCGCCCCTTTCCTTCGCACCTCGATCTGTCCGCTAACGCTTGGTAGTGTCACAGGTCTACGTCACGATGCTCGGGAGATTTCGCCCGGTCGCTCCGTCCCCGCTGAGTCCCCGCGATAGCTCACGAAGACCCGGCCTTGGCGAAGCGCCTGAAGAAGCTCTCGGCGTTCCAGCTCGGCCGGGTTTCGCGGTTCGCGATCTCGAGGAGCGCTTTCGCCACCAGCCGATTGAACGCCGCCGCCGCTTCGAGGTCGACGGGCTGATCCAGATCGTCCGAGGGAGCGTGGTACCGGTCCTTCCGCCACGTCTTGAGGATCTCGTGCTCGGGCGAGTCCTTGGTAAAGCCCACCTTGAGCGAGAGGGAGGGGATGCCTTCGCGGATGAAGCTGTACTGATCGCTTCGAACGAAGGCGTTTCTCTCGGGCTCGGGGTCCGAGAGGACCTCGACGCCGACGGACGACGCCGCGCGTTTCAGGTCAGAGGCGAGGTCCGATTCCTCGAGCCCCTGGACCACGAGGCTCTTCAGCGGGAAGAGCGGAGAGAACATGTCGTTGTTCAGGTTCGCCACCATCGACCCCGCGGGAACCGTGGGGTGGGCGGCGTAGTGCCGCGAGCCCAGGAGCCCCTTCTCCTCCCCCGTGACGGCGACGAAAACGATGGACCGCTTCGGGCGCGCCCCGGTCTCCTTCAGGATGCGCGCGGTCTCGATCAAGGTGGCGATGCCGGAGGCGTTGTCCATGGCGCCGTTATAGATCTCGTCGCCTCCGATGGGCCGGCCTACGCCCACGTGGTCCAGGTGCGCCGAGAGCACGACGTACTCGGACGAGAGCTTCGGGTCCGAGCCCCGAAGGATGCCGACGACGTTGTCGGATTCGCGCCTCTCGCTCTTGAAGCGGACCGTGGCCGCGATCGAAACGGGAACTGCGAACCGGGGAAGGGGTTTTCGTGCCTGAGCCGCTGTGAGAAGCTCCGCGTAATCGTGCCCGCTTCCCTCGAAAAACCTCTTGGCTCTGTCTGGGTGGAAGGTGACCGAGAGCTTTTGTCCGACCGCCTCCGCGAGCGCGGGATCCGTGAGCTCCATCGCCGGCTGGAACCGGGCGAGCGCGGCCCGCTCCCAGGGAATGTCCTGGCCCCGCGGATTGCGAATGGCGACGACGCCAACGGCGCCCGCTTTCTCGAGGAACTTCCACCGCTCGCCCGCCGATTGGTAGTGCGCCAGGAGAGGCCCGGGAATGTTCTCCGGTCCACCGGTGAAGTGGAGGGCGACCTTGCCCTTCAGGTCGAGCCCGGCGAGATCGTCATGACCTTCCTCGGGGATGGTGAGCCCGTAGCCGACGAAGACCAGTGGGGCTTCGAGCTCGGGGGCGTGCTCGATGCGCATGCTGAAGAACGCTTCGTCTCCGAGGGTGACCGGCTCGCGCTTTCCGTCGCGAAGGATCGCGAGACTCGAGCTTTCCTCCTGGACGGTGCGAACGAGAAACGGGACGTTCTGGAGGAAGCCCGCGGTCCCTCCCGGCGCGAGGCCCTGGGCTTCGAGCTTCCCCGCCACGTACTCCGCCGCCCGGCGGTGCTCGGGGGAGCCCGTCTCCCGGCCGCGCATCTCGTCGGTGGCGAGGAAACGAATATGCTCCCACCATTTCTGGGCGTCGTCCGGGAACGCCACCGTTGACAGAGTCGCGAGAAGGACCAGGAGCCAGGCGCAACGAATCTTCATGACGTTCCTCCGAGGCTTCTCATACCACATATCCTTCGTGTGGCTCAGCGTCCGCCGTGGAAATACCTTTGCGCCTTGGCCCACACCCGGTGCGCGATGCGCTGGCCAATCTCTCTCGACTCCAGGTCCGCCTGTCGGAAGTGAATTCCGCCGAAGCGTCTCGAGAGCCCCGCTTCATCGGCCGCGTCGTCGAATGTACGCCACTTCAGGATCACGCTTTCCGCGGGAGTGAAGCCGGGCTCGATCGTCGAAGAACCCGGAGCCAGGGTGACCGAGGCGCCGAATCTCGAGCTCCCCGTGAAGAGCCGCAGCACCTCCGCCGAGGCGGCACTGAACGCGGAGTGGCCCGAGGTGTACTCGGCGAAAGGCGGGGTCGCGATATACGAACGGAACTTCTCGCCGGGAATCTGCTCTGTTCCGAGGCCGGGTCCCGCCCAGGCCTCGATGAGCTGTCCGGCGTAGAGGAATCGTACCGCGCTTATGGGGCGAGCGTAGTCGTAGTGTATCTTGGCGTCCCAGACAGCGATGCTGGCGTCGAGAAGGGCGTTGCCGAGGATGAAATACAGCTTCACGTCCTCGTCGAGAGAGTGCCGGTCGCGCCTCGAGACGAACTGCGCGTGGAGGTTCCAATGGCCGGGCGGCGTCTCTGTCGCCGGACCATCCGACCAGTACTCGGCGATCATCTTCTGGCGGTCGTCGAGTGAAGCGCTCAGCCTCACGATGGCTTCCGCCTGCTCCACGTATCGCCGATCCGGGTACAGCGCGGGCGGCGGCGGACGGAACTGGTCCGCGGTTCGGAGCGCGAAGGGCGTGACCTTCCTCCAATGGGGCGCGAGAAAACTCTGGACACCCGTAGGGGTCGTGAGCGGCTGCCAGCGATTGGGATCGGTGAGGCTCGTGGGGGTGTTGACCGGCTGGTAGCCCGTGTAGTCCGAGTAGGGCGCTCCGCCGTTGACGTCGCCGAGCTGGTTCGAACCGTCGGCGTGGCAGAAGTCGATGACCGCAATAGCAGCAGCATTTCCGACGCCCGCGGGGGTCGTGGGGTCGGTCGAGACGTCGTTCGGATCGAGGCCGAGCTCGAGGAGAAGCGGATCGAAGAGACCGGCCTTCTGCGATGGGAATAGATCGCAGAGCGCGCGGTACGCGGCGTAGCTCACCGCGATCCTCTTGTTCTCGGCGGTTCGCTCGGCCTTCGGCCGGCGCATCGAGGCCCCGGTCCGGGTCGCTACGGCGTTTCGATCGTAGGCAGCCCAGGCGTCGTACGCCGCGGTGTGCACGACCGCGAGCGCCCGCGCGGTGACTACAGGGTTGGACCGCACGCTCCGCACCGCCTGGAGGAGCACGCTGTTCCAGCGCAGGACCGTATCGTCGGGTTTCTTGCCGAAATCCGATCCCGCCAAAGCGGGAACACATGCGAGAAGAGCGAAGGCAAGGGCGGCCGCGACCGTACGTTCTAGATGTCGTTTCAAGGTGAACCTCCAAGGCGGGCGGCGAAGGGAATATTACTCGATCGCGGCCAGAGCCGGCCAATCCTCGAGGGAGCGAGCTCTATGAGAGGATCGCCTGGCTCAGGAACTCTTTCTTGACGTACGCGACCGTGTCGTAGAGCGTCTCGTAGGGATCGCGCGCCTGAAAGCTGATCTCGCGCTCCGCTTTCGACGGGTCGAGCCACCAGAAGCGCTGGCCCATCTCGACGCTCACCCGATCGACGGGAGGCGTCCGGTCCCATTGCCGGTAGAAGGCGTCGACCGCTTTGCCCGCGAAGGAGTACATTCCCTCCGGCAGCTTGATGCGAGGCCCCTTGACGCCTCCGAGGCGCGAGAGCTTGGCGAAGAACCTCTCGAAGCTCCAGTTGGGTCCACCTAGAAGATACCGCTCTCCGGCGCGGCCGCGCGAAAGAGCGCTCTCGAATGCCGCGGCGGCGTCCCTGACGTCGACGAAATTCACCCCTCCGGGAGGAATCACGGGGATCTCGGAGGCGAGAACCTTCAACACGTCCTCGGTCGAGGAGAGTCTCTTGTCTCCGGGGCCGAGGAGCAGGCTCGGGTTCAGGATTACGAGCTCGGGGCCGCCCTGGCACTCTCGTCGGGCCGTCTCCTCCTGATAGAGCTTGCTTAAGTAGTAGGGCCACTTGCCGATGAGCTTCAACGGTGGAGGAAAACTCTCGTCGGGAACCGTGTCGCCCTTCTCGGTGACCGCGATGGTTCCGCTGGTCGAAGCGAGCACGATCCGGTCGACTCCTGCTTTCTTCGCGGCGCGACACAGGATCGACGTCCCCCGAACGGCGCTGCCGATGCGTTTCGACAGGCGGTGACCGCCGACCCCGGCTACGCGGCAGCCTGGCAAAGCCTGGGGGCCGCGCTCGTGGCAAGCGACGTCGCCGGGGCCATAAAAGCGTGGGAGCGCGCCGTGACGCTCAACCCTCTCGATTTCGACACGCTATTCAATCTGGGCATCGTGCTCGCGGAATCGCCGGAGCCTCGGGAAGCGCTCCCGTACTTGAAGCGGTTTGTTACGAACGCGCCACCCGATCGTTACTGGAGCGAGATTGTGCGCGTCGAAGGGCTCATCACGGGAATCGAGCGGCCCTGAGTCGGATTGACCTGCGGCCGCGGCTCACGTGACCGACGCCTCTTCGTGCTCGGCGGCCACCGCCATCACGGAGGTGCTGATCCGTCATGAAAGCCGGCACCGGCCCTGTTGCGCGAGCCGGCGATTCGATGTTATCTGTGATGTCGGCTGAAGCTCGATATTCCAGGAGGTCCCCCGATGCGTCTTGGCAATTTGTCCCGGATGGCTCTGGCGGCGGCTCTCGTGTCCCTCGCTGCGGGGCTCGAGGGCGCCGATAATCCCATGGTCGTCATCGAGACCAGCATGGGCAACATCACCGTCGAGCTCTATCCCGACCGCGCGCCCAAAAGCGTCGAGAATTTCCTGAGCTACGTCAAGGACGGCTTCTACGAGGGCACCGTCTTTCATCGCGTCATCCGCGGCTTCATGATCCAGGGAGGAGGCTTGACTGCCGACCTCGCGAGAAAGCCGACCCGCGTTCCGGTCGAGAACGAGGCCTCGAATGGCCTCAAGAATCAGCGTGGCACCGTGGCCATGGCCCGCACCGCCGAAGTCAACAGCGCCACGTCCCAGTTCTTCATCAACACCTCGAACAACGGCGCTCTCGACCACAAGGGCATGGGCGCCAACGACTACGGCTATTGCGTCTTCGGCAAGGTGATGGAGGGTATGGACGTGGTCGACAAGATCGAAAAAGTGGAAACCGGAACCAAGAGCGGCTACCGGGACGTTCCCGTCGAGGCGGTGGTCATCCAATCCGTCCGCTTGAAGACTGAATAAGGGGTCCTTTCAGCTTCAGGGTAGCCCCGGGCTCAAGTCTCAGGCTGAACTTACCACTCCTTGGCGTCCCAGACCGTATCGTCGGGTTTCTTGCGGAAATCCGATCCCGCCAAAGCGGGAATACACGCGAGAAGAGCGACGGCAAGAGCGACCGCGACCGAGCGTTCTAGATGTCGTTTCAAGGTGAACCTCCAAGGCGGGCGGCGAAGGGAATATTACTCGATCGCGGCCAGAGCCGGCAATCCTCGAGGGAGCGAGCTCTATGAGAGGATCGCCTGGCTCAGGAACTCTTTCTTGACGTACGCGACGGTGTCGTAGAGCGTCTCGTAGGGATCGCGCGCCTGAAAGCCGATCTCGCGCTCCGCTTTCGACGGGTCGAGCCACCAGAAGCGCTGGCCCATCTCGACGCTCACCCGATCGACGGGAGGCGTCCGGTCCCATTGCCGGTAGAAGGCGTCGACGGCTTTCCCCGCGAAGGAGTACATTCCCTCCGGCAGCTTGATGCGCGGTCCCTTGACGCCACCGGCCCGCGAGAGCTTGGCGAAGAACGTCTCGAAGCTCCAGTTCGGTCCGCCCAGAAGATACCGCTCTCCGGCGCGGCCGCGCGAAAGAGCGCTCTCGAATGCCGCGGCGGCGTCCCTGACGTCGACGAAGTTCACGCCTCCGGGAGGAATCACGGGGATCTCGGAGGCGAGAACCTTCAACACGTCCTCGGTCGAGGAGAGTCTCTTGTCTCCGGGGCCGAGGAGCAGGCTCGGGTTCAGGATCACGAGCTCGGGGCCGCCCTGGCACTCTCGTCGGGCCGTCTCCTCCTGATAGAGCTTGCTTAAGTAGTAGGGCCACTTGCCGATGAGCTTCAACGGTGGAGGAAAGTTCTCGTCAGGAATCGTGTCGCCCTTCTCGGTGACGGCGATGGTTCCGCTGGTCGAAGCGAGCACGATCCGGTCGACTCCGGCTTTCTTCGCGGCTCGACAGAGGATCGCGGTTCCCTGGACGTGCACTTTGTAGAGCGCGGCGCCGTCGTCGGGATTGCGGGAGACCTGCCCGGCGAGGTGATAAACGGCGGAGGCGCCTTCGAGAGCGGACGAGCAGGCGCTTTCATCCAGGATCGACCCCTCGATGACCTCGACTCCACGCTCTCGGAGGTCGGGAACACTCGAACGCGCCAGGACCCTGAGGCGCGCGGTATCCGAGGAGAGCAGCCGTTCGACGAGGTGCGTTCCGAGAAACCCGGTGGCGCCGGTGACGAGGAGCTTCCCTTTCACGATTTCTTTCCAACGACTGCGGGCTTCTCGACCTTCTTTTCAGGCCGCTCGCCAACGCGAGCCCTCTCGACTTCGATCGAGTCCTCGACATCGATCGATGTTCCATCGCGTAGCCCCTCCACCACACGCTGCACGAGAGCCGTCACCACTCGCTCGGCGTCGGAGCGAGGCAGTCCCGAGGCGGCTCGCGAGAGCGTCTCGAATGGAAGAAACGGTCCGATCCGGGCGCCTACGTGGCGCGATTGCGGGTACCAGGCACCCGGGGGAAGCGCGTCATGAGTCGAGAGATAGAGCGGGAGCACTCCCACCCGCGCCCGGAGCACGAGGTGTCCGAGCCCCCGCTGGAAGGGTTGGAGCGTCCCCTGCCGCGACCGCGTGCCCTCGGGAAAGATGAGCACGTTGTAGCCCTGCTCCAGAAGGTGGAACGCCCACTCAAGCGATTTCCGGAGCGAGCCCTTCCGTTCCATGGGCACGAGGTTGGTGAAGTTCTCGAAGAAAGCGCGCTTGACCTTGTTGTCGAAGAAGTAATCCGCGGCGGCGAGCGCCACCAGGTTTTTCCCCGACTCCCCTAGCGCCATCTTCACGAGCCCCATGTCGAGGTGCGACGCGTGATTGGCGACGACGAGGAAATGAACGTGGCTCGGGATGTTGGCCCGACCCTGGAACTCCGGCTTCAGGACGTCGTGATAGAACCACTTCTGGGCCGCGGAGAGAGAGGCACGGCCCGCCCGCTTGACCACGTCTGGAAGCTCCACCTTCACAACGTCATGCGCGGACGGGGCGTCCTTTTGCGCCCGCGCCCGCTGACTCCGCTCTTTGGGCTCCCGGTGCGGACGCCGCTTCAAGTTCTCCGCGATCTCGCGGATCCCGGTCGTGGACATGAGGGCATCGGCCGAGAGGCTCTCCCCGGTCGCGCCCTCGATGGCGGAGGCGAGCTCGTGGTACATCAGGCTGTCGAAGCCGAGCTCATCCAGGCTGACGTCGATCGAGACCGCGCTTCGGGGCTTTTCCGACACGCGGGCCACGAGATCGAGGAGCCACTCCTTGTCCGTCTCGGCCGCGGGCGCCGCCTCCTTCGCCTCGAGAAGTCTCTTCTCCTGAAGCCACGTCACGAGCTCACGGCGTTTCACTTTGCGGGTTGCGGTGCGGGGGAGCTTCTCTTCGCGAATCTCATACGTCTTGACCCGCTTGTAAAGCGGTAGCTTCGCCGAGACTTCGTGCATGTGGGCGTCGATCCGCCTTTGGGCTTCGTCCGCGGCGATGTCCTCCTTGGGAACCACCACCGCCGCGACTCTCTCCCCGGCGCCGTCGGGTAGTCCGATCACCGCTAGCTCCTCGATGAGCTCGGGGGCAGCGTAGAGCTCCTCGATCTCATCCGGGTAGACGTTTTTTCCGTTCGAGTCGACGATGATCTCTTTCGACCGCCCGACGATATAGAGGTTTCCCTCCTCGTCGAGCCGGCCGAGATCCCCGGTGAAAAGCCAGCCGTCGCGGAGAGCTTCCGCCGTCGCCTCTTCGTTTCCGAAGTATCCCGCCATCACGTTGGGGCCGCGGGCTACCACCTCTCCCACTCCCTTTCGGTCGGGCTCGTGAATCCGGATCTCGACCCCGGGAAGAGGCTGGCCGACGCTTCCCGCGACGACTTTCCCCTCGGGGCGGGTGACCGTGAGAACGGGGGAGGCTTCGGTGAGGCCGTAGCCCTCGTTGAGGTTGAAGCCGAGCCCGCGAAACGTCTTGAGCGTCGACTCGCTGAGAGCCGAGGCGCCGCTGATGAGATAACGGATCCGCCCGCCGAAGGCCATGTGGATGGGGAAAAAGAGCAGGGGCCCGAAGTTCAGCGGGGTTTCGTCGCGCAGGAGATAATTCCCATCGATGAACGCGTTCACCAGGTCTTCGAGCCTTGGCGATCGGTCCTGGAACTTGCCGAGGATGCGCCGCTTCAGAAGGTCCCAGAGAGCGGGCACACCCACGATGCAGGTGACCTGGCCCTTCTTCAGGGCGCGGCTCACGGTCTCGCCGTTCACCTCGTCGAGGTAAACGATCTGGGCCCCGCGCGAGAGCGGTAAAAGAAACCCCGTCGTGAACTCGAACGAGTGGTGGAGCGGAAGGACGCTCAGCATTCCGTCGTTGTGATCGATGTCGTAGACCGAGAGGAGCTTCGCCACCAGGCTCGCGAAGTTCTTGTGGGTGAGCATCACCCCTTTGGGGTTTCCCGTGGTCCCAGAAGTAAAGAGGATCGAGGCCACGGCCGACGGCTGCACCGTCTCTGGAAGCTCTGCGATGCGCTTCTGCTCCGTTGCCTCGGGCAGAAGCCGGAAGACGTCTTCGAAGGAATAGACCGGAACACTCTCGATCTTCTCGAGGTCGCGGTGCTCGTCAAGGAGGTCGGGGCTCACCAGAAGGGCACTCGCCTGACCGAGACGGAGGAGCTTCGCGATCTCGTCCGTCGCGCTCTCTTTTTCGAGGGGAATGGCCGTCGCGCCGGTCCGGAGGATGCCGAAGTACGCCATGCCCCACTCGGGGGAGTTCTGGGCCAGGAGCCCCACGCGCTCGCCCGCCTTGATCCCCTTGGTCTTCAGAAAAGCGGCGGCGCGGAGCGCGCACTCCCGGAAATCCGCGTAGGTGTAGCGCTCCTCCCGTCCTCCTCTCTCGATGCGCATCGCCACCCGGCCGGAGTGGTTCTTGGTCGCGGCGTCGAAGAGCTCGATGAGATTCCGGTAGGTATAGATCCGCCGCGTTTTCTTTCCCGTCTCCGCTTCGTCGAGCTTGGGGAACACCCATTTCTGGAGGCCGGGGAGGTGGACGTTCAGCCAGTAGTCATACCAGTCGATCTTTTCGGGCTCGAAGAAGAGGAGGCGTTCTTCCTTCCCAGGGCCCCGATCGAGCCTTCCGAAGAGAGCCCGGGTGTTGTCCGCGCGAAAAACGTACTTGTTGTCGACGATGAACGGCCGGAAGATTCGGTAGTGCTCCTCGCCCTCCGCGGTGAAGGCCTCGAAGCGCTCTACCGCGTCCTTCGCCTGAGCGATGAGAGGGGCGAGTGGGCCGGCCTGGCGCGGGCTCACCTTAGAGAGAGCGTCCGAGATCCTCTTCGTCGCCTTGTGGAGGAGAGGAAGGGAGTACTTCTCGAAGCTCTCGGGCTTGACCGCCTGCGCCTCCATTCGCGCCGCCACCTCGTTCAGGAAACGATTGCCGCTCGTTTTCCCGCGGAAGTGCTCCCGCTTGAAGAGCCCGAGGAGATCCACGAGACGCCCGAGCTTCGAGGGGTTGGTGTCGCCCGAGGAGACCTGGAATACGAGCTCCGGCTCCTCCACGACCGCTTGGGCCGCGATCAGGAGCACCGCCGAGGCCACCATGTCCACGGGGATGACGTCGAGGATGACGTCGGTCGCGATAGGGAAGAGATTTTGCCCCCTCATCGCCATACGCACCAGAGGCGCCGTCGTGGTGAAGCCCTCGTTCCAGCCGGGAAACGGGAACTCGACGGCGCTCTCGACGATCGCGGGGCGGACGATCGCCCGCACCACCCCGTCCTCGGCGGCCACCAGCTGCTCGCCCAGGCTTTTGGTGTACGTATAAATGTTCGGCCAGCCCCAGTCCTTCGCCTTGGCGATGCCGAGATCCGTGAGCCGCGATCGGATCCAGTTCTTGCGCTCGCGAGCGATGGCGAGTCCGAGGCCTTTCTCGTCGTCCGGGTCGCGGCCCTCCTCGAGAAAGCGCTTGCGCGCGAGCTCGCGAAACCGGTCCGCGAGGGACTTGTCCTGGGACTCGTCCCTCACCCGGGCCGCGAGTCTCTCGCAGTCGTCGATCTCTTTTTCGACGCTGAACTCGGAAATCTCCTCGCCCTTTCTGGGGAAGTACCCGAGCAGGGGCTCATTCTCCCAGATTTCCCCCGAGCGGTTTCCCGCCACGAAACAGGTGCTCACGTGGACGAGCGCCGGGCGGCGCATTCGCTTTGCGAACGTCAGGGTGTTGAGAGTCCCGGTGACGTTCGTCTTGAGGGCCGCCTCGAGCGGCGGATTGAAGGTCACCCTTCCCGAGGAGTTCACCAGAACATCGATCTCGTCCGCGATCCGCTTGGCCGTCGGCTCCGAAAGACCGAGGTTCTCGTAGGTGATGTCCCCTCCGACCACCTGGACTTTCTCCCGCAGCAGTTTCTCGAGGCCTTTCCCGTATCGATGCCGAAGCGGGTCAAGGGCGGGAGAGGGAACGATGGATTCCCAGAAACGGCTCTCGCTGTCGGCTTCGGTCGATGCCCGCACCATGAGATAGACGCGGCCTATGCCAGGGAAGCGATCCAGCAGCATCGAGAGGCAGACCTTCCCCAGAAAACCGGTGCCGCCGAGCAAAAAGATACTGCGGCCCTCGAGGCATTTTCGCGGATCGAGAGGGCTCAAGGCACTACTCGACTTGCGGGATGACGATGGGAGGAAGGTGCAGCATTGTGATCTCCGCCGAGCGGCCGAGGTGGCTCCGGGCGCTCGCGATGGCCTCGGCCAGCGTCTCGGTCCGATCCCAGCCCAGAAGCTCGGGCACGTGCTGGTTCTCCGCACCCGCGGCGATGATCTTGCTCAGGTGGCGCCTCCCGTTCTCACCCCAGTACCACATGAAGAAAGGATGGGCGCCGTGGTAGGCGTTGCCGCGCCGGTACATCTGGATGTAGCTCGGGTTTTTCGCGAACTCCTCCTCGTACTTCTCTCTCAGAACGAAAGCGTCTCGTGTCTCGGGAAGGAGCCGGTGGAAGAACTCGATGTAGCTCGGATGGAACTCGGGGTCGAACTCGTCGTAGCAGGGGTGGCAGAGGATGAGCACCCCGCCTTTCCGCACCAGCGGCTTGTCCTTGTAGAGATTGAAGAGGTACCCGGGTCCCATGACCTGGACCAGAAGCGGGTTCAGGATGGAGTTCACGTTGTAGGGCGAAATGAACGGGACGCCTACCACCAGGATGTCGCACTGCCCTTTGACCTTGACCGCGTACTGATCGAACGAGCGCTCGAGTGTTTTTTCGTGGACGGGCTCGGTTTTCCCGGCGTAGCAGCCGATGAGGTCGAATGCGGCGGGAATGCTGTGGAAGAACTTGCGCTTCGCCGCTCGGGGCAGGCGCGAGAGCGTCCACTTCGTCGCCTTGAGCTTCATCTTATCGAGCTCGGTGAAGTCGTCCTCGTTCTTGCCGAGGAAATCGAGCTGGTCCGAGTACATGCGGTTGTTGAGGACGGTCTCGATATGGAAGACGTTCAGCTGCTCGTCGACCAGCGCCCCCATGCGCACGCACTTCTTGTTGAGCTCCGAGCGGTCCGGGTCCATGTAGCCGTCGGAGTCGATGATGGTCTGAGGCTCGTGGTGATACCGAAGGCTCCCGTAGTCGCAGAGGCCCACGGTCACCGACTTGTGCCCCCCGTCCATAGGCACCAGGTTGATATTGATATAGATGATGAGATCGCTCTCGCAGGCTCGCCGGTTGAGCCGGAGGTGCTCGCCGTGCCGGGTCTTCCCGAGGCTCACGAGACCATCCTCTTGCTCGGCGTCGTGGCAATAGTAGCGATCGGGGTAGTAGGCCTTGTGGATCTCGGAGCCCACCATACGCCTCATCTCCCGTTCCGTCATCTTCCGGTGCAGCGAGTTCGCGACGATGAGGTGGATGTCGTCGATCGAGTGGTCCGCGAGAAGCTCGAGGACCACCTCGAGGGCTATCTGCCGTACCTCCGGGGTTCTCATGGGCGGGAGGGGAAGGCTGATGTCATCGAGGGCGATGGTGACCTTCATTCCCGGCCGGAGCTGCGCGTGAAGGGGGTCGCACCCCAGAGGGTGATTGATGGCGTGCCGAATGGCTCCGCGGGGGTTGGGAAGCCCCTGGATCGCGGGCTTGGGATAGATCACCCGTGTCCCCACGGGGAGGTCCTCTTCCCAGAAGTCCTCCCCGAAATGGATCAGCCGGGGAGCGGAGTCCGTGTCGATAGTGACGGTGCCCGGGTCGAGCTTGCGGCGAAGGACAGGCATGTTTTTTCAGTTCTTCAAATAGTGCTCGCCGCGCTCCTCGCGCGGCTCGCTCCCCGGGCTCCCGCCCGGGGAGGACGGGCCCTCCGGGCCCGGTGCCTTTCTCAATACCAGCGTCATTTTCCGGTCTCTACTTCAATTCAGGCGGACGATGGGCCAGTCGTGCCGCAGCGCGGTACTCTTGAGCCTCAGGTCCGGATTGGTCGCCGTGGGGTGTCCCACCACCGAGAGCATCGGAAGGTCGCTCATGCTGTCGGCATAGGCGTAGCAGTCGTTGAGAGAGAGCCCCTCGCGTTCGGAATACGTCCGGATCCAGGAGGCTTTGGTGGCGCTCGCCATGACCGGGGGCTTCAACCGGCCGGTGGCGCGGCCGTCCACGAACTCGAGACGATTGGCGACGTACTCGGAGATGCCCAGATGGCGGAGGAGCGGTTGAATGGTAAGGTCGAGGGCGCCGGTAACCACCACCTGGCGCAGTCCCATGGTCCTCGATGTATCGAGAAGCTCGAGGGTGCCCGGGTAGATGGAGGGGCGGATGACCTCTTCGAACAGGTCCTCCGCCAGATACCGCAGGCGGTCCTCCGATTGGCCCTTGTACCACTTGAAGAAGATGTCGTTGAAGACCTTGCGGCTGTAGAGGTCGGCGGCGGCGAAGAGGGGGATTCCCGCGAACGTGGCCGCCGAACGGCCGAGGCTCCTCAGGATCCCCTGGTCGTTTCTGGCGTAGAAAGCGAAGGTATGGACCAGGTTCGTGGACACCAGAGTGCCGTCGAGGTCGTAGAAAGCCGCCGCTGCCAAGGGTTTGTCGAGCCTCCGTGAAACCCTAGATATTAGCGGGGGAGCCTTTCCGGTTCAACCCGCCTTCGCCAAGGCTTCGGCGGGCAAGCCCGAGGCGAGGTCCGGGTTTGACCGGGCTTCTCGCAGAAGCGTAGGATGGGCGATTGTTCTCGCGAAACCACCTCGATAAAGGCATGAGACGAAGAGCCGCCATCACTTCCGTCGGCCGGTTCGTTCCTGAGCGGATCCTGAGCAACCACGATCTCGAGTCCATGGTCGACACCACGGACGAGTGGATCATGGAGAGGACCGGCATTCGGGAGCGGCGGCTCGCCGCTCCCGGCACCGGGACCTCGGAGCTCGCGGCCGCGGCCGCCCAGGAGGCGCTCGACCGGAGGGGGATCGGCCCCGACGACGTCGACCTCATCATCGTCGGGACCATCACCCCGGACATGATGTTCCCCTCGACCGCCTGCCTGGTGCAGGACAAGCTCGGGGCAACGCGCGCGTGGGGCTTCGACCTTTCCGCCGCCTGCTGTGGATTCCTCTACTCGCTCTCGGTGGGAGCGCAGTTCATCGAGAACGGCGCCCACGACCGGGTCCTCATCATCGGCGCGGACGTGATGAGCAGCATCATTAATTACAAGGACCGCGCCACCTGCGTCATTTTCGGTGACGGCGCGGGCGCCATTCTCCTCGAGGCCGCGCGCGAAGGGGAGGAAGGATTCCTCGGCTTCCAGCACCGTATCGAGGGAAGCGGCGGGCGCTACCTTTACCTCCCGGGGGGCGGGAGCCAGAAGCCGTCGAGCCATGAGACCGTGGAGCGGGAGGAGCACTACGTCCACCAGGACGG
>CAZKNR010000400.1:0-10361 GCA_964553925.1 uncultured Acidobacteriota bacterium
GGGCGAGAACGCCGCCGAGCGCATGCCGATCCCGGTCGTGATCCGCTCCGGCTCACCCACGGGGGCCCCGTTCTCGTCGATGTGCTGTTGCCAGAGGTCCATGCTACCTCCGCCTCGATTGGAGACGTAGAAGAGGCGGCGTCCGTCCGAGGACCAGCTCGGGCTCCAGTCCTGGGTCGTCCCATCGGTGACGGCGAAAGTTTGTCCATCGGAGGGACGCAAAATCCAAATCTGAGTGATCTCCGCGGTGGTATCGACCGCGTCCACGTAGGCGAAGAAGCGCTCGTCTTGAGACCAGCTCAAATCCGCCGGGCCATCCGAGAGAGTGGGAACCGCGACCCGCTCCGTCTCGCGGCCCTGGAGCGTCAGTGTCTCCAGAAGCCAGGTGCGATCCTCATCTCGCATCCACGCGACCTTCGATCCGTTGGCCGACCACACCGGGCGACCGAACGACGGTCTGGTTGCCGCGTGCAGCTTTCGGGGTTTGCCGCCGAGCGCCGACATGACGAAGTAGCCCCCGCCCTCTCGGGTGGAAACGAATGCGATCTGGCTCCCGTCCGGCGACCAGCTCGGGTAGTAGTCGTCGCCCGGGTAGTCGGGAGTGAAATTCACAGGCTCGCCTCCGCTCAACTGTGTCACCCAGATGTCTCGGCTGCCGAGGCCCGCCGTATTCGAAGCGTACGCCACCCGTCCGCCGTCGGGAGACCACGTCGGGTACACCTCCGAGCCCAGGGCGGAGGTCACCTGAACGGGATTCGTCAACTTTGGCACGCCCTGGGGCCCACCTCGGCCGAGGTAGACGATGGTGGCGAGCGCGGCGAGCGCACACAAAACCGCAGGAATGAGCCATCGCCTCGAGGTGCGAGGAGCTGACACCGCGGCCACGTCTGACGAAAGAGTGCTTTCCGAATCGCGCCGTACGCGCCGAAGCTCCGAGAGGAGATCTTTCGTCGTCTGATAGCGCTCCTCCGGATCCTTCGCGAGACAACGATGAACGATTCGCTGGAGCTCGGGACCGCCGGTCGTGAGTACTGGCGCCGGCTGCTTCAGGATGGCGTTCAGGGTTTCGAGGCCGCTCGGACCTTCGAAGGGGAGCCGTCCCGTGATCATTTCGAAAAGAACAATCCCGAAGCTGAAGATGTCGCTTCGGCGATCCACGGTCTTTCCCCGCGCCTGCTCCGGCGACATGTAAGCGACCGTCCCCAGTATCCGGCCGGGCTCGGTCTCTCGAAGCGCGGTGTTGTCGAGACTGTCGGCACCCCCAACGGGCTCGAGAAGCTTTGCCAGCCCGAAGTCGATGATCTTGATGTGCCCGTCCTCGGTGACCATGATGTTGGCTGGCTTCAGATCGCGGTGCACGATGTTCTTTTCGTGGGCCCGCGAAAGCCCCTCGGCCGTCTCGGTCGCGAGCTCGAGTGTGCGATGGAGCGGCAGGGGTTCCTTCTGAAGGAGATCGCTCAGCTTCGCCCCGTGGATCAGCTCCATGGCGATGAAAGTCGTTCCCTCGGCCTCGTCGATCTCGAAGATGGTGGCGATGTGGGGATGGTGGAGCGCCGCGGCCGCCTTGGCCTCCTGGACGAAACGGCGCCTGCGCTCCGGATCGGCGACGAGCTCGGGGGGAAGGACTTTGAGCGCCACCTCGCGATCGAGCTTGGTGTCGACGGCACGGTAGACGATTCCCATCCCGCCGCGGCTGATCTCTTCGAGAACCTGGTAGTGAGAGAGCCTTTGTCCAATCACGGTCGTCCCTCGGATAGGTAGCGAAAGTACTCTCCTGGAGCGGGATGAGTCAAACAGACTCTCTCGGCGAGACCGCGTCTGTCCCGAGGAAGCGGTGCGTCTCGACCCCGACCTCGGAACCGCGAGGGAAGCGCTCGGCTTATCGCAGGCGAAGGCCCGGGTCTCCGAGCAGGTGGTAGATGGAGAGAAGCTCGGGGAACGCGCCCGATTCCGCGTAGTCTTCCTGGGCCGCGAGCAAGGCATCGCCGAGTCTCGGGTGACCCTGGTTGAAGACGGCGTCGAGAAGCGCCTGATGGAAACGGTGCGCCGGCTCGTTCACGGAGAGGCCGCTCGGTGAGAACGCCGCTATCGCTCCCTTCCCTTCGGCTTTGACGAGCGTCTCCGCGAGGGAGTCGAAGTAGGGGAAGTGGAAGTAGCCGTTGAGGCAGTTCATCGTGAGAAGGAGCGGCTGCTGCGACTGGGGAGAGAGCGAGGCTACGTCCCCGATGTTCAGGACGTTCTCGTTGGCCCACAAATGAATCCCGCCGTGGCCCACGTAGCTCACGAGCGATGCGCCCTCGTCGAAAGCGCGGAGGATCTCGGTTCTCATCCTGAGCGGCGTGCCTCCGAGCTCCTCGAGGGAAAGCCGTCGTACAGGTCTTCCCGAGAGCACTCCGAGGGCGATCTCATCGGCGTCGCGCCGGAAGTCTCCCGCGCGATCGGAGTTGTCGTTGACGAGCACCAGGAGGCTCTCGAGATTGGCGTTTCCCGTCTCGTAGGCGAGGATCTTCGAGACCATCACCCGAAGCTCTTCGGGATTCCTCGCGGGAAGTCTTCCGATGGCCACATCGGGAAGGATGTCGTCTCCATTGACGGCTCCGAGAGCGGGATCGGAAACCGTCCAGAGGTACGACGTCTTCACCATCAGGGGTGGCACTTGGTTCGTGACTCCCGTCTTCAAGAAGTCCTTGAAGTCGTAGGTGGCATCCCCGAGAAGCAAGACGTAGCGAAGCTTCGGCTCCTGCCAGTGGTGGTACGCGTAGGAGAGAAAGTCGCGAATGGCCTCGGGCCTCGTCTCCCCAAAACCAAACTCGCTGTAGACGTCTTCCAGGGTGGCGAGCTTCACAAGGAGGCCTTGCTTCGAGCGGTGCGCGAGAAGGGGAGCCGCCGTCGAGGAAAACTCGCTCGGGCCAATGACGAGGTAGTCGGCTCGCAGAGACTCTTTCTTGAGTTTCGGGCGGGCCGCGGCTCGCATGAGAGGACGGTCGACCGCGTCGTGGGAGACAGCCATGTAGCGGCGCCCCGCTTCGACGCGGAAACGGATGCTGCCGTCGGAAGATAATGCCGCTCCGCTCAACCAGCGGGGAGTTTCGTCGGTAACGTCGAGGAGGTGAGACGCGCCCAGTCCCTGTGCCGACGCCGTCCCGGCGAGCGGCCAGGAACCCTCGAGGTCTCCGCCTGCAGCCGAAGCCGCGCGCGGATAGATCACCTGGAAGCGGTCCAGCATCACCATCGAGTATTGGGCTTCGGTGTCGCCGACGTTCTCGATCTCGAGACCGTTTTGGCCTTCGCGCAACGTTCCAGGGGACAGGTCGAGATCGACCTTTTGGGATGCTTTTCCGTCCCAGAAAACCTCTTGCTGGAGGGCCCCGTTGACGTAGAGCCTCACGTGGTGGTCCGGGTCGGCTTCGAAGTCGCTCGTTCCCTGGAGCAAGACCGTGAGGCGCGAAGAGCCCGATCGAAGTTCATTCACCTCGAAGGGGAAGCTCTTCGTCGAAGGCGCCATCACCACGTCCCAGAGCCAGAGGTCTCTCGCCTCGAGAAGTCCCGCTTGATAGAAACGGTTCTCCTCGTATTCATCGGTTTTCAGGTAGGACGCGAGCTCTTCACCCCAAGGTGAGGCCGAGCCGAGCTCCATGACGAGGCCGCCGGCGCCGAGCTCGAGCTCGTAGACGGCTTCGCGGGCGTAGGGATTGGCGCCCTCACCTTCGCTCAGGAAGTACAGTCTCGAGCCCGGAACAAACCGTTCTCCCTGGGGTACGACGTGCAACGCGACGGGCTTTCCCAGCCGGGAGAGCCGGAGCTGGCTCACATCGACACCACGTCTCGTGCGGAAGACGTCTTCGTATCGCACTTCATGGAGTCCCTTCCCGGTGGTGGCGAGCCGTGCGAGAAGGTTTCGCGCGCCACTTTCGGCTCTCTCGCGATGGCCCCGCTCGTTTGCCACGCGGCCCTGGAAGGCGAGACGTACGGTGAGCTTTCGAGCCAGCAGCAACTCTCCCGTCGAGCTATTCCATCGCAGTGGCGCGAGCTCGAGCTGCGCCTTCTTCGCATCCCCTTGAAAGCCTACCCGCAACAGGCGAGCAGCCTCCTTCGGGAAGAGCCCGGATGTTTCCAGGAGAGTGCGTCTCGATCTCCTCCCGGCGCGGACGGTACCCTCTCGGGTGGCGACGATCTCGAGAGCCTCGGCTCCGGCGGGTCTCAAGCCGGTGAACGACTCGACCGCGGATGCCTGAATGGAGGTGATGATCACGTTACGTCCGGCCAAGGCTTCGATCCATGGACGAAGCACTGGAATGGAAGCTTCGGGCTCGAAGCCCGGGATCGAGATGCGAACGGTTCCGTCTTCCTGAGGTTCGGCATGGAAGCCTTCCGTGGCGAGCTCGACGACGACACCCTGAGAGCTTCGCCCAAGAACCCGAAAGACGTTTCGTTCCGGCGTTCCGTAGGTGATGAGGCTCGAGGCCGCCGGCGTCGGTGAAGGCGCATCTGATGAAGGCGTCGCGGACACGGGACCATGGAGCGTCGTCTTCCCTGTCGTCTCGATGTCCTCGAGCTTGTAGAAGTACGTCGTCCCGTTCGAACGACCGGAGTCGACGTAACGGTAGTTCGCCCCGTGAGCCGAGGTGCCCAGGCCCGGGATCACCGCCGCTGTGATTCGCGCATAGCGACCGTCCTCGGAGTCGGCGCGGTAGAGGTGGAAGCCCAGGTTCTGGAGCTCGGAAGCCGTCGTCCAGGAGAGGTCGACCGCCGAGTCGCGCGCGGCGGCGGAGAACGAGGAAAGCGTTACCGCCGTCGGCACTGGTGGACCGATCACGAACTCCTGCGCCAGCGCCGTGATCTCCCCGCAGTACTGCAGGAGCAGAATGTCGGTCTTGATCAGACCCTCCACCGGTATGGTGCTGTAGCTGGTGAGTGCGGGAAGGTGGATGCGTACGTAGTAGAGGTCGGGCCCGCCGTTCACCGAATAGGGAGCCCAGGTCGGGGGGTCCTGCCAGGAGACGGTGCCCGACTGCTTGAAAGAGCGGGTCTGGTCGTTGAAGCCGCCCACCGACTCCAGGCTCGTCCAGGCCGTCCCGTTCCAGTACTCCCAGACGAGGTCTCCGTCCGCGACACCGGCGCCCGGGGTTGCGAGGCCGACATTGAGGCCCCAAAACTCGGAGTCCGCTCCGAAGTACATGTACTGCCCCCGGAGGCTCGGGTCCACTCCCAGGTTGAGGAGACCGATGTTCTTGGCGACACTCGCGACCGCCAGGAACTCGTCCGCGCTCGCGGCGAGCCCCCCGTAGCCGAGGCGGGTCGGAGTGACGCCACCCCGGTACATGTGGAACTCGTCGATCAGGCCCGCCGCGGTGGTCGCGCTCGCCGAGTCGCCGCCGACCCGGGTCGGACCCACGGGCATCCCGGCGGAGCTGTAGTCGCCGCCGACGTCGACATGCGCCGGCTCCTTTTCGTTGACGAAGAGCCGCATCCTCTGACCCGCTCCCGCGACGTCGTTCCACATCGCCCGGATGTGGACCCAGTCTTTGGCGCGCCAGGCGAAGTCAGGCAGGGACACCCGCACCACGGTGGTCGCCGCCCCGTTTCGAATGGCGAAATCGAGCTGGTTCGCCGTCGTCTTCTCCACTGTAAGGAAGTGGGTCGCGTCGCCCTCCATGCTCCACAGAACGTGGCGGACGCCGTCGCAGGTCCCCGGCGCGGCCTGGCATTGGTAATTCGGCTGGTACCAGAACTCAACCGTTCCGATCGCGATGTTGAAGTTGGCGAAGGTCAGAGTGACGTAGTTCCCTGGCGCGGTGAAGCTCCCCGCGTTGCCGTACCGGCCGGGGACGAAGGTGACGCCGCCGGTGACCGTTCCCGCGCTCCCGACGTCAGGAGCCGTCACCGCCGCCGCGCTCTGGAGGGTGGAGTGCCAGGACAAGATGTTCGCGAAATGAGCCCGCGAGAGCGGCTTGACGTCGGCCCGAAAGCCCACGCCCGCGGTGAGTGGCGCTCCTTGCAGCGTGATCGAGCTCGGTCCCGAGAGAGACCGCCATTGCCGGAGCTTGAAGAAAGGCTGGTAGCGAGGAGTCGCGACCGACCCGTCGATGCGGAAAATCATCCCGTTCGTCGGGTCCATGGTGAGGACGTACGCCCCTTCCGCCTCGTTGAAGTCGTCGAGTAACGAATTCTCGCTCCCCAAATGCCACGGGCCGCCCGTGAGCGTGGCCAGACTGCTCGGCGCCCTGTAGTCCGTGCTCCGAGAGATCACGGCGGGGTCGAGCCAGGGGCTCGCGGTGCTGCCGAGGTTCGTGGGCTTGAAGTAGGTGAGGAGGTTCCACGACTGGCTGGGCACGGCGTTGGCCCCGCCCCCGGGCTGCTCCTGCCAGACCTGATCGGAAAACTCCAGACCCGCTATGTTGATGGCTAGATACTCGATCGTGGTCGCCTGCACCCAGTCTTGCGACAGGATGGTCAGGAAGTCCGTCCGGGCGTTCACGACGTTCCGCACCCCCAGGAGCCAGTCCGCTTGCGCGCCACCGCCGCCCCAGGTGTTGCACGCGGGGTTCCCTTCGTAGCAGGGCGTGTAGTTGCTGAGCGGCAAGCCGGCCGTGTAGTGCGCGGTCATCCCGATCTGGCGCCGGGCATAGTTGAACGCGGGCGTGTTCGTGTCCGTCTGGGTCCAGCGGAGTGCCGTTCGTCCGATCCCATAGACGCTGTAGTCGCCGGTGCCCTTGAGCCCGCCGAGGATGTTGGCGCCACCGTCCTGCTGGAAGAAGGCGTCCTGCCGAACGCGCACTCTCGTGGGCGTGGCCTCGAGAAGATCGACCTTCGCGCCGGCGCTGTTGTCGTCCGTCTGGTGGTTGACGCCCGCGAAGGCGCCCCCGCTGGGGGCGACCTCGAGGTCGTGGAGCGTGCGGAGGTCGTTCACGCCACCCGCGAGATCGACGGAAGGATCTTCGGCCAGGTCGAACAATTCGTCGATGCCTCCGCCCACCGCCGTGTTGAACCGCATCTGGAAGCTGGCAGGCGCGGTTACGGTGACAGTCCCGGCCCCTTCCGTGGTCTGCAGACTGCAGCAAGAGGTACTGGTCAGGCGCAGGACGTGGATGACGGATTCCTTCCCCTCGACGATGTAGGCGGCGTTCGAGGTCGAGAAGGTGTTCTCGAGCTTCATCGAGCTCGCGGTGGTTACGGCATCGAAGAAGGCGTAGCTGCTCTCGAATTCGTTATTGGTGCTCACGAGCCCGTAGCTCGCCACCACGCTGTCGTTTCGCTCGAAGCCCGCTCGACGCTCGTCCGTGGACGAGGAGTCGGCGTCCACGAGTAGGCTCTGAATGATGATGTGGTCCTGAGCAGCGGGCGGCGTGGCCGTGTTGAGAGTCGACTTCACGACCGGCGTCGTCGACGTGGTCGTGGTCATCGCGATGGTCTCGATGCTCTGCGCGTTGTCGAACACGTCCGTGCGGAAGGCCATGATGCGGGTATCGCGAATCTCGGCTCCAAGAGCGTCCCCCTGAGCCTCGATCGAATACGTTTTGGCGGCCGCCGTCAGGTTCTGCACGCGCGCCAGGAGGAAAGGTGGCCAGCCGGTGCGTCCGTTCTCGAATTGCCCGCGGCGTGGATCGATGGGGAGGGGGAGGTCATCCACCGGCCAGAACGCGCCTGCGGGGTCCTGAAAGCGCACGGCCAGTGTCGAGACGTCCGGGCTCTCGCGCCCGCTGGAGACGGCCATCACCAGGTAATTGCCTGCGCTCGCCGGGGTGAAGGTGAGGCTCTGCATGCTCGTCCACACGAGGGCGGGTACGCTCTGCAACCCGCTCGTCTCCGCGAACTGGAAATCGGCGCCCGGAGGCAGGCGGAAGGCGATGATCTGGACGTTGTCCAGGGTGGCCGTAGCTTTGGCGTCCCGAAGCTGCACGGTCACGACTTGGAGAGCGGTAGTGCCGGTGACGCGGTCGAAGTGGGCGAAGGCGCCTCCCGCGTTGGCTCCGTGATTGCGGATGCTGATGAGACCGCGCTCCGTGCCGTTCACCAGGTATCTCGTTTCGGCGGCGATCTCGTCGGACGTGGTCCATGTCGAACGGAGCCGCCCACTCAAGAGGAGGATCCACACGTCGGAGGCGGAGCTGGGAGTGAATGCCAGTGTGGCGCCGGGGACGTCGGTGAAGGTCGTGCTCGACGTGCTGAAGGAGCCTGCGGTCGCTCGAACGTACTGCGCCTCGGCTAAGCTCGAAAACAGAATGAGACCGACCACGCTGAGGAGCCCTGCTGCTCTCGACAGCGACCACACATTCCCGAGCGCACGGATTGGCAAGCGAGATTCCTCCCCAGCGGGGCAACAGCACGCCGCGTGCCAGGAGAGCCGCTCAATCCCAAGGATAAATCGTTGCTGTTAAGCGATTTACCGCAGCCTGCTTCGGGAGATTCGGGAGTGCATGGGGGGTATCTTGCTCTTTCCGTAGGGAGGAGCCTACGGCCTTAGCGGCGAGTTTGTCGTTCAGTCCAGGTGGAGCGTTGTCTTCGGATCCAAACGTGCGGCGCGGCTCGCCGGTACGGCGCAAGCGAGGACGACCGTCGCCATCGAGACCGAGACCGCGAGGAGAATCGCGCCCGGTTCGGACGGGGAGGTCTCGAAGAGCACGGTCGTAAGGTAGCGCCCTCCGAGGATCGCGCCGAGGACCCCGAGAACGGAGCCTCCGATCGCGAGACGGAGACCGCCTCCCAGGACGAGAGCGAGGATCTTCCTCCGGTCGGCTCCGAGGGCCATCCGCAATCCCATCTCACGCTGTCTCTGGCTGACGCTCTGGGCGACGACGCCGTAGAGGCCGATTCCGGCGAGAAGGAGAGCGACCGCGCCAAAGACCGTCATCACCATGGCGCTGAATCGATCGTGCGCGAGGGAGCTTCCCGCGAGCTCCGACATGGTCTCGAGGCTATGAACCGGCTCGCTCGCGTCCATCGCGAGAGCCGCCTTGCGCACCACGGGGGCGAGCGCGAGGGGAGATGAGCCCGGAGCCGTTCGTAGGACGAGGTTCATCGGAAGGTAGGGGTTCTGCGCGTGAGGGATATACGCCTCGGGCGCGGGCCGGCTGCGATACCCCTCGAACCGGGTGTCACCCACGACCCCGACCACTTCGTAGGGCGCCTGGTACTCCTGGTAGTCGAGTACGAGGCGCCTTCCGAGCGGACTTTCCCCGGGCCAGGTCCTGTGGGCCATCGTCTCGTTCACGATCAAAACTCGCGGCTTCGTGCGGTCGTCGCGCTCGTCGAAGATCCGTCCCTCGAGGAGAGGAATGCGCATCGTCTCGAAGTAGCCGGTCGTCGTCATTCGCAGCCGCACCCCGGGTCCGCCTCCCGCCGGTCTCGGCTCCCCATCGCGCCAGAACGGCCGGTCGAAATCGACGTCGACCGAGTCCATGGGGAGGGCCGTCGAGCCTCCCGCCGCCTCGACCCCCGGGAGGGCCCGAATTTCGGAGAGGAGCGCCGAATAATAATGATGCGCGCCGCCCTTCCTGTACTTGTCGTCGTCGAGCCGCATCCGAACGACGAGGAGGTTCTCCGGGTCGAACCCGGGGTCGACCTGGAGGATACGGGTGAAGCTCCGCAGAAAAAGCATCGTTCCCACGAGAAGGACGACAGAGAGGGCGATCTCCGAAACGACGAGAGCGCTTCGAAGCCGAAGACGTCGCCGGTCGAGGGAAACGACGCCTCCCGATCCTTTGAGGCTCTCGGACGGGGCGGACGTCGCACTCTGGAATGCGGGGGCCAGACCGCTGAGAAGTCCCGCGGCGGCGGATGCGGCGAGCGCGAAAGCGAGTACCCGCGAGTCGAGGACGGTCTCCTCGATCCGGAAGATGCCTCCCGGCTGGAATCGAACGAGAAGCTCTACCCCGGCTCGCGCGATCGCGACTCCGAGGACGCCGCCTCCGAGGGCGAGAAGCGAGCTTTCCAGGAGGAGCTGCCGAACGAGCCTCCCGCGAGAGGCCCCGAGAGCGGTTCGGACCGCGAGCTCCCGGCCGCGGGCGGAGGCCCGCACCAGCAGGAGTCCGGCGACGTTGGCGCAGGCGAGAAGGAGCAGGAAGAGAACCGCGCCCGCGAGAATGAGGAGCGCCGGCTCGGCCCTTCCCACCAGCACCTCTCGAATCGGGACGAGAGCGACGCTCCAGCCTCGATTGGTCGCGGGATGGGCTGCCGCGAGAACTTCGGCGATGGAATCGATCTCCAACTGCGCGGAGCGAAGCGAGACGCCGGGGGCGATGCGCGCCGCCGCTTGTAGGAAGCGAAAGTCTCGGGGGGGGCCGGCGAGATGAGCGTAGTTGCGCTCGAAGTCCCACGGCTTGAAGAGCTGGACTTCGCCCTCGAGCGTCCCAGGAGTGCGG
>CAZKNR010000401.1:0-9492 GCA_964553925.1 uncultured Acidobacteriota bacterium
GAGTTTCCTGGAGCTCCCGAGTGTGCGCCATCGCCTCTTCGGTGTAAGCGTTCTCCGCCCGAAGGTGCGCGAGGACCTCGGGATCGTCCCGGCGATTGAGCCAGAAGTAAGGGTCGTGGCGGACGTGGCCGTGGATCTCGAGCCTCTCGAGGATCCTCTTGGCCTCGGGAGGCCGCGGAGGCGGAATGCGGCTATCGATCGGTCGCTCCCGCGGGCTCGAGAACGTAGCGATTCTCGGTGACGGACTCGATCTTCTCCCTCGAGTAGAAGAGCGGGAAGTACTGGTGCTTCGCCCAGAGTTGGAACAGGTCGCGATAGTGCGGGCTTTCGGGGTTGCCCGACTGCCCGGGGGAATTCGTGGCGACGGAGTTGTCCCAGTCGGCGACGTCGAGCACCACGCGGAACGTCGCGCCCGACGTCTGGTTGTCTCCGCTTCCGGTGTTGTTGAGGGTCGAGTCGTTGCCCCCCCGGGGGGCCGGTCCGACGTCGAGCTTCTTCCGGGTCTCATCCGATACCGCCGCACTCAGCGGATGGTGAATGAGGACGTGCTTGAGCTTTTCCTGTCCGTAGCGCCAGTCGTTCATGTCCGCTCCGAGCCGCTCGGTGAGCTCCCCCACCGCCTCTTCCAGGCTCGCCTTCAGGACCGCGTCTCGCCCGGCGATGGGATCGTCTCCGAACCGTCCGTCGGGAGCGGCGAGCCAGTCGATGAGCCGTTTGGTGTTCGGACGGCCCAGCAGTTTCTGCCCCGCCTCGGGCACCACCTTGGCTTTCACGTTTTCCACGAGTCTTTTCTCGAACCTTGTGTAGATCGCGGCGGCAATCGATTCCTTCGCCAGGACGAAATCCCAGTCGAGGACCTTCGATAGCGCCTCGCGCGAGCGGGCCTCAGAGATCTCGAGGTGGCGGAGGAGCGGCACCAGGTTTCGCGCCGGCACCGAAAGCTCGTCGTGCTGGAACTCCATCATGTCGACGAGCGTGAAGCGGCGTCCCGTCGAGAGGAGCTCGTCGACGCGGAGGCCGCGCATCTCATCGCCCCACTCCCAGTGGAGCGCCTCGGGATAAGCGAAGTCGTCGGGCACCATGAAATTGTTTGCCGTTCCCCAGTATCCTTTCTCCGGGTTCTTCACCTTGGGAAGCGCTTGAATTGGAAGATACCCGTCCCACTCGTAGCGTCCGTCGCCGGGAACGGGGACGAGGCCGCTCCAGTTCCGGCGGATGGGCGAGATGCCGACGGCGTGATAGCCGATGTTCTTCTGGACGTCGCCCCAGATCATGTTCTCCGCGGGGATGCGGCTGTAGGCGCAGGCCTCTGCGAACTCTTCCCACGTCGTCGCCTGATTCATGCGAAGGCTCGCGAGGTAGGGCGAGGAGCCGACCTCCATCCAGGCGGCGCGAAGAGCGTACGCCTTGTGATGCTCGCGGTCTTCGTAGAGAACGGGCCCGTGGCGGGTGTATTTGAGCTCTACGGTCTCCGGAGATTCGCCCTCGATCGGGATCGTCTCCTTCGAGACCCGCATGTCCTCCCAGCCGCCGAGATACCGGTATTGATTCGGGCTCGCGGGATTCGTGTCGTATACGTAGAGGTCCTCGTTGTCCTGGCCGAAGATGGTGAGTCCCCAGCCTCCGTGCTCGTTGTGTCCGATGGAGATTCCGGGAAGGACCGGCTCGCCCCCGCCGATGACGTTCCATCCCGGCGCCGACAGATGAACGAAGTAGCGCAGCGAAGGTGCTATGAGGGCGCGGTGGGGATCGTTGACGACGTAGGGGTAGCCGGTCTGCGTCAGCCCGCCTCCGACGACCCAGTTGTTGCTCCCGATCTGGTCGCTTCCGTCTCCGGTGGGAAGGGCGGTCCTCATCGCCTCCGCGAGCTGCTCGTAGCTCGCTCGGGCGCTCCTTTGGGCGGGGACGACGTCCTCGGGCCGGAAGGCGATGGGCTCGCGAAAGGCACGGTAGACCCCGAGGATCTCTTTTTTGAGAAGAGAGCCGTCGATCGCCGGATCGAGAGCGAGCTCGGGCCGTCCCGGCCGGTACCAGTCGAGCTCCCGCACTTTCTCGGCGCCGATAGCCGCGACCGCCATCCCGACCTCGAGCTCCTCGGTCACATTCGAAAGAAGGCCTTGATGCCGCGAGATGACGACCTCGGGAGTCCACCTTCCCGGCTTGATTCCCAGAAGCTCGAACTCTATCGGAAGGAGCGACGGGGTCTTCTCGGTCTCGGCGATGGCGGCGTTGATGCCGTCGACGAACGACGTGATGATGAGCTCGCCCTTGGGGTGATAGTGAGCGAGCTCCTGCTTCATGTCTTTTCGGAATCGGTGAAGTCTTGCGCCGATGTCGCGGTTGAGCTCTCTTCGCCCGAGAATCTCCGCGACCGTTCCCGTCGCCTGCCGCCTCCAGATCTCGAACTGGAAGAGGCGATCGCGGGCCGCGGTGTAGCCCTGGGCGAAGAACAGGTCGTGCTCGTTCTGGGCGTAGATGTGCGCGACTCCCCATCGATCGACGAGGATCTCGACGGGGTCTTTCAGGCCCGGTACGGCCGATTGGGAAAGACTGGCCAGGGTGGTGGCGAGAAGTAATAGGTCCATATGTGGTCTCCGGTCTCAAGGTTCGTTCGTCGTGGGCGGTCTCGATCCGAGCTTCCGATCCAGGAAGTCCGCGGATGCCTCGAACGCCCTCAGCCAGTTCTCATGCAGGAGGAAATCGTGGACGTCGTCGGGGAAGACGAGCTCCTCGTACTCGACCCCTTGCTTCGCGAGCGCTTCCGCGAGATCGACCGACTCGCTGAACGGCACGTTCCGGTCGTCATCGCCATGGATGAGGAGCACCGGGGAGCGCCAGCTCGCGATGGCGGCCATCGGGGAGGACTCGAATGCGCGCCGGGCGACTTCGGCGTGCTTCTCCGCCTGGTAGCCCGGCACGAAGTTCCGGATGACCACGTTCCAGTCGTGGACGCCGTGAACGTCCACCCCGGCGGCGAAGAGGTCGGAGGCGCGGGCGAGACCGAGCGCGGTGAGATAGCCGCCGTAGGAGCCGCCCCAAAGCGCGATGCGATCGGGGTCGACGTCGTCACGGCCCCGAAGATAGAGGCCGGCCCCGACCACGTCCCGGAACTCGCTCGCTCCGTTGGCGCCGTAATCGAGCGCCTCGCGGAAGTCGAGGCCGTAGCCGATGCCGCTTCGGTAGTTCACGGAGAGCACCACGTAGCCGCGGCTTGCGAGGTACTGATTCATCGCGTAGCTGTTGTGGTAGTAGTACATGTAGTGCCAGCCGAGAAGCATCTGGCGGCGCGAGCCTCCGTGAAAGAAGATCGCTGCCTTGTGTCGCTCGCCCGGACGGTGACTCTTGGGCCGGAAGAGCTGGCCGTGGATTCGCATGCCGTCGGAAGCGGAAATGACGACGGGCTCGGGCTCGACCAGGGCGTCGCTCGGAAAGGAGGGAGGGAGCGTCTCTGGTGCGAGGGCCCGCGGAGCTTCCTCACCCACCTTCACCATGGCTTGGGCCGGCCGTTTCGCGTCGGAAGAGAGAAACGCGAGGGCGCTTCCGTCGCCCGCTTGGACCGGCGACCACTCGAGCCCTGTTCCGCTCGTGATGGATCTCGGCGGACCAGCGACGACCGGCACCCGCCACAGATGCCTCCGGTCGATGTCGTCCTGGTTGGAAGAGAAGATGACTTCGCTTCCATCGCGGGAGAGCCCCGCGTGCTCGACCTCGAATTCGCCCGGGGTCAGAAGCGCCGGAGCGCCTCCGCTCACCGGAACGGAGTAGAGCTGGGTCCAGCCGTTCTTCTCCCAGGGGAAGACGAGACGATCGCCTTTTGCCCACAGGATCTGGTTTTCCGCCGCTAATCCTCGAAACGCGCTGCCCCTTCCCTCGTCCGCTCGAAAGACGAGCCGTCCTTCTCCGGTTTGCGCATCGGCGATACGGATGGACCAGGGAAGGGCCGAGCGCTGGGGGATGAAGGGGAGCACCATGCGCTCGTTCTGGGATCGGAGAAACGCGATGCGGCTTCCGTCGGGAGACCAGGCGGGCTCCACGTCGCTTCCAAGGCCCGGGTCCATGTATCGAACGGTCTTGGTCGCGAACGCATGGACTCCGATGAAAGAGTGATCACCCCGCCCGCTCACGAAAGCGAGCCTTCCCCCCTCGGGCGACCAGCGGAGCGAGCTTGCGCTCCCGCGGGTCTTCGCGAGCTCTTTCGCCTCGCCCTCTCCTTCGGCGGGAGCGGTCCAGATCTTTCCCGCTTTCACGAACGCGACGGTCTTCCCGTCCGGGGAGATTCGGGGGTCCTCTCCTTCTCCGATCTTTTGGGGCTTCCCGCTTCCGTCCACCCGCGCGATCCAGACCGCCTGCGCGGCGCCGCCGGGATCGCTCGCCGGGTTTGGAATCTCGCCCGCGCGGTTGGGACCACCGCCGCGCACGAAGACGATATGGGTCCCCCCCGGGCCGAAGCGCGGCTGCGTCAATTCCTGGCCCTCATCTCTCTCGTCGCGGAAGATCGCGCGCGCGCGGAAGGAGGGAGCCTGGGCGACCCATAAGCTGCGGACCCCTCGATCGTTCTGGGTCCAGGCGAAAGCGCCTTCGCCCGAAACCAGGTCCGCGGGAAAAGGGGAGCTCATTATTTGCTCGAGGGTGAACGTCTGCGCCTCGACGCGCAGCGAGACCGCGAGCAGGAGTGGGAATAAACACTTCTTCATAATGACCCCTCTTCCCGAGTGAGGACGCTCGATCGCGGAATGATATCATCCGCGCATGCGAAGCGACGCCATCAAGACGGGAATCTCGCGGGCCCCCGCGCGGGCGATGTTCAAAGCGATGGGCCTGACCGACGCCGATCTGGAAAAGCCTCTGGTCGCGGTGGCCAACACCTGGGCCGAAGTGACTCCCTGCAACGTCCATCTGCGCGAGCTCGCGGTCCACGTGAAGCAAGGGATTCGCGATGCCGGCGGGACGCCTCTGGAGTTCAACACCGTCGTCGTCTCCGACGGGATCGCGATGGGCTCCGAGGGCATGCGGTCCTCTCTCGTGTCCCGCGAGATCGTGGCCGACTCGATCGAGCTCGTGGTGAACGGCCACCTTCTGGACGCCGTGGTCGCGATCTCGGGGTGCGACAAGACCATTCCGGGGACGGTGATGGCCCTCGCGCGGCTCGACCTTCCGTCTCTCATGATCTACGGAGGGTCCATTCTCCCGGGCCGCTTCCAGGGAAGAGACGTCACCATCCAGGACGTCTTCGAGGCGGTGGGCGCCTGCGGCGCCGGCCTCATGACCGAGAAGGAGCTTCAGTCGCTCGAGGGCGCGGCCTGTCCCGGCGCGGGCGCCTGCGGCGGGCAGTTCACCGCCAACACCATGTCGACGGCGATGACTTTTCTCGGCATCTCCCCCATGGGAGTCAACGATATTCCCGCGACCGACCCGCGGAAGAAGGAGGCCGCTCGCCGGAGCGGCGCCCTGGTCCTCGATCTGTTGAAGAGCGGTGTCACCGCCCGGCGCATCATTACCCGGACGGCGCTCGAGAACGCCATCGCCTCGGTCGCCGCCACCGCCGGCTCGACGAACGCCGTTTTACACCTCCTGGCCATCGCCCGCGAGGCGGGGGTCGAGCTCACGCTCGAGGATTTCGACCGGGTGTCCGCGAGAACCCCGGTCCTCGCCGACCTGAAGCCCGGGGGGCGTTTCACGGCGCCCGACGTCGATCGTGCGGGAGGGCTTCGCCTTCTGGTGAAGCGGCTTTTCGACGGCAAGTTTCTCCAGGACGCGCCGACCGTCAGCGGAAAGACTCTCGCGGAAGAAGCGGCGAGCGCCAGCGAGACGACGGGTCAAGAAGTGATTCGCCCGCTCTCGTCCCCGGTCAAACCGCGGGGCGGCATTGCCATTCTGCGGGGCTCTCTCGCGCCCCAGGGCGCGGTGGTGAAGCTCGCGGGCCACGATCGCATGCGCCACCAGGGCCCGGCCCGGGTCTTCGACTCCGAGGAGGAAGCGTTCGCGGCGGTCCAGGCGGGAAAGATCCAGGAGGGCGACGTGGTCGTCATCCGCTGGGAAGGTCCCAAGGGCGGGCCGGGCATGCGGGAGATGCTCGCCGTCACCGGCGCCATCGTCGGCCGGGGGCTCGGAGACTCCGTGGTCCTGGTCACCGACGGGAGATTCAGCGGCGCGACCCACGGCTTCATGGTGGGACACGTCGCTCCCGAGGCCGCGGAAGGCGGACCCATCGCCCTCCTGCGCGACGGAGATCGTATCACCCTCGACGTCGACGCCCGATCGATCGACGTCGACGCGGATCTGGAGGCGCGGCGGAGCTCGTTCCAGCCGAAGGAGCCGCGCTATCGAACGGGCGTTCTCGCGAAGTACGCGAAGCTCGTCTCTTCGGCTTCCGAGGGCGCGGTCACCGGCTGAGAAGGCCCTTCATGCAGATCGGGCAGTTGAGGCTCCCCCGCGGCGCGGCAAACGGATGGTCCGCGTTGTCGAGCTTGCCTCGGTCTCCTCCCAGGTCGTGGAAGAGCTCGCACTCCTTGTAGAAGCGGTCTTTCGACGCCGCGACCACCTCGAAGTGGAAGAAGGAGTAATGGCCGACGAACGCGGAGAGGGACTCCCGTAGATCGTGGTCCGCGCGGCCGACGCGCGCGGCGACGGCGCGGTCGTAGCCGAGAACGAAGACTCCCGGCGCGTGCGGCGCGCGTGCCTTGAGAACCGAAGGCTCGAGCCGGTGAGGCGGTCCCTCGGGCTCCTCGAAAGGGTTCGTCGGACGGTGGACGTTCGCGGCCTCGAGCCCGAACTGCTCCTCGGCGCGCTCCATCATCTCGCGGACGTCCGAGCGCGAAAGCGCCTGTGTCCTCCCGGGGTCGCTGCCGCTCGGGCGCTCTTCCCGGCGAAGGAGCCACTGGATGGCCTCCGCCGACACCGTCGGGACGCGAATGAATCGAAGACCGTACCCATCGGGCTGGGCCGAGGAGGGCCTTCGGGGACCGCGGTTTTCCCAGGCGACGATGGCCTCGACTTCCACGACGCGGGAGAGCTCGGGGATGTCGATGGCCACCCATAGCTGGGCCTGGGGGAGGAGGCTCAACGGGGTCGCCACGTAGCCCCCGCCCTGGGAGAGAGTCACGAGCTTTCCTTCTCCGCGGTTCAGCGCGGTGCGAAGGCGGACGTGGTAGCCTTCGATGAAGTCGACGCGGCGCGGAGAAGTGTTGGGCGCGAAAGGCTGGGGGGTGGTCACGATGCCTCGTATCCTTTCCGGCGCAAAGCGGAAAAGCCGCATTCTACACCCGAAGGGCCGGCGGAGTATCGGGAGGATCACGAAATGCCGCTCCGGTTGGTGAGCTCGGTGTTCGAGCACCTGGGGCAGATACCTCGGCGATACACCTGCGAGGGCGAGGACGTATCCCCGCCTCTTTCCTGGACCGATCCGCCCCCGGGCACCCAAAGCTTCGCGCTCCTGGTCGAGGATCCGGATGCTCCCGACCCCGAGGCGCCGAAAGTGACGTGGGTGCACTGGGTCCTGTACGACATTCCCGCGAACGCTCGCGGGCTCGACGAGGGTGTCGACTCCGAGCGCTTGCCCGAAGGGACGCTCGAGGGCCGGAACGACTGGAAGCGCACCGGCTACGGCGGGCCGTGCCCGCCCATCGGAAGACATCGCTACTTTCACAAGCTCTACGCCCTCGATGCGACGCTTCCCGATCTTGGACGCCCCACGCGGGAGGAGCTTTTGAAAGCGATGGAAGGACACATCCTCGGAGGGGCGGAGCTCATCGGGACGTACTTAAAAGGAATAAAAGGCCAAAAAGGAGATTGAGTGAGTGTTGGTTCACACGTTCGCTTCGCCACCGGCGATAGCATGACCTGAGAGGGACGAAATGCTGATCTGGATGGCGGTTCTCGTTGGGGTCGCGGTGCCGGGGCCCGTGGCCTACCGGGTGTCCGGGGAGGAGAGCCGGATGACGGTCCACGTGGGAACGGCGGGCCTCTTCAAGATGTTCGGGCACGAGCACAATATTCAGGTGAAGGGGATTCTGGGCCGGGTCGAGTGGGATCCCGAGGCGCCCGGGAGCTCGCGCTTCGTCCTCGAGATCGGCGCCGCGTCGCTCACCGTCGCCGACGAGGAGCTCAGCGAGAAGGATCGCGCGCAGGTGCAGTCCGACATGGAAACCAAGGCGCTCGCGCTCCCGCGGAATCCCAAGATCGTTTTCGAGTCGACTGAGGTTCGGGTCGAGAAGTCCGAAGGCGCGAGCCGCCGTCTGAAGCTCCGGGGGACGCTGAGCCTCCGCGGAGTCACGAAGCCCGTCGAAGTGCTCGTGACGCTCGAAGTCGCCGAGGGCCGGCTCACCGCCAAGGGTGAGATGGAGCTCGATGCCAAGAGCTGGGGCGTTCCTCAGATCTCGGCCGTCGGTGGGTCGGTGAAGACGAAGGAGGAGCTGAAGCTCGCCTTCGAGATCGTCGCCGTCCGCGAGTGAGAGGGACGCTCACCAGAGCGTATCTACGTGCCAGTAAGCGGAGCAGTTTCTCGTCCTTCGTCACCAGTTTGGCGACCAGGGTGAGCGCGGTCGCGATGATGATCCTGTCGGCAGGGTCGTTGTGTTGTCACTGGCAACTGGAAACCGAACCGGGTAACTATTGGGAATGGCCGTGACGCGGCACCCCTTCGGAACCCATCCCGATATTCCCGACCACCGGGACCACAAGTTCCGGGTGCCCGCACGGTTCAAGAGGTCGCTTCCGCAGGCGGTCGACCTCAGACCGTTCTGCCCCCCCGTCTACGATCAAGGGAAGCTCAATTCCTGCTCGGCCCACGCCATCGCTGCTGCCATCTGGTTCGACGAGATCAAAGAGCAAGCTCCCGAGCCGTTGTCGCCGTCGCGACTCTTCATCTATTACAACGAGCGGGTTCAGGAGGACCTTCAGGCGAAGGACGCTCCCGTATCCCTCAGGGACGGATACAAGAGCGTCGCGAAAAACGGCGTTTGCCACGAAAGACAGTGGCCTTATCGCGAGGAGCGATTCGCGGCGACACCGCCGGCTCGCTGCTACCAGGCCGCGCGTTCGCATCGAGTCACTCGCTATCTCCGTCTTCGACGCGAGCTTCTGCACTTCGAGGCCTGTCTCGCTGAGGGCTATCCGTTCACGATGGGGATCTCGGTCTACGAAAGCTTCAAGAAGAGGGCGGTCGCCCGAAGCGGGATCGTGCCGATGCCGCACCGGCGGGAAAAGCACCTGGGAGGGCACGCTTTGCTTGTCGTCGGCTACGACCGGCGGCGTCGCCGGTTCCTCGTCAGGAATTCGTGGGGAGCTCGCTGGGGTCTCGGGGGCTATGGCCTGATGCCCTACCCGTATCTTCTGAACCCCGATCTGGCCTGGGACTTCTGGACGGCACGCCGCACCTCGATCCAGCGGCGGCCCCAGTCGGACAAGTCGCGCAAGAAATAGGCTGCAGGGGGGGCCGGAGCCGAAACCCCGGCCCCCCTGGAGTCTCTAGGTCGCCTAGCCAGGTAAGCCCAC
>CAZKNR010000402.1:0-2045 GCA_964553925.1 uncultured Acidobacteriota bacterium
TCCCGCAACGTCAGCGGTTCGGGAGAGGCGAAACGGCCGCTCGGAGTCGACTGATAAAGGGGCGTCGGCTCGCCGGCCCAGGCGCTGTCCGCACCGAATGCGAGAGCGAGCACCATCAGAACAGGACGTATCCGCCTCATCGATCACTTCCATCCATAGATGTCGAGCGTGGTCTCGCCTTTCCGAAGGCGCTCCACCACGTCGGCTTCCTGTTTCTCCCGCTCGCGAGCTTTCTCCATGACCTCGGACACTCTCGCTCTGGAGATCACGACGACCCCGTCGGCATCGCCCACCACGAGGTCTCCCGGAGCGATAGTCACCTCGCCGAGGGTGACCGGGGCCTGCAAGTAACCAGCGGCGGTAGCGTCCTTTTTCGTCCCTCGAATCGAGAGTCCCCGCGCGAAGACCGGAAACTGAAGCCGCGCGATCGCTTCCGAGTCCCGAACGCAGCCGTCGATGAACAGACCGGCGATCCCCCGCGCGAGAGCGGCCACCGTCATGATGTCGCCCCAGTATCCGGCTTCGTAATCTTTCGACGTCACGACGACGAGGACCTCGCCCACGGCGGCGGCGAGGGCACGGTGGATCCAGAGGTTGTTCCCGGGAGGAGTGGCGACGGTGAACGCCGTGCCGGCGAGCCGCATCGCCGGCGAGAGGGGCTTGATGGCAGAGGGAAGAGCGCCCCTTTGGCCCGAGGCCTCGTGGAGGGTCGCGGTTCCGAGCCTCCTCGCTTCCTGGAGCAGCTCGCGATCCATGTCAGGAGTCCCGGCTCTGGAGCTAGAAGTATTTGAACTTTCGGCGGGCTTCGTCGAGCCGCATTCCTCCTTCGATCGCCTCGCGGATCCGGCTTTCCGCCTCCTCGATCGCTTTCGCGTGGGCGAGGACCTCGTCTTCTTTCTCCTTCGGCACCACGACGACGCCGTCGGCATCACCGAGGAGGAGATCTCCCGGGCTCACCCGCGCGCCTCCGATCGAGACGGTCACGTTCAAGGCGTCGAGCTGCACCCGATCCTTCCCGGTGCGCATGGACCAGCCGCGGCTAAAGAGGGGGTATCGAAGTTCGAGACTTCTTCCGACGTCGCGGCATACGCCGTCGATGACGGTTCCACCAATTCCGCGTTTCGCCGCCACGAACGTGAGGATGTCGCCCCACACGGTCATGTCCGCACGCCCGGCGTTGTCGATGACGACGATGCTCCCCGGAGAAACGTCGTCGATATAGTCGCCGACCGTGCCGCCCTCGACGGCAACGGGCACCATACGCATCGTGAAGGCGCGCCCGCAGAGGCGAAACCCGTGGTCGAGAGGTTTGATGCCCAGACACTGCCCGGCGATGCCCAGGCGGTCCAGGGCATCGCTCACGGTGGTGGTCGAAAGCCCGGCAATCCCATCAGGCCCATCAGGCCCATCAGGCCTTTCCATCGCGTCCACCTCCCAGCATGGCTTCGTACTCGCCGCCCATCACCCGACTCACCGGCTTTCCCGACTCGAGCGCCGCGGCCATTGCCCGCTCCCGTGCCGCGATCTCCTCGGCGGCGAGGAGCACCTCCTCGATTCGCAAATTCGCGAGGAACACGACCCCGCTCCCGTCGGCGATGAGGAAGTCTCCGGGATGGACCGTAACCCCACCGACGTCGACGGGGAGGTTCCAGCCTTCCTCGACGATGCGCCCCCTTGCCGTGGTGGGAACCGCCCGGCGGGCGAAAACCGGATAGCCGAGCTCGCGGCTCTCATCGACGTCCCGCACCGACCCCTCGACGAGGGTCCCGGCGATTCCCCTCGCCTTCGCGGCACGGGAAAGGATTCCTCCCCAACCGGCACAGTCTTCCCGAAAGCGGTGCTCGATGACCAGGACGTCGCCCGGTCCCGAGGCCTCGATGGCCGCGGTCGCAAGGTGTTGCTTGGACGTGCGGCCTTCGGCGGCGACGAGCTTCACCGTCACCACCCGGCCCGCGATCGTGTGCGGTCCGGTCAAGGGCCGGATTCCCGAGACGGCGCCCGAGAGTCCGAGCCGGCCAAGGGCGTCGGAGACCGCTCCGGTGTCG
>CAZKNR010000403.1:0-1822 GCA_964553925.1 uncultured Acidobacteriota bacterium
GTTCCAGGGTCAAGTGTGAGGGCGGATAGTTGCGGAGACCGGACGGCACCTCGTAGCATACGCGTCCGGAGGCAGAAGCGGCATGCGTCGAAGTTTGTGGGCTCTCGTTGTTCTCACCGCCTGTGGAAATTCGTCACCCGAACGTCCGGTGGTGCGTCTTGTGGACGAGTTCGGCTCGGTCCAGATCGAGAACCTGTCGACTCCGGCGGCGTCGATTGCACCCACCGAGTGGCGTTTCGACGATCGGGAGGCCGCGGCCCAGTGGAAAGCGGGCATCGGCGTCGCGGGACTTGGCACGCGAGACGGCCGCCTCACGGGACGCTCCACCGCCAAAGTCCCCATCCTCCACCTCGAGCGCTCGTCCGGGCTCGACGAGGGAGACATCCTTCACGAGGTCGTGGTGCGCGCGAGAGCCTCCCAAGGGTCGAACCTCGCCATCACCTTCCGCGGATCGGAGACGGTCGACCTCGCACAGATCGCGAGCCGCGCCGAGCTCTTTCCCTGGGCGCTTGCCACTCCGCTCGTTGCGGGAGACGGTCTAGAGACCTACCGCATCAGCGTCTCCACCTCCGCCGTCACCTCGGTCGGCTCCGCGGACACGCGGCACGTTCTCCTCCGGCCGACGGACGCGGAGGGCGCCGATTTCGAGATCGAGTCCATCCGCCTCGTGTTCCGCAAGGAGCATCTCGCCTCCATTCCGTCGGGCGTGGGCTGGCAGGGGTTGGGCGAGACCTATCGCGAGTCGATCGTGAGCCGCTCTCCCGAAAAGCTCCGCTTCGAGGTTCGCGTGCCCGAGGATGCGTTTCTGGACCTGGCGCTCGGGACCGTCGAGGACGGACCCGTCACGTTCAAAGTGTCCGCCCCCGGCATCGGGCTCGAGCGCACCCTCACCACAAAAAACCGATGGGAGGAGCTGGCTCTCGATCTCGGCGCGCTCGCGGGCCGGGAGATCACGCTCACCCTCACGCTCGAATCGGCGAGAAACGGAAGCCTCGGCTTCTGGGGAGCTCCCGCGGTGAGAAGCCGACAACACTCAAAGGCCTCGAAGGCCCCGCGAGGGGTGGTGCTCTTTCTCCTGGACACCCTGCGGCGCGACCGCCTGGACGCCTACGGCTTCGAGCGGGAGACCGCGCCCAACCTGAGTCGCCTCGTTGCCGAGGGGGTGCTGTTCGAAGACGCCATCGCCCAGGGCGCCTGGACGAAAGTCTCCGTGCCCTCGCTCCTCACGTCCACCTATCCGACCTCGAACGGAATCTACGAGCTGAACCACCGGATGCCCGCTTCGGGCGTGACGCTCGCGGAAAAATTTCGAGAGGCGGGCTACGCCACCTGGGCCACGTCGGCGGTTTACTTCACGGGGCGCGGGTCGAACCTTCACCAGGGAGTCGAGGTGCTCCACGAGTCGGGTTCGTTCCCAGCCGGAAGCCCGAGGAAGAACGCGAGGGACGTCGTGGACCGCTTTTTCCCCTGGCTCGAACGCCACAAGGACGCGCCGTTCTTCGCGATGATCCACGCGATCGATCCCCACAGCGACTACGAGCCCAACCGCCCCTATGACACTCTCTGGGCCGAGCCCGACGCCAAGGAAAAGCACAAGGCATGGACGGAGAAAGTGAAGCCGTTCATCGAGAGTGAGTTCATGAAGAACATGGGCCTGCCCCTGAAGAGCGAGCTCGAGAAAGCGGGAGTCGACCCGGAAGAGTTCGTGAAGGTCGAGCTCGACTGGTACGACGGATCCGTTCGCGGCGCCGACGTCGAGCTCGGCCGCGTGCTCGAGAAGCTCGACGAGCTCGGAATCGCCGAGGATACTCTCGTCGTCTTC
>CAZKNR010000404.1:0-4028 GCA_964553925.1 uncultured Acidobacteriota bacterium
GTCGGAAACACGCGGGCGTCGAGCGAGGCCGAAGCCGCTCTCGCCTCCGAGTCCTGGATCGTGACCGTAGTCGATGGACTCGCGGACGCGATTCCGCAAATCGACAGCCGCCGCCACCAGGTCGTTGTTCTGGATACCGACTCGATCCCCGAGCCTCCGTGGCAGGCGCTCGAGATCCTTCGCGACCGGGACCCTCACGCCACGGTGCTGCTCCTGGTGAGCTCGGAAACGCCCTGGTCCTCGTTCTCGAGCTATCGCCAGCGTCCCGCGGGGCTCGTCCTGAAGCCGCTCGATCGAACGGCCCTCTTGATGGCCGTCGATTCCGCGGTCGTCTACCGGCGACTCCTCGAGGAGAACCGAACCCTGAAGCGCCAGCTCGGAAGCGCGGTGAGCCTGGGCGACTGGGTGGGCTGCACTCCCGAGTCGATCGAGATCCGGAAGTCGATCGCCACCGGCGCTCTCGCCAATGGAAACGTGCTCCTCCTCGGTGAGGACGGCTCCGGAAGGCGTCTCGCCGCGGAGCTCCTGCACCGTCACGGGAGGAACCCCGGGGCGACTTTTCTTCCCGTGGACCTGGTCAGCCTCCCCGCGGGCGAGATCCACCGGCTCTTCGATGAGGTTCTCGAGGCCGCGGATACCGGACGAGGCGCTTACGTGCACGGCGCTCGGCCCGGGACGCTCTATCTCGCGGAGCTTACCGCGCTCACTCCGGAAGACCAGACGAGCCTCGCGCGGAAGCTCCTGCGGCCGCTCCCCTTCCGCGTCATGGCTTCGGCTCATCCCTCTCTCGTAGACGCCGTCCGGCAGAACCGGTTCGACGAGGAGACGTTTCGCGCCGTCTCCAAAGTCCGCATCCAGATCCCTCCGCTGCGCGCCCGCCGCGCCGACATCCCCCTCCTCATCGACCATTTCCTGAAGCGCTCGTGCGAGCGGTTTCAGCTCAAGTCTCTCGGAATCCCTTCGACTTCGATCGAGAACTATTCGAGCTACGACTGGCCTGGAAACGTGGCCGAGCTGGCGATGATGATCGAGCGCGCGGTTTCGATCGCCTCCGCCGCCAAGTTCGATGGGACGACGCTCCCCGAGCACTTCTGCTCCCCGCCCTCTCTCACCGTTCCCGAGGGAGGCCGCCTGAAGAACATATCCCTTCGCGAGCTCATCGCCGACATCGAAAAGCGAGTCATCGTCCAAACGCTCGAGCGGGTCGACGGAAGCCAGAAGCGGGCGGCGGAGGAGCTGCGCCTCAACCCCACCACGCTCCACGAGAAGATGAAGCGCTACAAGATCCTTCCCGGCGTTCGCCGGCAGAGGGCCTGAAAAAGTCTCCTTTCCGGAGGCCCCCCTTTACCGCTTCTCCCGAGGGCCTTTACGGCGCCCTGTCCATCACTTACCATTGACAACAAAAGGCTGCGGCGATTAGACTACGCCCCAGTCGAGGTCCTTTTCTCGCTGGTCCAGATCGAAAACAGCTTCCTATTCCAGTCCGAAATCGCTCGGCGACGGAACCAGGGAGCAAACATACCGCGCAGGAGGTGAGTTCGTGAAAAGATCTTGGTTGGCCCCCCTGGGATTGCTGATGCTCGCTTGCTTGCTGTTGCTGGGGTTGGCCGGATGCGGAAAGGAGCCACCCCCGCCACCGCCGCCACCACCCCCCGTTGCGGCGCCGCCCCCGCCACCGCCCCCGCCTCCTCCTCCACCGCCGCCGCCACCCCCGTCGGCCCGGACTCCGGCGGATGACTATCGGGACGCGGCCATTGACGCTCTACAGAGGAACTTGAACGACGTCCACTTCGACTACGACCAGGCGACTCTGCGAGACGACTCGAGGGCAACGCTCTCGAAGAACTCCGACTGGCTGAAGCAGCCCCACGTCTCCGCGGTCATCCTGGTCGAGGGTCACTGCGACGAGCGCGGCACCGAGCGCTACAACCTCGCCCTCGGCGAGCGCCGCGCCCGGGCGGCCATGGAATACTTGCAGTCGCTGGGAATTCCCGCGAACCGCCTCAAGATGGTGAGCTACGGGAAGGAAAGACCCCAGTGCACGGACGCAACCGAGGGATGCTGGCAGAGCAACCGCAGGGCGCACTTGAAGATTGACGCCAAGTAAGCGATAGATCCTCGAAGGCCCCGGGGCAAGACCCCGGGGCCTTTTTTCCAGGCTAGACTTCGCGGCGGAGGCGGAGGCGAAGTTCCTGGACGCTCGCGCGATGTTTGAAGGCTTTCCTTCCGTTCACGAACAGAACCGGGATATCGTTCCCGTACCGGTTCTCGAGCTCGCCGTTCTGCGAGATATCGACCTCCCGCAGCCGGATTTCGAGTCCGCGAGCCGCCTCGAAGAGTGCTTCCTTCATCTCTTCGCACAGAGGACAACCCGGCCTGGTCATGAGCTCGAGCTCGATTGAAACGGACTTCACGACTTCACGGGCGCGACAACTCCTCGAGTATGCGTTCCGCGGCCGCACGGGGGGAAGGATCGAGCGTAATCGGTCGTCCCACCACGACGTAGCTCGCCCCGAGCCGCGCGGCGTCGCCCGGAGTCGCGACCCGCTTCTGGTCGTGGCTGTCTTTCGCCCACTCGGGACGGACGCCGGGAACGAGAATCCGGAGCCCCTCGCCGAGAGCCTCCCGGATCGCTTCGACTTCCAGGGCTGAGGCGACGACCCCATCGAGACCGCTTTCCGCGGCGAGCCGGGCGAGCCGGAGGACCAGCTCCCGGCTCTTCTCGCGAAAGCCGAGGGCCTCGAGGTCCTCGTCCCCCAGGTGGGTGAGAACCGTGACGCCGAGGACCACGGGCCGTTTGGCCCCTCCGGCTTCGCGTGCGGCGGCGGCGGCAGCGGCCATCATCGCTTTTCCGCCAGAGGCGTGAACGTCGACGATCGCGACCCCGTGCCGCGCGGCGGCGGCTACGGCCCCGGCCACCGTTTTGGGAATGTCGTGAAACTTCAGGTCGAGGAACACCCGGGCGGGGGCGAGCTTCCGCAGGATCTCGGGCCCGGCGGCGGTGAAGAGCTCCTTTCCCACCTTGAAGAACGTAACGACGGAGTCGAGCTCGTCTCGGAGCGCGAGCGCGTCTTCGAGCGCGGGGACGTCTAGCGCGACGATGAGCTCGGGAGCCTTCTTCACCATCCCTGGGGAACCGCCTTGACGTCGGCGATGAGGGCTCCGGTGAGCGAGGAGAGCGAGGCGACGTGGTGGCGGCGGCAATAGTCCGCGAGACCCTCCCGGGTCCTCCTCCAAACCGACGGGTCGACGAAGCTCATCGTGCCGATCTGGACGGCGGAAGCCCCGGCGAGGATGAATTCCAGGGCGTCTTCGTGATCGGTGATGCCGCCGATTCCCAGGATGGGGATCCGGACCGCCTGCCTCGCCTGGTGAACGAGCCGGACGGCGATCGGCCGGATCGCGGGACCGGAAAGGCCGCCCACCACGTTCGCGAGGCGCGGCTTGCGGGTCTCGACGTCAATGGCCATCGCGGGGATGGTGTTGATGAGCGAGATGGCCGAAGCGCCCGCCGATTCGACCGCGCGGGCCACGACACCGATGTCGGTAACGTTCGGGGTGAGCTTCGGAATTACCGGAAGACTCGTCTTCGCGCACACCGCTTCGGTGACCGACGCCGCCATCAGGGGATCGCAGCCGAAGAGGATCCCGCCCTCGTGCACGTTGGGACAGGAGATGTTCATCTCGATTCCGGAGACTCCCTCGACGTCGTCCAGAATGCGCGCGAGCTCCGCGTACTCCTCGAGGGTGCTTCCGCAGATATTGACCAGGATGGCGACGCCGAGCTCTCTTAGGCGGGGCATTTTTTCCTCGACGAAGCGCTCGATCCCGACTTCCTGGAGACCGATGGCATTGAGCATCCCCGACGGAGTCTCCCAGATCCGGGGCGGCGGCGCGCCCTCCCGCGGAGCGAGGTACAAGCCCTTGACCGCGATGCCTCCGATCGCGTCGTAATCGGCGACGTCGAGGTACTCGGTGCCGTAACCGAAGGTCCCGCTCGCGGCGATGAGGGGAGTGCGGAACCGGAT
>CAZKNR010000405.1:0-3087 GCA_964553925.1 uncultured Acidobacteriota bacterium
GAACCTCACGAGCTGCGGCGGAGTTCTCGGCTGGGGTGTGCCTGCCGCCGTGGGCGCGAAGATCGCGAAGCCCGATCGGCAGGTCGTGGCTCTCGTCGGCGACGGAAGCCTTCAGTTCGGAATCCAGGCCCTCTGGACCGCTTCGCGCTACGAGATCCCGATCGGGGTCATCGTGTGGAACAACGGGGAGTATCAGGCGAACCGGCGCTACCTCAACGCCTACGGAAGGCGCGCCGCGGCGACGGGAAAGTACATCGGCTGCTCTCTCGGGTCACCAGAGATCGACAACGTCTCGCTCGCGAAGGGGTACGGCATCGAAGGGGAGCGGGTCGAGGATCCCGATAAGCTCCAGGTGGCCCTCGCGCGGTGTCTCCGTGCCGTGGGGGAGGGAAGGACTTATCTTCTAGACGTCAAGATCGAGCGCATGTACGGAGGCGCGGATTCGAACTGGTACGACTTCTTCTCGGTGGCGAAAAACCAGCCCCGCGTGAGTTAGTGTCCCACTCGGGGATGGTTGAAACCCCTCGCCTTTAGGCGAAGCCTTCAGGAGGCTTGCGGTACGATGCTGAGGTGCAAGGCTATCGTAGATCGTCACATACGACGTACCAGTGCCACTACCACTTTGTATTCATCCCGAAGTACCGCAAGCCGGCATTGAGAGGAGAAGTTGCAGTACGGCTGCGAGACATGATTCGAGAGATTTGTGCGCGGAACGGGATAGAAATACTGAAGGGTCATGTGAGGCCTGAGCACGTGCATCTGTTGCTGAGCGTGCCGCCGCAGCTATCGCCGAGCCGGGTGATGCAGTTGATAAAGGGGAGGACGTCGAATCGATTGATGCAGGAGTATCGGGTCATCCGGAAGGAGTTCTGGGGTCGGCCCCTTTGGGCAAGAGGGTTCTTCGTGGCGACGACGGGAAACGTGACGGATGAGGTAGTAGCGAAGTACATAGAGTTACAAGGTGCCGCGCCCCAGGACGACGATTCGTTCAGAGTCAGCGGGTAGTTCAAACAGGCAACAATTATGCCGACTTTAGTCGGCGGGCGAACCTCTCGCCTTTAGGCGAGGGAGCGGCGCGCTCAGTTCAATGGTAAGCACCATGTTCTATTTGCGCGTGGACCGGAAGGGTCGGGCAACGCTGCCCGAGGAGGTTCGCGCCTCGCTTGGCCTGCGTGCGGGCGATTTCGTGCTGCTCGAGCGCACGGAGCGTGGGACGTACGAGCTCGTTCCGGCGGCGCTGGTGCCGAGAGACCAGCTCTGGTTTCACCACCCCGAGATGCGGCAGCGGATTCAAAAAGCCGAGCGCGAGATTACCGCCGGTCGGGTCACGGTGACCAGGGGCGCTGAGGAAGCGCGAGGCTTGCTTGATAGTCTAAAGCGACGCCCGCGGAAAAAGCGGCGGTGATCCGGCGTGGGGCGGCCAGCTACTTCGTAGACGTCGTCAAGCACGACGACATCGCGCGTTATGGCCGGCGACTCCGGCAGGTCCGTTGACGGTCTACCGCTTCAGATACTTCGTCAGTCCGCCCTCGGCGGCCTTGCGGGAGTTCGGCCCTTCGGCCCCGTACACGTTGCCGTCGGGATCCACGGCGACGCCTTCTCCACAAGCGCCGTTGGGCTCGCCGGTCTCGTGGGGTGGAATGAAGGCCGTGACCTTGTCTTCCTTGGTAGTTCCGATCCGGACACCCGTCTTCCAGCCGGGGTGACGGGTCGCGGTCGACTCCGAGTCGATCGCGTAGAGCGTATCGTCTTTGTCGATGTAGAGCCCGCTCACGCGGCCGAACTGTACGAAAGTCTCGAGCAGCTTCCCGTCCTGATCGAAAATCTGGATGCGGTGGTTTCCACGGTCGGCCACGAAGAGGCGCCCCCGGGAATCGAACGCGAGAGCGTGCGGCGTCCGGAACTCGCCGGGAGCGCTGCCCATCTTTCCCCACTCCTTGATGAACTTTCCATCCTTGGTGAACTTCACGATCCGTCCGTTCGAACCGGGAGGGGGATTGTCGTTCTGACCGCTATGTCCGTCCGAGACGAAAATGTCGCCGTTGGGGGCGGTGATGACATCGCACGGCTCATTGAAGGTATCGGGACCATGTCCGGCCACTCCCGCCTTGCCGAGCGTCATCAATACCTTGCCTTCCGGGCTGAATTTGATGACCTGGTGACCCTTCGTTCCCGCCTTGTTACCGACCGAATCCGTAATCCAGACGTTTCCCTCTCTATCGACGTGGATTCCGTGGGGGAGCACGAACAGCCCGGCGCCGAAGCTCTTCAGAACTTTCGCCGAGGATCGATCGAACTTGAAGACGGGCGCGACCTTCGACGTGTCGCAGCCGCCGTCGAGACCGACGGCACCGCACCGGTCATAAGCCCATACCTGGCCGTCGGGATCGATATCGACTCCCGCCGTGGATCCCCACGTTCTGCCATCGGGCAGCGGGGCCCAGTTCTTGACCACCTTGGGGTTGGGATTGGGGAGATTGCCCTTGGCGGGGTCGACGACATCGGTCTGCGCGCCCAGCAGGGTGAGCGCGGCGATTCCTATGAGCGCGAATCGTGAAACGGACATGGTTTGGCCTCCCTTGATATGGATTAGTGGTGGATGGTCTCGCCGGCAAGAGGTGGTGCGTTCGCCGGTGTTCGAATGGCGTGAGTCGCCTGCTCGAAGGCGTATCCGAGAGCGAGGAGACGCGGTTCGCTGAAGGCGACGCCCAGGAACGAGAGGCCGACGGGGAGACTCCTGCCGGTGAATCCGGCGGGTACGATCAGGTCCGGGAACCCCGTCAGGTTCGCGATGTTGGTGGCGGAAAGCTGTGTCGGCGCACTGAGATCCAGATCCTCATCCGCTCGTCCGGGACGGCGGGGAGATGTGGGATACACGATGGCGTCGAGCTTCTCCGAGCGCATCACCCCTTCGATCATCGCGCCCATCCAGGGCAGGAGATGATCGCGCACCGCGAGGTAGTCATAGTCCGCGAGTGTCCCGCTCTTTTCCTCCTTCTCCATGAGGGACCAGCGAACGGGGTTGGGGACGACTCCATCGGCGCGGGGAGAGGTCACGGTCTTCGAACGCTCCATGAGCTCCGCGAG
>CAZKNR010000406.1:0-79321 GCA_964553925.1 uncultured Acidobacteriota bacterium
CGACGCCCTGGATGCTGCGCGTTCGAAGGAACTCGCCAACTTCTTGGGAAGCGGTTAAGTCATCCGGATCGAGGCACGCCGGCAAGATAGCGGCGGCGTCTGCGTCCGTCGTGGTCAGCGCTACGTGGGTCGCGACCTTCACACCGATGACGTATGTGATCCTGGGATAGCCGACTACGCGAGCGCCGCCGCGTCCGGCGAGACGATTGATACGCGCGGCGGATTCTCGGAACGCCGTCTCTTCGTCGACCGAGCCGTAGACCGCACGGAGCCCTGGTCTCACGAACCTGCCACCGTACGACCGCGTTCCCTCGCCGCTCACGACATCGTCAGGATGCGCATACGCGAGTTCGACCGATCGGAAGAATTCGCCTTCGAGTGGCGTGGCGTGCTGGACGAGCGCGAGGGCGTGCTTCTGCCACTGTCGCGGGAGCGTCACACCGGCTCGCCGACCTGCATGCGGCGGAATTCCAAAAGGAGATCTCGCGCTCGTCCCTCGATGAGCCAATCCCTAGGCGCATCTCCGGCGAAGGCATCGTTTGGCGAGATCAACCAAGCTTGTCGATGGTCGGGCGTGATGTATCTCGCTAGCGCTTCGTTAAGTTCGATGAGATCGCGGAGACGCCTCTCGGCCTGCGGAGACACTCGGCCGGCTTCCCAGTTCTGTACCGTTCTCTCGGACACGCCGATCGCGACCGCAAGCTGCACCTGCGTCAATCCAAGCGCCGTCCGCAGCGCGTCGATGTCGATCCGACGACCGTCGGGCGACTGCGTTGTTGCGGCACGCGTCCGAGGCCGCAGTTTTAGCGCTCGCGCTACCTCAGTTACGCTGAAACAGAACGCGGTGTGGTCCGGCAGCGCGCGTTCCGCCGCGCGTGCCCAAAGGACAACGTTCCGATGATCCGCTCGTCTAGCATAGAGCACGACCATGAGCAGTCGTCGCTTGACTCGAGCGAAGCTCTTGAGCGGCTTGGCGACCTGGTCTTCACCTTCACGTCCGGACAAATAGATGAGGAACCGGTCGCCGCGAAGAGGAGCGTCCTGGATCGACCGCATGGGGCTGACGATCGAATTGACCTCGAAAGGCGCCAGGAACCGTTTCGCCTCACCGGCCAGCTCCGCTGGCGCAAACACCTGCAAATCCATTGGATCATTCTGGCATAGACACAATTGTGCGTCAAGGAGCAAATTTGCGTGTCTGGATCGGTGAGATCATCGCCGGAATGGCACAACGCTCCCCGTCGCAGACTGTTTGTTCGCGAGAATCGTCTGGACATACCGTGCCCAGGTTTCGAGCGCGGCACGTTTCTCACTCCGGTACGCGTGCAGGTTGTAGTGACGCCGCGTGACGCCCGACTCGGTGTGATTGAGAATTTTCGGGATGATGTTCTCGGGCACTCCTGCATCAGCCATCAGTGTGGCGGCCGTCCGGCGAAGGTCGTGCGCTGTGAAGCCGAAGTCGCAACGCCGTCGAAGCCGTTGTACAGCCTTCTGAATTTCGACGTACGGACCATCTGTCTTGCGCGACGGGCATCAAAAAAGGCGAGGAGAGGCCCTTTGAAATCATGCCGCGCGTCGTAGCGGGTCTGGGATTTGAAGGGGGGCCGCGAATGGCTGGCGCGAGGCAACTGGGGACGTTTGAGGATGCCTGACGGCGAGCTTCTCCGCCGACCTTCGGAAGATCCGTAGCCTGAATCGCGTAGCCCAGCTCCGCCTTTCATGGGGGCCAGTCGATTCCGAGGTAGAGGAAGAACTACGCGCGCATACGGGCAAACCCGGGAAACGAGGCCTGCCCAAGTGCTGGAGCGAGTCAAGAATGCCCGCGACGAAGAGTACGCTGGTAGTCCGCCCCGTGCTCCTGGGGTCGTTGGAAGAGCATGACCTGCCGTCTTCGTTGGCCTCGCGTCATCGGCCGATGGCGCCCTGGGAGGCCTGATCCTCATCGACCGCGGTCCCGCGACCCGAACGCTGACTTGCGCACCGAACGGGTGTATCTTTCTCCAACTATGACACTCCTTACGCGACGAGAGTTCACGGTTTCGGTCGTCGGCGCCGCGGCTTCCGCTTTCCCGGCCCCCCGGGCACCGCGTGCGGAAACGGCCGAGCCCGATCCGTTGACGGCGCTGTCCCTGGCCGAAGCCGCCGGTCGAGTTCGCTCGGGGACGGTGAGTCCCGTCGAACTGGTGTCGAGCTGTCTCACGCGTCTCGAACTGTACAACCCGAAGCTGAACGCCTTCATCACCGTCATGCGCGATACGGCACTCGCGCAGGCGAAGACGCTCGAGGCCGAGCAGCGCGCCGGCAAGCTCCGAAGCCCACTGCACGGGATTCCCATCGCCCTCAAAGACAACATCGACATCGCGGGAGTGCGGACCACGGCAGCGAGCGCGGTGTTCGACGATCGCGTTGCTGAAATGGACGCCGAAGTCACGCGCCGCCTCGCGGCCGCGGGGGCGATCGTCGTCGGGAAGGCGAACCTTCACGAGTTCGCGATGGGCGGCACTTCGGCCACGAGCTATTACGGACCGGTGCGCAACCCGTGGGCGCTCGAGCGGAATCCGGGCGGGTCCTCAGGCGGCTCGGGGGCGGCGGTGGCGGCGGACCTCTGCTACGGCGCTCTCGGCACCGACACCGGAGGCTCGATCCGCACGCCCGCCTCCTACTGCGGCATCGTTGGGCTGAAGCCGACCTATGGCCTGGTGTCGATCCGCGGCATCATCCCGCTCACGGTGTCGCTCGACCACTGCGGGCCCATGACGCGCACCGTCGAGGACGCCGCCATCATGCTGAACGCGCTGGCCGGCTACGATCGGCTCGACATCGCGAGCGTCCCCCACCCCGCCGAGGACTACGTGGCGGCGCTGCAGCAGCCGGTGTCCGGCTTCCGCCTCGGCGTCCCGCGCGCTCCCTTTTTCGATCTACTCGATGCCGACGTGGCGAAGGCGGTTATGGATGCGCTCGTCGTTCTCGGGAAGCTGGCCCGGAGCCTGGGTGATACCGCGCTCCCGCCGACGGGCGACATCACCCTCGGCGGCGCCGAAACCTACGCGTATCACGAAGAGATCTTCACGCGCAGCCCGGGACGTTACATGATCCCCACACGGCGCGCGCTTTCGAACAGCGCCACCGCGAAGGCGGCGGACTACATAAAGGGGCGCTTCAAGCTCGAGCTTTTGCGGCGCACCATCGATGACTACTTCGAAGACGTCGATCTGGTGGTGCTCCCGACGCGGCGGCGGACGCCGCGGACGGTCGAGGCGGCCATCAAGCGCGAAGAAACCGATGTCCCACGCAACCCGGAGCTCGAGAATACCGGTGCTTTCAACCTCTACGGCATCCCCGCCATCTCCGTCCCCTGTGGATTCACCTCGGCAGGTTTGCCCGTCGGTCTGATGATTGCCGGACCGCGATTCTCGGAAGGGAAGGTCCTGGCTCTCGCCCACGCGTTCGAACGAGCCACGGAGTGGCACAAGCGCAAGCCGCCGCTCACGCCCGACATGCCCGTGCCGCCGCTCGCGGTCACGGACGACGTGCGGGAGTAAACGCTTCCGAGAGGTAGCGGCTACTGCATGAAAACCGCGGCCTCGCCCTTCTCGGCGACGAGCTTGTCGATGTGAGCCTGCATCATGTCGCGGCGCGCTAGCATCCCCCGGATGGCCCGCTTGTCGAGCCATTTGTCGAGGGCCTGCGTCAGCTGTTCCTCGGTCAAAGCCTTCATCCGTTGCCAGAGCTCGCTATCGATCCGCTGCAGGTCGTGGGCGAACTTCTTGTCCGCGGTGAAGGCGCGGGTGTGATCGATGACGATCAAGTTCCAGGCCGGGTCGACGAGCCAATTGCCGAGGTTCGGGTCCTTGTTGTAGATGAGGCAGTCGAACATCTTGGCGCGGAGGATCTGTTTATTCCAACGGGCCATGTGAACCCCAGGAGGAGTCGGCGGTCCTCCCATCTCCTTGAAGCTCTTGATCGGCTTCACCCACATGACCGCGGCGCCGAGATTCCCCTCGACCCGCTTCTCGACGGTCGGGGGAATCATCTTCAGATCAAGGAGCTTGTCGAGCTCGTAGGCCGCGATCTCCGATCGATAGCTCTCCCAGAAACCATTGTAGCGGCCGGGTTGAATCCCCTTGAACGACATGCTTTCGAGGAGGCCCCCCGCGGCGAAGTAGCCGCGCAGCGGCTTGGTCACACCCACGGACATTTCCTCCACGCGGTCGAGCTTAGCGCTCGCCAGGAACTCCTCGAACTCCTGCGCGCGCCCAAGCCAGATCATGGCGCTCACCGGCTCTTCGGTTTCGGCTTGCGTTCCTGCCGGAGCGACGGAGGCCATCAAGGCCAGGCTCCAGCCGAGCAAGAGCCGGGAGACGCTCGAATGACGACCTCGTTTCATGGCGGCAGCTCCTTTCGTGGAAAATTGTGTGCGGGCATTCTACAAGATGCTCTTTCGTGTTGTCGAGGGAGTCGCTCTCCCGTCCTGATACCGGAAGTAGACTACGCTCAGCGCCGAGGCGCCACCCAGACAATCGCCGAAGCCAGGTGTTTCAAAAAAAGGGGATCGGAGTACGACTCCTTCGTGTGGCCGAGCGCTGTATAGAAAGACCGGCCGAAACCCTCGAGCTCCCGGCACCAGACCACGGGATGATCGCCCATCCTGTCCTCTCCCGCCTCGTAGCTTCCCTCGTCGAGCGAGATCAGCACCTGAACCTTGCCGCGCGGGTTCTCGCGAAAGCTGTAGTGCTCGTCGGTGCGCACCCAAGACGGAGGCAGGTGCCGGGTCGCGGGGTGCTCTCGGTCCTCGACCCGATAGGTCGCTTGCTGAATCTCGGGGTGCGATCGGAAGTAAGCGCCGACGAGGCTTCCGTAGAACGGCCAGTCGTACTCGGTGTCGGAGGCGGAGTGGATCCCCACATAGCCCTTTCCCGACCGCATGAACCGCTCGAACGCACCTTGCTGGCCGGAATCGAGGACGTCCCCCGTGGTCATGAGAAACACGACGGCGTCGAAGTGCCTGAGGCTCTCGTCGGAAAAGACCCCGGCGTCCTCGGTCGCTGCGACCTCCCATCCAAGCTCTCTTCCCAGCTCTTCGATCGCGCGAATCCCTTCGGGAATGGCCTCGTGGCGGTAGCCTGCCGTCTTGCTGAAAACGAGGACCGCGAGAGTGAGCCCGGCGCCTAGCACGCCGTGTAATATACGCCCATTCAATAATGATGGGGCCGAATCGAGCGCTTCTCCTGGTACTCTTCCTCGCGGGCTGCGAGGAGGCGTCCCGGTCCCGTTCCCGTTCCAAAGACGCGAAGCTCGATACCCACCAGAGCCTCGTGGACGACCTCGCGGCGACGCGCCATCCCGCGGACGGAGGCGGACGAGCGTTTCTCGATCCGGAGAGCCCCACCGTAGCGCGCGCCGGCGAACGGATCCGGCTCGCTTTGACCTATGAGGCCGGGCCTCTCGGGATTGCCGAAGGCGGCGCCCTCTTCCTCCAGCCGTCTCCCTTCTGGGGTTGGGACTCTCCTCAGACCGACGTGGCCGAGGCGCCGGGCGCGACCGAAGTCGAAACCGATGCCCCGGGAGTGGGTCTCGAGACCACGGCACTCGATGGGCTTCTCGCGATTCATGTCCGGGGGAGAAAGCTCGAGCCGGGTGAGCGCGTCCGTATCGGTTATCTCACGAGAGCCGACAGGTTCGCGGAAAGGCAGGAGCGCCTCTGGATCGCCGTCGACGGAGATGGAGACGGCGTTCGCGCGGTCGTCGTCGATTCCCCCCGGATCGACGTCGTCGCGGGCGAGCCCGCGCGACTCGTCCTGACACTTCCCACGACGGCGCGCCCCGGGGAGATCGTGCGGCTGGTCGTAGCCGCCCTCGATTCCCTGGGGAACCGAGGGGTGGAGCTGAAAGAAGAGGTCGCGCTCCGCTCCTCGGGTGAGCTCGAGCTGCCCGAGACCGTGTTCCTCCCCGAAGGAGGCGTACTCTCCCTCGAGGCTCCCGCCGCTTCCGAAGGCGTTTACCGCGTTCTGGCTTCGACCGCGAGCGGTCTTACGGCCGAGAGCAATCCCCTCGTCGTTCACGCCGGAATCCCGCGCGTTCTCTGGGGTGATCTCCACGGACACACAGGGCTTTCCGACGGGACGGGAACCCCCGAAGATTATTTCGTCTACGCCCGCGACGTCGCCGCGCTCGACGTGATCGCTTTGACCGATCACGACCATTGGGGGATGCGCTTTCTCGACGACAATCCGGCGCTCTTTCAGACCATCGAAGACGCGGCTCTCCGGTTCGATGAGCCCGGCCGCTTCGTCGCCCTCGTGGGCTACGAGTGGACGAGCTGGCTCAACGGGCACCGCCACGTACTCTACTTCGAGGGAGAGGCCGAGGTCCTGAGCTCGCTCGACCATCGCTACGAGAACCCCGCCCTTCTTTGGGAGGCTCTCGAGGGCCGCTCGGCCGTAACCATAGCTCACCACTCGGCGGGAGGACCGGTCTCGACCAACTGGGAGTACGTCCCTCCTCCGGAGCTCGAGCCGGTGACCGAGGTGGTCTCGGTGCACGGATCGAGCGAAGCTTCCGACACCCCGGGGAAGATCTATAGCGCGGTTCCGGGGAACTTCGTGCGCGACGCGCTTGGCCGAGGGATGCGCTTCGGCTTCATCGGGAGCGGGGACAGCCACGACGGTCACCCCGGGCTCACTCATCTGGCGAATCCGAGTGGCGGACTCGCCGCGATCTTCTCGGAGGAGAAGACCCGTGCCGGGGTCCTCGGCGCCCTGAGAGCGCGACGAACCTATGCCACCAACGGTCCCCGAATCTGGCTTCGCGCGTGGCTCGACGAGAACGAGATGGGAGCCCTGGTCCCCTCCTCGGAAGCGCCGGCCCACGAGCTCCGCTTCGTGATTGCCGCCACGGCGCCGGTCGAGCGAGTGGACGTCATCCGGAGCGGAGAGATCGTAAGCGTCATCCCGGGCGCGAGTCGCCGGGAGCTCTCCGAGACGCTCACGCTTCTTCCTCTCCGCCCGGGCGAGTACGTCTACGTCCGGGTCGTCCAGGAAGACGGAGGCGCTGCCTGGTCGAGCCCGGTCTACGTCACTTCAGAGAGCTCACGCGAGTGAGCTCCTGCTTTTCGTCGAAGGTTATCTTTCCGTTCTCGACGAACTCCCACCGGCTGGTGTAGCGGTTTGGGTCCACGAGCCGGAACTGCGCCCGGCGCATATGTCCGGCGCTCTCGTCCTTCAATCCCGTCGCGTCGAGAAAGTCGAACTCGAGCTCGCCCGTCGCCGGGTCGAAGCGCTTGAGCGACATGCGCGGCTGGTTTCCCGCCATGCAGTAATGGGTCAGGAGCAGACGGCCGGAGTCGAGGTAATACATGGTAATCATCTCGTTTCCCGCGCCCATGGAGCTGTCGGAATAGTGCTCGAAGAGAGCCGAGCCCGAGGCGGTCATCTCGTAGCGCACCGTCGCCTTCTTGTCCTCGGGCTTTGTCACTTTCCAGACGCCGGCCAGCCCCTTGAGACGCTCGAAGGCAGCGGCGCCGTCCGGAGCGTCCGCGGGAGCTGCCACGGACCCGAGTAGAGCCCATATCCCGATTGCGTACGTCATTTCACGAAGCTTCATCAATATACCTCCTGGGGAATCTGTCCCCGCTCGAGATTGAGACGAACGAGCCCCGCCGGAATCGACACGTGAGCTTAATGAGCGCGTTGACACCAGGGGAACCCTTCCACTATCCTCGCCCCGCCGACGAGGTCCAGTCCCTCGCCGCGCCGGAAGGCCCAAACCCAATGCCGGTTCATCTCGTCAATCCCAACGACAACTCTTTCGGAATCGGGATCATCGTCCCGCGCTGGCTCTACGTGCTCGCGGCGGCGACCCCCGAGAAGTACGGAGTTCCTTCGGTCGTCGATGAGACCCTCGATCCGCTCGACCCGGCATCGATATCTCCGGGCGACGTCGTGGGAATCGGGGTCCATACGCTGAACGCGCTCCGAGGTTACGAAGTAGGACGGATGGCGAAAGAGCGGGGAGCGCGCGTGATCTACGGCGGCGTTCATGCCTCGCTCTATCCCGAGGAGCCGTTCGAGCGCGGTGCCGCCTCCGCGGTCGTGCGGGGCGACGGAGACATCGTTTGGGCCCAGGCTCTCGAGGACGCCGCCCGGGGCACGCTCAACCGCATCTACGACGGAGGGCGGCTCGACGCCGACAGTTTCTTTCCCGCAAGGTGGGACCTCCTTCCCTCGGATCGCTACATGATGGCTTCGGTGCAGACGGTGCGCGGCTGTCCCAAGCACTGTTCGTTCTGCTCCGTCTGGCGCACCGATGGCCAGAAGCCCCGGCAGCGCTCCTCCGACTCCATCCTCGAGGAAGTGGTCCAGCTCCGCAGGATGGGGTTTCGCTTCATTCTACTCGCCGACGATAACTTCTATCCGGTGACGAAGCACGATCTCGAGCTCGCGGCGAAACGGAATGATACTCACAAGCTCGAGGAGCTCACCTCGATCCGCGACGAACGATTCGAGCTGATGGACCGGCTGTCGAAGCTTCCCCACGACATGGTCTTCCTCACCCAGATCACCATGGAGGCCGCGGACGATCCCGAGTATCTGCAGGCGATGAAACGAGCGAGGGTGAAAGGCGCCCTGGTGGGAATCGAGTCGGTGACGGAAGAAGGGTTGAAAGCGGTGTACAAGGACTTCAACAGCGCCGGCGGGGACCTGGTCGAGAAGCTCCGCACGTTCGTCGAGAACGACGTCCGGGTCCTCGGCTCCTTCATCTTCGGCCTCCCCACGGATCGTCCTGACACCTTCGCCGCCACCGCGGCGCTGGCGCAGGAAGCGGGAATCGATTTCGCGCAGTTCGTCACCCTGACCCCGTTCCCCGGGACCGTGGACTTTCAGGGCTGGGAGAAATCGATCGATGAGCAAGGCCTCAACGTCGACGGCATTCCTCTCAACCGCTTCTGGCTCATCCCCAGGAATCGGCGCCCCAAGTTTTATTTTCCACACCCGGCGATGACGCCCGAAGAGATCCGCAGCCGGACCCAGGAGGTATGGAACCGTTTCTACCGCCTGTCGGCGGTCTGGAAGCGATCGGGGTGCACGACGAAGCTCCGGGATCGCATCGCCTACATCCTCATTTCGAAGCTCTTCCGCCAGATGTACGCGAACACCGGCCTCGCGACCGACAGCGCCCGCGCCGGACGCGCCCGGCAGTGGGCCCGTTGGATCGCGAAACCCTGCCGGCGGGTGTTCACCGCGCGGCCCATGCCCGAGCTCGAGGTGCCGCAGGCGATTGCCTGAGGCTTCTCCGCGAGAGGGTACGGTAGAAGGTTTCGGCGAGGGGCGCCGGCGCGCTCGAGGAGCTCTTCGAGAGCGAGCTTCGTAAGAATAGAATACAGCCGGAATGAACCGGGTCTTCGTTCTAATCGTCCTAATTTGGCTAATCTGGGCCTCCGCCGTCGCCGGCTGCGGCGGCTCGCAACCCGCGTCGTCGACCGGCGCATCGGCCTCCTTGGGCGCCGGAGTCGCGGCCGTGAGCGGACGCCTCCTCGAAACGCTCAGCCGCAGCCCCGTCTCCGGAGCTCTGATCGAGTCTTCCGCCGGAAGCGCTCGCACCGACGCCTCGGGAAACTTCCAGCTCCCGGCGAGCGCGGCCGTCATTCCAGTGACCGTCACCGCGGCCGGCACGTGACCCGCGGGAGTTTTCTCGGCTCGGCGAGCTTCGCCCCGACGCTGGACGCCATCGAGACCGACTCTCCGTGGAATCTCGACTTCTATCGCGAGCTCGCGCGCGACGGCGCCCGCCGTACTTCGCCGAATGGGACGTGTTCCACGCGCGGGTCCTCTATGCGCGGCCTCCGGGAAATACCGACGTCGACGAGGACCCGCAAGGCTTCCTCGCCGGAGCTGCGGCTCTCCGCGAGGACCGGGTCTCGAGCGCCGTTTCGATCTGCATCCTGACGCGATGAAAAAGCCCGAGCTCATTCCGCTTTCCGAGTACGAGGAGCTCCCCGTCGAGGAGATGAAGCGGCGCGCCGCCGAGCTCTACCGGCAGCTCCGAAAGCGGCGCACCGTTCGCGAGTTTTCCGAAAGACCCGTGCCCCGGGAGATCCTCGAACAGTGTCTTCTCACCGCGGGCACCGCTCCGAGCGGGGCGAACCAGCAGCCCTGGCATTTCGTCGCCGTGGCCGATCCCGCGATCAAGAAGCGGATCCGCGAGGCCGCCGAAGCGGAGGAGCGGGAGTTCTACGGAGGGCGCGCCCCCGACGACTGGCTCGAGGCGCTATCGCCTCTCGGGACCGACGAGCACAAGCCCTTTCTCGAGGCAGCACCTTACCTTATCGTCATCTTCGCGCAGAACCACGGCGTCGGGGCGGACGGGAGCAAGGTCAAACATTATTACGTCACGGAATCCGTGGGCATCGCGACGGGGATGCTGATCGCGGCCGTCCACAACGCCGGACTCGTCTCGCTCACCCACACCCCGAGCCCGATGGGTTTTCTGAACGAGATCCTCGGCCGGCCGAGCCATGAGAGGGCTTTCCTCATCCTCGTCGTGGGCTACCCGAAGGAAGGTGCCCGCGTGCCCAAAATTAGCAAGAAAGAACTTCCGGACATCGCGACTTTTCTCGGGTGATAGCAAACACCCTTTTTTGGCACGTGTCATGCGTACAATTAGGGCGAAGCACCTGAAGAGCTTCGGAGCGTCTCCTTTCGGAGACAGAGCGGGAGGACAAAAATCATTGAAACGCATCGCCTGGATTGGGATCTCCCTCACGATACCGATTCTGGCCTGGGCGCAGACCGCGGGGGTCGAGCTGTACAAGCAAGGCAAGTACACCGAAGCGGCGAGCGCTCTCGCGGCAGAAGTCGAGCGATCGCCCGAGGACAAGGAGCTCCTGACCCATCTCGGGCTCGCGCGGATTTACGCGGGAGACCCGGAAGCCGCCCTCGAGCCTCTGAAGAAAGCGATCGCGCTCGACGACAACTACGCCGAAGCGCATTTCGGCATCGGGCTCGCGTACGTAAAGATGAAGAACACGAGCGAGGCCATTCCCGAGCTCGAGAAGGCGACGAAGTGCTCGCCGAATCACGCCTACGCCCACTATTATCTAGGCATGGCGTACAACCAGACCGACAAGAAGGACCTCTCGATCGCCCACCTGAGGCGTTTCCTGGAGCTCGCTCCCGACGCTCCCGAGGCGCCCGCAGTACGGTCGTTCCTCTCGAAGATGTGAGCGGTCATCGAACGGTCCACCGCCACGTCAACCGGAAGCTCACGCGACGATTGCACGGCATCCCCATGCCCCAGACCTCGTCGCTCGGAGCGTCTCCCACGTAGGCGCCGAAGGGACCCCGGCCCCCTTGGGGATAGAAGGGACACCATCCTCCCGACATCGGAAATACTCCCCAGTAATCGTCCAAGCCTCCGCCCTTCGTGAAATGCTGCACCTGGTTGGTCGGTCCAGACGTGGGCCAGGCCGTGAAGACCCGTTGGCCTTGAATCGGCGCTCCGTTCGGATCCAGAGGGCGATAATAGATGTAGTGCGTCCCACGGGATTCCCTTCCCCCTCCCGGCGGAGGACCTCGCCGTCGCTTTCGAACCTCGCGCGCGCCAGCTTCCAATAGCCCGTTCCCGGAGAAACGACCGCCGCCTTTACGAAGACTCCCAGAGTCGTCAAAAGTTCGTCCCATCCCGGCCCGGTCCCGGGACCGGGAGTCGTGACCGGCTCCCACTTCAGCGAAGCGAGGGCGCCCCCCTGGCGCTCGTAATAATCCATCCGCAGCTCCGAAATGGTTGCTACCGTACGACACCATGGACATGGGGCTCAAGGGATTCATTTTTCCCCAGTTTGGGACCAACAATTTGCTCCTATCCACGGAAACGCTGCTCTGGTCACTTCGCGATAACGGAGGGAGCGTCACGAAGAATTGGGACACGTCGGCGATCGGCATGGGAAAGCCCTCGACACCGCTTTTCGTCCCCGGGACGAATGCCGTTCTCGTAGGGTCGGACAATGGCCGTCTCTACCAATTGAACGCGACGACCGGGTCGGTCGCCGGATTCGTCCAGCTGGGGGACGGGCTGTCCGGGGTAGGCGCCCCGTCCTTCGATGTGGCGAACGGCATGATCTTGGTGGGCTCGGAGGCGGGATCATCTATGGGGTCGCCTTTCCGCTTCCCTAACGCTAAACTAAAACGCATCCTCGAGACTGAAGTTCAAGCGCCAGGGCGTCTCGCCCGGCTGCGGGTTCACGACGGCGGCACAGTCCAAGGCGGATGAGGCCGAAGGGAAGCTCGAACCGGAGCCCGGCGCCGACACGCTGCCTCAGCTCGGACAACCGGATGTCGGAGGCGGTCTCGAACGCGTTTCCGGCATCGTAGAACCCGACGCCCCGGAGCCGCCACCACAGTGGAAACCGGATCTCCTGGTTGAAGACCACGACTCCACCGCCGCCGATCTGTCCCACGATATCGGCGGGACCGAGAGAATCCTGCTCGAAGCCCCGGACCGAGTTGGGTCCGCCGGCGCGGAAGCCATCGTTCTCGTCGAGTCTCTGGCCGAAGCTGTTGGCGGCGCCGACGCGGTAGCCCGACGCCCAGGCGACGTCCTCGCGGAGCGAAACGTACGTGAACAACTGCCCGAAGACTTTCGTGTACCTCAGGTCGGAACCAAGAAACTCCGGGGCGAGCTGAGCGGTGAGAAGCCAGAGGCTCCCACGCCGCGGGCGGAGCACGTTATCCCGATGGTCGCCAATGACGGAGCCGGTGACGATGCTGCGTTTGCGGGAAAGGCCCTCGAACTCCTCTCCAAACTGTGAGACGAGCCGCCGGAAGGTGTAGCTCCACTGGGCGTCGATCTTCTCGGTGAGGGGGCGCGTCTGCTGCCCGGTGAACGTCCAGATTCGGTCGGTGAAGTCGAAGGGCTCGATCCCCTCGTGCTCGATGCTTCTCTCGACCCAAAAGTCGGTGTCCAGCCGGTACCGAGAGAGGTAGGGGCTGCGGTACAAGAAGCGAAAGATCTTCCGCTCGCTCCCGACGAGCGCCCGGAGGCCCGCGTGCTGAGCGCGCCCGAAGAGGTTCGGAGCCCGGATCTCGGTCAGCACCTCGAAGAACCCGTTCGGTCGAGGCGCGTCCGCCGTAGTCGAGCTCGAAATCCTGGGTCTCGACGACTGCGATGCGGACCGCGCGGCTCGAGGACTCCAGGTCTCCGTCCCGCGGCTCCTCGACGACCACTTCCGCCGACTGGAAGATGCTTTAGGCCCGGCGCAATCAAGAAATTATCTTGACAACTTGTGAAGAGGAGTGTAGATAGCAGCTGGGGCGACGTGGCGCGACGACAAGCGAGTCACTTTCTTGGAGGCGCGGTGTCTCCGCAAGCAAGGGTCCAAGGGCGAGGGCAGTAATTAGATCCCAGATCCATCCCGAACGAATACCTGCAGAGCCGGCGTGGCCGACCGGGAGACTGGAAATCCTCGGGGAGCTCTCGAGGTTTCGTTCACATTTTGAGGATCTTATCGGGACGCCGCGGATTCAGGTACCAGAACCCTCGTTGATTGCGTGAAATGAGATTCAGCAAACGGAGACTTTGTGCACTATCCGAGGTCATTCTGCTGATCATTGCTGGGCCTGCGCTCTGCCAGGAGACCCGCTACATCTACGACCCGTTAGGTCGGCTTATTGGAGTTGTGGACCAGGATGGGCGCACGACCCTCTACGAATACGACCCGGTTGGGAATATCCTGGCGATTCGGCGTTCGGATATCACATCGCAGGTCGAAATCACGTTCGTGAACCCGAGCATTGGACCAACAGGCACGTTTGTCGAAATCTTTGGGGTCGGCTTCAGTGACGTTGCCAGCCAAAATCAGATTACCTTCAACGCAGTGCCTGCTCTTGTCCTAGCTGCAGGTCGCACCCATATTACGACTCAGGTGCCGAACGGCGCGACATCGGGCCCGATCAGCGTGACGACGCCCTCGGGCTCGGCTGTATCACCGAACATCTTCCGAGTCCCGGGCATTGCCATCTCTCCCACGCAGGCGAGCGTCATCGTCGAAAAGCGCAGACAATTCAGCGCTACCGTAGTCGATTCGCCTGACGGGCGAGTTATTTGGACTGTTGACGGGATTGAGGGTGGCAATACGACGGTCGGGACGATCACGCTGGATGGCCTTTACACCGCACCCACCGACGTACCGGCCCCTGACAGGGTTAGGGTCCAGGCCATCAGTGTTCCTTTCCCCGGGCTCTTCGCTGAAGCCAACGTCACGATCGTGCCATCCATGGGTTTCGTCGTCGGGGGTCCGTCCGACGTTCGAGTCGTACGACTAGGCACAGGCGATCCAGGAGGTCTGCCGTCAAATGTAACCGTCGGCGAGCCGAATTTCATTCGCGTCGTGCGACCCGGGGTCGGTGATCAAGGCGGGTTACCGATCAATGTTGCCGTGGCAGCGCCCTCGTTCGTTTCCGTCGTGCGTCCCGGAACGGGCGAAACGAGCGGGATTCCATCGAACGTCACGGTTGCGGCACCCCCGACGCTGAGGGTGGTGAGTCCCGGAACGGGAGATCCCAGCACTCTTGCGCCCAATGTTGCCGTGGCAGCGCCCCCGTTCGTTTCCGTCGTGCGTCCCGGAACGGGTGAAACGAGCGGGATTCCTTCGAACGTCACGGTTGCGGCACCGCCGGCCCTAACGGTGGTGCGTCCCGGAACCGGAGAGCCCGGCACTCTTGCGCCCAATGTTGCCGTGGCAGCCCCCTCGTTCGTTTCCGTCGTGCGTCCCGGAACGGGCGAAACGAGCGGGATACCATCGAACATCACAGTTGCCGCACCGCCGGCCCTAACGGTGGTGCGTCCCGGAACGGGAGAGCCCGGCACCCTTGCGCCCAATGTTGCCGTGGCAGCGCCCTCGTTCGTTTCCGTCGTGCGTCCCGGAACCGGCGAAACGAGCGGGATTCCGTCGAACGTTATGGTTGCGGCACCCTCGACGCTGACGGTGGTGCGTCCCGGAACCGGAGATTCTGGCGCCCTTCCGCCCGACGTTTCCGTCGCCCGCCCGGACGAACGTCAAAGTAAAGCGGCAACGAACGCTAAGGAGAAAGAGCCATGAGACTGGAACATATTTGGTGGGGCGCGGTGATCGCCTTCGCAAATGTCATGCGTCCAAGCCTTGCTGAGGCGCAATTCAGTTGTGGAAGCACCGGCGCGCGTGGCGCCTTGGTCGTTGCCGAGGGAGAGGCCTTGACCCTGAGCGTTCCGGATGACGGCATCTTTCACTTCACGACGATCACAGTGTCGGGCAACCTGGAGTTCAGTCGGAATCCTGGTTTCAACCCGCCGGTCGTCCTTTTGTCGACAGGAGATCTCACAATCAACCCCTTCGGTCGCGTCATTGTCAACGGGTTGAGCAGTACGTCCCTCGCCGGTGGAGTTGGGGGACCGGGAGGCTTCGACGGCGGGGCACCCGGAATCGCCGGGGCAACTCCGGGTGCGGGCCACGGCCCTGGCGCGGGAGCGCCAGGAATCGGGGACTTGGTCGGCGGAAACGCCGCCTATGGTGGAGACCCCTTCACGGACAATCCCACAGATGGAGTTGCGTACGGAAGTTCGTTGCTGGTTCCGATCGTTGGTGGCTCAGGGGGCGGCGGAGATGATGGCTTCGGAGGAGGCGGGGGTGGCGGCGCCATCCTCGTGTGTTCGTCGACACGGGCCATCATCAACGGCACGGTGGAGGCACTTGGAGGAGGGTTTACTGGCGCTGTTTCTAACGGAAGCGGTGGGGCGGTCCGGATCTTGTCACCTTTCGTCGGTGGAGCGGGACTCGTCAATGTACAAGGCGGAGGTGGCGTGGCGCGCGGGAGGATCCGCGTCGATCTCATCGATCGTTCCGGGCTGACCGTGCAGTTTCACCCAACGGAATCGTTGTCCGTTGGCTCCTTCATGGCGGTCTTCCCGAGCACCGTCCCAAGGCTCGACATCATTCACGTGGCGGGAAGTGACATTCCTCCCGGCACAGCGAGCCCGCTCGTCTTTACGCTGCCCTTCAACTCCCCCTCGAGCCAGCCGATCACCGTTCGCGCCACCGGTTTCCGAGGCACGCTTCCAATTGCCATTGTGGTCACCCCGGACTCGGGCGACCGCATCATCGTTGAAACCGAGATCGACACGGACGTGGCGCCGGCCGAGGCGACGGTGAACCTGGATCTTCCGCAAAACGTCGTGGTCAGGATTCACGCATGGACACGGTAAGAACCTAGACGGCTGAATCGAGAGAGGAATATGGAACGGGCAAGATCGAGGGTCGGCATTCTCCTCGTGGGTCTGCTCGTGCTTGCGCTTGTTCCCTGCGCCGCCGCCGAAGGCGCCGAGCAGGTGGTTTTCGGACCTAACAAGTACGAGCGTCTGGCGCGGAAGCTGATCTACTTCGATCGCTTCACTCTGGCTCCCGATATCACGGGCCCGTTTCGTGTCCATGTCAAGAATGGACGCCCCGACGGGGGCGACCGCGTGGAAACGGCCTCGTTGTTCGTAAACGGCGTCCGAGTAGCTGGCCCTCACGATTTCGACAAGAACGAGTACGAGTTCGACCGGCCCGTGCCGCTCGCGTCGAGGAACCAGGTCCTGGTGATCATCGTAGGCCGTGCCGGAGTCTTCTTCGAGGCTACGTTCTTTGCCGATGACTCCGACACCGTGCCCACGGAGCTGTCGCCGAACCCCCTCTCGGTTACCGTGGGCGCCGAGGGCCAGCTCACCGCCACGCTCGGGCCCGTCCCCGACGCGCCAGGCTTCCTCGAGGTCCGAAGCGAGCACCCGGACATCGCCGCGGTGCCGGGCTCCATAGCTTTCGAAGAGGGACAGACAGAGGTCCTCATCCCCGTCTCCGGACTGTCGGAGGGCATTACAACCGTCACGGCCTCGCTCAACGGAGGAAGCGCGACAGCAACGGTCCGCGTGACGCCGGATCTCCCGAGAGTTGTCAGCCTAGTGCCGCCAGCCCTAGCCGTCACCCAGGGCGCCTCCAGCAGCCTCACTGTGAATCTGTCGGTTGCCCCCGCTGTGGACACCGACGTCACCGTTACGAGCAGTGACTTTGGCATCGCGGACGTGCCCGGAGTCGTGATGGTGCCCGCGGGACAGACCCAGGCACCGATACCGGTCGATGGAATCGCCCCCGGCGTTGCACAGGTGACGGTCAGCCTGAACGGCTCGAGCGCCTCGAGCCAGGTCACGGTGACGCCCGCGCCTCCCACGGTGGTCTCCCTCGTGCCGTCCCTCTCGACCCTCACGATCGGTGCATCGACGACGCTGCAGCTCACGATCTCGGCGGCTCAGGCTTCGGATACGACGGTGCTACTCGATAGCTCGCCCGCGGGCATCCTCTTGGTCCCGGCTGCCGTGGTCGTCCCCGCCGGCGAGGTGACCACCGACGTTCCAGTCGAAGCCGTCGACCTCGGACAGAGCCTCATTACCGCCAGTCTGAACAGCTCGACGGCTTCGGCCCTCGTGAACGTAGTTGCTCCGCCGCTCGAGGTCGTCGCTCTCGAACCGGAATTCGTCAGGGTGACGGTGGGTGCCACGACCGGATTCATCGTCCGGATCAACGCGGCACAGGTCGGCAACACCGAGATCGCACTCGCTTCGAGCGATCCCGCGGTCCTTCAGGTTCCGTCGTCCGTGACGGTTGAAGCGGGCGACACGAGCGCGAGCTTCGTGGCGAACGCGCTCGCCGAAGGCGACGCAGTGCTCACGGCTTCCGCCAACGGCACTTTCCGTCAGTCCTCCGTCGAAGTCTCTGCACAGCCCGCCGCAGTCGTTGCCCTCGTCCCGAATCCGCTTCCATTGCAGGAGGGGGCGACGGGGCTGCTCACGGTCCATATCAACGTCGCGCAAGCGCAAGACACCGTCATCGCATTGACCAACGACGCGCCCGCCGTCGCGCAGGTGCCGGCGAGCGTAACCGTCACCGCGGGCGCGCTCTCGGCGGAGATTCCCGTCACGGCGCTCTCCGTCGGCATGGCCTCGATCGCGGCCAGCGTGAACGGGACCTCGGTCACCGCCGTCATCGTTGTGACGCTGCCCCCGCCGGTTGTGACGAGCCTGACGCCGGATGTTCTCCTACTTCCCAAGGGCACGCCGGGTACGCTCCGCGTCACGATCTCCCGTGGACCGACCAGCCCCGTGGCGGTCGCACTTTCCTCGAGCGACGATGCCGTTGCCTCGGTGCCCCCGACGGTAACCGTCCCCGCCGGCGGGTTGTTCGCTGACTTCGCCGTGGCTTCTCTGGAGATCGGCGAAGCGACTATCGTCGCCTCGCTCAACGGCCAATCCGCGAGCGCGCGGGTGACGGTCGACGCCTCCGAGCCCCTGGGTTTTACGGTGTTGCCAGCCAATCCCACGGCGTTCGTGGGCGACACGGTCAATTTCTCCGCGAGCGCCGCGATGACCGACGGCAGCACGGAGGACTTCACCTCTTTGGTGACATGGTCCTCGTCCGTCCCCTCGGTGGCTTCGATTGAATCCGATGGTGTCGCGACTGCTCTCAGCGCCGGAGAGACCACCATTTCAGCGAGCTACACCTTCACGCCTATCGCTACGGGGCAGCCGATCACTCTCTCGGCGAGCACCCTTCTGAGGGTGCAGCAGCGGGAGACGCTGCTCCTCAACGCTCCGAACACGGAGCTCACAGTCGGGCAAACAGTCCGCGTGACCGTCACTTCAAGTACCGCGGCGCCAGCGGGCGGGCTTGAGGTGGCGCTTGCCGCGACGGGCACCGGCGGCGCGACGTTCCCGCCCACGGTTACGATTCCCGCCGGCAGCTCCACGATCGAGTTCGATCTCACGGCGAGCGAGTCGGGCCAACTCACGCTCACCTCCAGCGCTCCGGGCAAGCTTTCGGGATCGATCATTTTCACGATCCAAGCCGAGCTGCGCATCGACTCCATCACGCCCACGAGCGGACCAGTCGGTTCCACCGTCGAGCTGATCGGCAGTGGGTTCGACCCCGCGCCCGCCGCCAACTCTGTGGTATTTCCCACGGCTCAGGGCGGGACGGTGGCCGGAAACGTGCTCGCTGCCAGTCCAACCCGACTCTCGGTTGGCGTGCCGCCGACTGCCGAGAGCGGACCCATCCGGCTCACAAACGCTCGCGGCAGCGCGACGAGCCCGCCCTTCACCGTCGTTCGAGAGCGCGATTTCCAGCTCGTGGTGAGCCCGGCCGCCGTCACGGTCCACGGTGGTGCAAGCAACTCATTGCAGGTACAACTCATCTCGACCGGCACGCAGCCGTTCACGGGACTCGTCGCTCTCACGGCTCAGGGCCTGCCCGTTGGTGCCAGCGCGGGATTCTTGCCTGCTCCGGTACTCGCAGCGAACCAGATCCTGGTGTTGGAGCTCAGTGCGACAGGCGCCGCGACACCCGGAACCTACCCCGTCATGCTACGCGGCGAATTTCTCGAGGCGGGCCAACCGCTCGTGCGGACCGCCGGCCTTAATCTGATCATCGAGTCCGCAACCGGTGTGACCGGCGTGAAGGGTCGCTTCATCACCCCCGAGGGGGTCGGTATCCCGGGGGTGATCGTGCGCGCCGAGTTCGGCCCGAGCGTCCAAACGACCACAGACGCCGCTGGCAACTTCCAGCTCGTGGGCTTGGTAGCGGGGGAGGTGACGTTCCGATTCGACGCAACGCCAGCCAATCCCCTTTACCCCATCTGGCCCTATACGACGGCGCTTCCGGAGAACCAGGTCACCGTGTTGCCGGATTGGACCATCAACCCGCCTCCGAGCGACGAAAAGTTCACGCCTATTGCGAACGTGGCGCAGGAGCAAGTGATCACGGATCCGAGGTTCCCTGGCCTCGAGATTCGGCTCCCGGCGGGCGCCTCGATCATCGGTTGGGACAACGTGCCGAAGACTCGGATCGCAGTCGAGAAGGTCGACATCGCCAATCTGCCCGTTCCGCCGCCACCGACGCCGACCGGAGCAGCCTACCAGCTCTACTTCGGGACGCCGATGGGCGGCGTTCCGACCGTGCCGATCCCCGTGACCCTTCCGAACGACGTTGCGGCTGAGCCCGGCGACAGCGTGGACGTGTGGTTTTTCGATGGAAGTCCGATGGCCGCATCCGGAGAGTGGAAGATCGCGGGCCAGGCCATTATTACTCCCGACGGTCGGTCGGCGCGCATGCCACCGGGAAGCGGCGTGCCTCGTTTCTGTGGAGTGTGCGGTCTCATGTGCCTCGGGAAGCAGCTGCCCGCTCCAAACCCGCCTCCGGACGCACCCTGCAACACAGCCGGCAACCCGGTCGAGCTCTCCACTGGCCAGGAGCTGCCGAGCACGGGCGGCCTGAGGTGTCGGGGTCTCACGCCGATCGAGACCGGCATGTCCTACAACCCCGTGGACGCCTTCAACAACATCGGGGGCACCGTGGGCTCGCTGGGCTTCGGCTGGGTGCTCGACTACGACATCGCATTCCTGCCGTTCGACGGACCCCAGAAACGCCTTGTTCTGCCCGGCAACCGGCGCGTCAACTTCGTTGACGACGGCTCGGGCGTGTACAGGCCCTTCGACGACCCCCGCTTCGACGGCGCGGTGTTCCGGGCCACGGACCTCGGGGCGAATCTGTGGGAGCTCACCTTCCGCGACGGAAGCAAGTGGCGCTTCAATCCGTTCCCGGGGCTGCCGATTTTCATCCGTGGCGGCCCGCCGACCTTTGTCACGGAGATGGTTGACCCGCAGGGCAACGTTCTGCATGTTCAGCGTCAATCCAACGGCCGGATCACCTCCGTGGGCACCAGCGAGCGTGGGGTTACCATGACCTACGGCCCGAACGACTTCGTCTCCGAGATCCGTGACAGCGCGGGTCGCACGACGAAGCACACCTACACACCGGACGACCGCCTCGAGACCGTGACCGACCCCGACGGTCGTGTAACACGCTACACCTACGTGGGCGACGACGAGTTCGCAGTCCCGGGTGTGTGCGACTCGCAGCCCTCGTTCGGCCGGCGCCTGAAAAAGATCCTGTACCCCGGCCGGCCCAACCCGACCGAGAACTTCTACGGTCCAGGTCGAAGAGTGCTTCGGCAGGTGGGCTACGACGGGCGGGAGCACCGTTTCGCCTACCGCGTCACCGGCTCGTGCGTCACGCATGTTACGAGCCCGAACACGGTCTGTGAAGGTTCCCAATGCCCGACGGTTGACTCGTGGGAGAACTTCCAGGCTGGCTGGCGGATGTTTGGTGGCACAGTCTTCGCCACCGCCGTTACCAAGCCCGATGGGCAGACCTACACGAAGGAGTTCAACGCGCGTGGCATGACAACGGCACGCACCGATGCCCAAGGACAGCGCTCTTGGCTCATCCTCGACGCAGGTAACCGGATCACCGAGCCTACGGACCCGCTCGGTCGCACGTGGAAGTATTCATATGACGCGAGCGGCAATGTCGTCGAGGAAATCGATCCATTGGGCCGGGTCATGCAATACGCGTACGACCCAAAATGGAACCAGGTAACGAGCATCACCCGCTTCGATGAGGCGAACCAGCCGCAGACCTGGCAGTTCACCTACAACCTGGCCAAGGGGACGCTCCTCACGGCCACGAACCCACTGAACGAGACCACCAGCTTCGCCTATACAGCGCGCGGGGAGCTGGAGACGATCACGAGTCCGCTCGACCAGGTGACGCGTTTCGAATATGGGCTGAGCGGCGACCCCGTCAAGGCCATCGATCCCCTCGGCAACGAGGCCCGCTTCGGGTACGACGCGGTAGGCCGGCGAGTCGCCGTGACAGAGCCTTTGGGCTTCCAGAGCCGCTATAGCTACAACGGGATCGACCGCATGACGCGCTTCACCGACGCCCTCGGTCAGCCGACGCAGCTTGACTACGACCCGGCTGGCCGCCTGGCCGGTGTGACGAACGCTCGCGGCAATCTTATCGAGTCCTACGAGTACGACGCCGGCGATCGGCTAACCACTCGGTCCGATGCCCTCGGCCGTTCGACACTCTACGACTACGACTCGGCCGGTCGCGTCGACAGGACGACCGACCGGCGCGGCCTGGAGACCAGCTTCGCCTACGACGAGCAGGACCGCATGACGTCGATTACTCGCCCGGAAGGCGTGACTCGCTTCAGTTACGACGCCGTCGGGCGCCTCAGCGAGATTAGTGAACCAGCGGGCACCCTCAGGTACGCCTATGACACGGTCGACCGCCTGACCCACGAGGTGCAGACCACCGATGGCATGCAGGCCGAGATCACGTACGAATACGACGCGCTCGATCGTCGCATCTCCCGCACGGTGACCGGGGTAGTGGGCGAGACCACCGAATACACCTACGACCGGGCCAACCGGCTCAGGTCGATCGTCTACCGCGGCGAGACGACGACCTTCGACTACGACACTGCGGGCCGGCTGCGCATGAAGACGCTCCCCAACGGAATCCGTCAGCAGCTCACGTACGACGATGCGAACCGCCTCCTTGGCATCGTCTATAAGAACCCCGACGAGACCGTGGTCGAGGTCATCAACTACGGCTACGATGCCAACGGCCGGCGAATCACCCATACCTCCAGCAGGAACCCTCTGGCGGGCACCGCCTTCACCGCTGTTTACGACAAAGCGGATCGCATGACGTCCCTTACTCTCACCGCCACGGGCCAGGCTTTTGACTTCGGCTACGACGAGAACGGCAACCTCGCGACCAAGGTCGAGCGCGGCGCCGCCGGTAACGTCACTCTCTACACATGGGACAGCCGTAACCGGCTCACGAGCATTACCGGCTCCGGCATTGAGGCGACCTTCGCATACGACGCCCTCGGCCGGAGGATCACCAAGACCGTGAACAGCCAGCGGGTGGACTACATCTACGATGGGCTACAAGCCGTCGGCGAAGTGACGGCCAGCGAACAGATCGGGTTACTAACGGGCCTAGGCCTCGACGAGGTGATCGCGCGCTACTCACCGTTGGGTGGCCGCTACTATCTGACCGACGCCCTAAACACCGTGATCGCTCAGACGCGCTCTGACCGCTCCGTTCAGAACTTCTACGCGTACAGTCCCTACGGCGAGACCAATGCGCTCGGCCCGGACGAAGGCAACCCGATCCAGTACACCGCTCGCGAGAACGACGGGACGGGCCTTTACTACTACAGGGCGCGGTACTACGACCCCGACCTCGGGAGATTTATTGGCGAAGACCCGATTCATTTTGATGGTGGCATTAACCTATACAGGTACGTCGGTGGGAATCCCGTCTCTCTGATCGATCCGCTCGGTCTCGAGATCGTTGTCGTCGGAGACAGGAATCTCTATGATCAGGCGGTCAACTACCTCCGGCGCGACCCCCCAATGGCAGCAATCATAGACGCTCTGGACGCTGATTCGGTTACCTATACTGTTGTGCTCAACGATCTTGACGACGACAGTTATCGCTATTCAAACAGGACGATTAGCTGGGACCCGCATAGCGCATTGAGGATTCTCCCTGGGCCTGGCGACGCTGTCTGCACCCCTGCCGGCAGCCAATCACCAGCGCTGGGGTTGGGCCACGAGATGGCACATGCGCAAGCCAACTGGTGGCAAAGGCTAGTCGGTGGAATCCCATGGCCCGACTACGATAACTTGGAAGAGCGGCGGGTGATTCTCGGTCCAGAAGCCCAAGCAGCTCGTACCCTAGGAGAGAGTACGCGAACGGACCATCGTGGCATGCCATTTCGCGTTAGGACTCCTTTGGAGAGATAGGATGAATGCAAGGGCAGCACCGGTTTGCGTCTTCTTTCTCTTGGCGTCAGGATTTCTTCAGGAGATCCAAGTGAACGAGCCGCAATCTGATATAGACGGATTGACCCGGACGCTTGCCCGCGGCGAGGTCGGTCGAGTAGAGATCCTTCAGATCCCCCCAGACGTCCTGACACGAACGCGTATTACGCCCGAAATGATCGAGAAGCAGTTCCACTATAAGCTGACGATTCGAGACATCCGAGGTGGCGCACACGAAAAGGCGCTAGAGGACGCCATGAAGTCCACGACTGCCCAGCTAGAACAACAGATGTCTGACCTACGGTGGGCAATCATCTTATTTGGCCCAGATGATCGCCGCATGGGCGCCGTTTATTTTGACAAGTCTGGAGGCCACGGCTCTGTAAATCAGCGGCCTGTAGTCCTGAGGGGCAGTCTGTTCAAGTGGTTGGGCAGCAGCTTTTCCGTCCCGTTCCGGTAACAGGCGGCTCGTGGTGTCTCCCTGGCCCGCATGTCGACGCTGAAGAGCCGAAGGCCAGACCATTGGCTCTGGCCGTGGTGCCAGTCAATCGGCTCGTGCAACTGAGTCGACCATAGCGAGGCATGGTTACTGGGCCTTCCGACCTGATCACTTCGAAGAGACCGCGACCCAGCGGCACATCGTCTCGGGCTGTGCTAGGCCGCCGGATTGGAGTGGGCGCGGGCTGGCTCCACCTCCTGCGGGCAGTGTCCCTTTCAATTTCCGAGTGCTCCGGCTCGTTCGCGTGTCAGGAGGTCGAGGTGGCGAAACCAGCCATCCACGCAACCGTGGCGGACACTCGGCCGGTCGTGGTCTGGCGGGCAATCCTGGGAGCGAACCGATATCGTGTTGAGATCGAGAGCCATGTCCCTGAGGGACGGGTCCTCGTCTCGCTGGATACGCAGGTGAGTGGTACGACGTTTAGGCCTCCTCAGCCCCTGACGGACTTCCGCGCCGCGGTCAAAGTGCGGGTGACCGCCGGGTGCCCGGCCGACGACGGCAGTCGGCTCCGTGAAAAGGCCGCGACCTTCCAGATCGACACGTCGCCCCTGTGCCCTGCGCCGTTGCGGATCGCCGTGAGCAACGACCAGCTGGAAATCGCGTGGTTACCGGTCCCGACCGCGGTCCGCTATGACGTCACGCTTCTGAGCTCGGAGGACGGAGTGGTCCGGGCGCAAGGTCAAACGCAACGAGCCCGCTTCCCTCTCCCTGTGACTGCGACCGGCGAGACGGTCGTCGCGGTCGTACGCCCCTATTGCATTACTGGGTTCGGGCCGCGATCTTCTGCGCTGGTCGCGACCCCCAAGCCGTACGTCGGTTCGCGAATCACGGAGTCCCCTGGCTCTGCCCGAAGACGCGCTGAACCACGCGGCGGCCCACCTCGCGCCCGAGGGCAAGCCCCGCGTCGTTGTCGCTCCTGTAGTGGATGCCGCCGAGAAGGCGCGATAGAGCGGCTTCCTCGGCCTGGGCTCGCAGCCAGTCGGCCTTCTCCGGGAAGAAGCGAGCCAGGACGACCTCTGCTGCTCCCGACGCGCTCGCGTGCCCGGACACGTACGACGGGAAGGAGGGCGTGATGAGGTGGGACAGGAACTCCGGATCGTATCGGTCGCGGATGACGCTGATCGGCCTTACCGTCCACCACTTGTACTTCGTGTGCCAGCAGGCGATGAAGGCGTCCATCATCGCGACGTTGAGCGCCGCGAACATCTGTGCCGTCTCAGGCGCTGAGAGGTTCCGGTCCTGGGTGAGGTCCGCGGCTTTGAGGTTCCAGACTCCGGCCGGAGTGACCGTGCCCCGATCCAGATTCCATGTCTCGGCGATCGCCTTCTGGGCCGGCGTGAGCGACTCGGCAGCGCGCTTGACCTCCGCCACTTCCTTCCAGAACGTTGGGCTGTCGTACGGTACGGGTTCGGGAGGCTCAACAGCGGCTCCATTCGGAAGCACCCAGGGCCGCCACTCCCCGGCCAGAGGTTCGAGTGGATTGAACGAGTTGATTGGAGGCGTCGGTCGCCAGCGTCCCGGCGCCGGGGGGGGACGACGGTCCAGAGGCCAAACACGGTCGGATCCGTCACTACGCGCCTGGGCGGCGGCGGCGCCAGCCACTTCACCGCCGATCGCCCACATCAAGAGGGCCTTGTCAGGATCGGACTCGGCGAAGACCGCAGCCGCGACGAGCCCTTTGGCCTCGAACCGCTCGGCGGGTTCCTGAGGGAACAGGTCCGCGAGTGTCAGGCTCGACGCACGATGCACTGCGACCCAGGCGATACGCTCGTCTCCGCCCCCTCGGACGCCCCGCACCAATGCGTCGTGCGTGGCAACGTGGAGAAGGGCCAGCACGCGCGAGGCCCGCAGGGGATTGAGCTGGTACTTGACGATCAGGTCGAGCGAGGTACGTGTCCAGTAGAGCGAGGGCCGTTCCTCCTGCAACCGGGCCGAGCTGCCTGCTGGAAGGGGCGCCTGCCAAGGGTTTATACCCGTTGCCTCTGGCAAGGTCGGCCCCGGCTCTTCGAGCCAGACCTTCCAATCCGCGATGCGTAAGGCGACCGGGGCCGAGGATTCCGGCTGCTGCGGAAGCAAGTGGCCGCCGAGGACCAATAAGACGATGCTGAACATTCCTATGAATCCCAACGAGCTCTCACCGAAAGGGTTTCTCCGAAGACCTCACGCAGCGATGCACTGAGATGGGACAGTTTGAAATTCACGAATCGGGTTTTACCATACTGCGACAGAGTGGGCTAGAGTCGGAGTACGGCGGCTGTAAGACCGAATAGAATGAAGGACAGGTGCCAGCGTTATCTAGCCGACCGGTCGAAGTACTTCGATCGTGTTGCTCGACTAGGCCGTCGGGATTTCGTCAAGGCGGCGGGAGAGGCGGCTGCGGCGGCACTCGCTACGGGGAAACTCCTTCCTCACTCGTTTCAGTCCGTCGACGTCGTCCACGCGCAGGGCCCGGAAACATCGTTCACCTTTGCCTACATCTCCGACACGCACCTCTACGAGAGGAAGCTGAACCAGCGGTTCGTGCGAGCCGCCCTGAAAGCGATCTACGACGTGAACGCGCTCGATCCCGAGCCCGACTTCGTGGTCTTCGGAGGGGATTTGGCGCAGCTCGGCCAGCCCGCCGAGCTCGCTGAGGGTGCGCAGCTCCTCAAGACCCTCAAGCCCAAGCTCTACATGGTGGTGGGAGAGCACGACTGGTACTTCGACCTGGGTGACGCCTGGCGGAAGCACTTCGGGAACGACGTCTACTCGTTCGACCATAAAGGCATCCATTTCGTCGTGCTGAACTCCGTACTCGTGGAGGATTACTGGACAGGTCCCAGGATGACCCCGATCGAGCGGATGCTTGCCATGGCCCAGGCTGATACCCCGAATGGCCGCCCGTTCACGGTTGGCGCCGAACAGCGCGACTGGCTTCAGAAGGATCTGGATAAAGTCTCCAGGGAGATGCCGCTCATCGTTTTCTCCCACTCGCCGCTCTACAAAATTTACAGGGCCTGGAACTTCTGGACGGACGATGCCGAAGAAGTTCAGAAGATCCTTGCCCCGTTCCGAACTGTCACGGTGATTCACGGTCACACGCACCAAATGCTCTCTCACAAGGTCGGCAATATTCACTTTCACGGGATGCTCTCGACCGCGTGGCCCTGGCCCTACGCGCCGCAGGGTCTCCCCAAGCTCACGGTGCGCATGAACCGCGCAGACCCCTTCGACGAGTTCGACGGCTGCGGCGACGGCCGTGTGGACGTTCTCAAGGGTGGACACGTGGACAAGCACTACAACCTCTGGAGCCGGAATCCCATTCGCGTGAGCGCCCGTTACCTGGACTCGGACGGCGCGGCGGATCGTCCGGCGCGGGAGACTGACGTCAATTACTGAGGAGTAAGGAGAGAACACCATGGACCTGAAGAAGTCGTTCGCGCAGTGCGCCGCCCTCGCCGTGTCGCTGGTTCTTGCCGGGCTCGCGCTAGCGAGCTTGCTTTGGAGAAGTGCGTCAGCTTCGGAAGGGGCTCGTGCGGAGGAAGTTACCGTATCGCTCTGTGACGGCGCGTCGACGTTCACAGTTACTGGACTGAAGCCGGGCGAAGCCCTCGCGCCGCTGGAGGCCCGGACAGTCGCTCGGGAAATGATGTTGGTCTGGCGAGAGACGGCGGGCGCGGAACGCTGGACAGCCTGGCAGGCGGAAGCGGCTGCGGCTGCGAAACCGGAGCCAGCCCCGGCCGCCCAGGCGACCGAACAAAAGACCGCTCAGCCTACCAAGTTCACGGAACGCGATCAGCTCCTCTGGAAGCAGGAGGAAGAGAAGTGGATTGCGGAGGGCTACCAGAACTTTCATAGCTGGCAGGCGCTCGGGGGCACCATTGGGGTCTCGTGCCACATGTGCCATCCTGACGCGGCGAACACGCACCCCGAGACCTATCCCAAGTTCCAGATGCAAAGCAAGAAGGTCTCGCTTCTGCGCGACATGATCAACTGGTGCATTGAGAACCCGATGAAGGGCAAGCCTCTGCCGGAGAACGATCCGCGCCTGAGGTCCGTCGAAGCCTACATTCTCTCCGCCCGGCGCGGCGTGCCGCTCGAGCCAGGGAAGCACTGAAGGCAGAGTCGGGAGCTTAGTCGGCGACGCAGTGTCCCTGCGCCGCTCACTCGACCGGGGCACCTTGGAACGGCCGTTCCGCGGCGTGAGAGTCGATTGCGCTGTCGCGCACCGACTCGGTGAATCGCCGCTGCGAGGATTTCCGCATGGCCCCCATGAAGTCGCCAGGGTGTCGCACATAGGGCGGGGAGCGCGAACGGGTTAGCCGGAGCGGCTGCTGCTTCCAGAGAAGATGACTTAACCAAAACGCATACCCCAGGCTGAATAGCAGGCGCCAGGCCTTTCGTCACAGAGGGGGTCTCGAGTTCACCACGGCGGCGGATGAGGAAGGGGAACACGAGCCGGAGCCCGGCGTCGACGAGAACACATGCACATGATAGTGTACACTTAGGTGTGCGGAGGACGATATGAAAACGATGACCGTGACCCAGGCTCGGAATCAGCTCCTGCGGGTCGCCGAGGAAATGGAACGAAGCCCGGATGAGATCGTGGAGGTAGTCAAACGGGGCAAGAAGGTTATGACCTTGATGTCCTCCGAGGTCTATGACGCGTTGATCGAAACCCTCGAGATCGTGGCCGACGAGCCCACCCTTTCCAAGCTTCGTCGAGCGCTCCAGGAGATCGAAACAGGAAAGGGCATTTCCTGGCGCGAGACGAAGAGGAGGCTGCGGTTGCCCGAATGACGACGAGAGGATGAGTCAGTGTCGCCTCCTCGTTACCGGATCGAGGTTGCCCCTACCGGGGTTCGCTCACTCAAAGCCATCAAGGAAAGAAAGCTTCAGCGGGAGCTCACGAAGACGATCGATGGCTTGACCCAAAGCCCCGATAAGAAAGGAAAGCCCTTGAGGGCTCCGCTCGAGGGCGTTTACAGTCTCCGGGCGGCGCGCGATCGGTTCCGCGTGCTCTATCGAGTGGATCCTCGTCAGAAGCTCGTGTCCGTCCTCCTTGTTGCCGCGCGAGCGCCCGGCACGGAAGAAGACGTTTATGCCTTGGCCAGGAGGCTTCTCGCAACCTTCTTGGAGAAAGAGCACAAGTAGGCTTCTCGGACGCCCAACCGCAGCACAACTAAAACGCATCCCCCAGGCTGAAGATAAAGCGCCAGGGCTTTTCGCCTGGCCTCGGGTTCACGACGGCGGCCCAGTCCAGGCGGATGAGGCCGAACGGAAGCTCGAACCGCAGCCCGGCGCCTACGCTCTGCCTCAGCTCTCCCAACCGAATGTCGGACGCGGTCTCGAACGCGTTTCCAGCGTCGTAGAACCCGACGCCGCGAAGCCGCCACCAGAGCGGAAACCGAATCTCCTGGTTGAAGACCACGAGCCCGCCGCCGCCTTTCTCCACGATATCGACGGGACCGAGGGAGTCCTGCTCGAATCCCCGGACGGAGTTGGGGCCGCCGGCGCGGAAACCGTCGTCTTTATCGAGTCTCTGGCCGAAGCTGTTGGCGGCACCGGCGCGATAGCCGGAAGCCCAGACGACGCCTTCGCTCAGAGAAACGAACGTGAAGAGCTGCCCGATGATCTTCGTGTACCTCAGGTCGGACCCCAGGAACTCGGGGGCGAGCTGGGCCGTGAGAAGCCAGAGACTCCCGCGCCGCGGGCGGAGCAAGTTATCCCGCTGATCCCCGATGACCGACCCGGTGATGATGCTGCGTTTGCGGGAGATGCCCTCGAACTCCTCTCCAAATTGTGAGACGAGCCGCCGGAAGGTGTAGCTCCACTGGGTGTTGATCTTCTCGGTGATGGGGCGCGTCTGCTGGCCGGTGAACGTCCAGATTCGGTCGGTGAAGTCGAAGGGCTCGATGCCCTCGTGCTCGATGCTCCTTTCTACGAAGAAGTTGGTGTCCAGCCGATACCGAGAGAGGTAGGGGCTGCGGTACGAGAACCGGAAGATCTTACGCTCGCTCCCGACGAGCGCCCGGAGAGCCGCGTTCTGGGCGCGCCCGAAGAGGTTCGGCGCCCGGATCTCGGTCAGCACCTCGAAGAACCCGTCGGTCGAGGCACGTCCGCCGTAGTCGAGCTCCAAATCCTGGGTCTCGACGACGGCGATGCGGACCGCGCGGCTCGAGAGCTCGGAGCCGTCGGCCTCCGCCTCTAGCGGCTCTTCCACCACCACCTCTGCCGACTGGAAGATGCCGAGCTCGTAGAGGCCCCTCTCGGTCTCTCTCAAGGACGAGGCGCTCAGCGGGGCTCCGGGCAGAAGCTTGACCTCTCGCCGGATGACGCTCTCGCGCGTCGTGTCGTTGCCCCGGACCTCTACCTCCGCGACCATCACCCGCGGACCGGGTCTCACCGCGAAGCGTACGCCGAGCTCGGCGGTACCCTCCCGCTCCACGACCGCCGCTTCCACTTCGACTTCGACGAATCCGCGCTCGCGATAGAACGCGGCGACCGCCGAGCGATCTTCCGCGAAGGACTGCACGCGGAACGGCTCGCCCTCCCGGAGAGAGAGCCTCGAGCGGAGCTCCGACTCGTCTTCAGGCGTCACCCCCTCGAGCTCGATGCTGCCCAGGAGGAATCGCGGTCCTTCCGTCACCGGGATCGTGACCCGGTAGTCTCCCGTCCGCTCGTCGAAAGCGGTCTCGGGATCGCCGATCGAAGCGGCGACGAATCCCAAAGACGCGTACTGAAGGGCCACGATCTGCTTCAACCGCGATCGTTTCGTGGTGAGGAGATCGTGAAACGCCGCCGAGCGCGGCTTCGGAAGCGTCGCGAGGAGAAAGGAATCCCCGGCGGCCTCGTTGCCGGCGACGTCGAGAGCCACTCTCTTCCCCCGAGGTCCGCGCCCTAGAAACACCTTCACCAGGAGCTCCCGTTCGCTTCTTTCCGTTGTGACCTCGGCGGTCGCCGTGAAGTAGCCATCCTCGAAGAGCTTTCCCGTCGCGAGGTTCGCGAGGTCGACGGTGAGGAACGAATCGCTCGCATCTCCCGTCCAGGCGTTCTCGAGGGCTTCTTCGAGCGACCCGTCGGGCTCGTCGCCCGGGAACGCGAAGCTCACCTTGGGTCCGACCCGGATCCGGTACTCGACCCCGATGCCGCCGTTCTCCTTCGGCGTCGTAGCCACGTCCACGACGGCTTCCAGATAGCCCTTTGAGCGCAGCTCCCGCCGGACCTTCTCCGCCTTCTCCCAGATCGTCCAGTAGTCGAAAGGGTCTCCCGGCTTCGCATCCAGCCGGGCCCGCACCTCGTCCTCCGAAGCGTCGCCCTCGAAGGCGACCATCACCTCGGATATCCGCTCCCTCGTGGGCTCGCTCCTCGATCGGTTCCGGAGGTCGAACCGGATCTCCTGGGAGAGTCCGAACGTGTACTCGTTGTCCTCGTCGCGAACGACTTGAGTCCGGGTCCGGCGCGGAAGCTCGTAGTCGACCACCCAGATCTGGTTCTCGGCGTTGTCGAGGCCAATGGAGTACACCAGCGAGAGCGAATTGTTGAAGCGCGCGCCGATGGTGAACCTCGCCCCCGGGTCGGCCTCCCCCGCGATGAGGGAAGGCTCGACGGTGACGATTTCGAACGGAAGCGCCTCCCCGATCCCGAGCTTCGCGAGATCCGCGAGCGTCGACCCGAGATAGGACACCATGCGGTTCGAGACGATGTCGCGGCTCGCGCTCGAGATTTCGCCCAGGGTTCTTCCGGTGATGAGGAGCGAGGCGACGTCGCCCCGGGAGAGCTGGGGATGGCTCTCCGAGCTGAGCTCGGTCGAGAGGTTGTCCGTCGACCCTCGCAAGACCAGGCAGATGTCGTACTCCCCGACCGAAGTGCGCGCGGTGATGTTGAGCTCGGGAGGGTCCGTCGGATAGCCTTGAAGCAGGATCCGACCGGTCTCGACCCGATACTCGTTTCCCCCGAACCGAAACCGACCGCCAGGACGAACCGAGGCGATGCCGGTGAGCTCCGGTGAGGCCAGCGTGCTCCCGACGGTCAGGTTCACCGAGGCTTCCATGCGGGCGAGGTTGTTGTCGATGCGAAAGGCTTCCGCCGCGCGGACGCGGAGCTCGAGCTCGACTTTGGACGCGAACGGGCTCGGCGCGGAAGCAGCGCTGACCCGGGACAGGGATTGCAGGAGCTCGGATTCGACGCTGATGTCCCGGCTCAAGAGCGCGCGCGTGAGGTCCACGTCTCCCGTGAGCCGCAGGCGATCCGGGTGGCCTCGCAACCGGAGCTCGCCGTTCACTTCGCTTCGCAAACCTTCCGGATAGTTGAGACGGACGGAGCGGGCTTTGGCTCGCAGGTCGACGTCGCGGAGCGTCCCGCCCTCGAGAGCGAGCGCGCCCTCGGCCTCGATCTTCCCTCCGCCGGAGTCGGCGGAGAGCCGCGTGAGGGAGATGGAGCTCCCCGAGAGCGCGATCTCACCCGACACGTTGGTGAACGAGATCGGGGGGTCCCTTACGACGAGGCGCGCATTCGCGAACGTGCCCCGTCCGGCAAGGACCAGCGGCTCCTCGCCCGACTTGTCGGCGCGCATGGAGAGCTCGGTGATGCCGCTGAAGGCCAGGCCGAGGTCCTCAAGGAACGGCCTCGAGATCTCGTGGTCGATCCGTCCCGACGCGCGCGCGGTCCACGACACCGGGTCGGCGAAGGGTTGTGCCTCGCCCTCGAGAACCAGGCGCGTCTCGTCCGCGCGTCATTCGGAAATCGGAGACCGAGAGCTTCCCCTCCTCCAAAGACCACGACCCGGGCGCCTCGTTCGCAATCTCGAGGCCACGCATCCCGAAGCGAACACCTCGGAGCGTTCCCTCACCCTGCCACCACGACAGGTCCGTGCCCGCGCCGCGGAGAGCAGTCCGCGAATGCGCGCACCCGCGAGATCGTTATCCGCGCAGCGCTCGGCGCGTCACGGGTCCAGCTGTTACGGGCCGTCGCAGGCCGCGCGTGCGTGCCCTCCTTATCGGGGGGTGGGCGGACTGATGCTCGCCGCCGGCCTGCTGGCCGCGTGGGTGCCGGGCGGCCGCGCTCGGCATTCGTCCGAGCCAGACGCTCCGCGCGGACTGAGACCCGGCGGGACTGTCATAGAGGAAAACTCAGAGCGTCCGCGCCAGGCGCAAGGAAACTCCGTGGGGTCGGCTCTTCGCGCAGTACGAGGCTCAGCCACAGGGACCCGGACTCACGCGCCGGCGAGCGAAAACCGATTCGCCAGCGCTGCGACCCACACTCGAGCCGCCGCTCTGAGCCAGCCAGGGCCACCCGGCCCGCGCGGCATACCGCTTCCGCGTCTATCTCGGCGCGTCTCGCCCCTTCCTCAGCGTTGGCGCGTTGGCGCTTGATGCTAGCTTCCCCGGACGAGCCTGCGGTAGACTGTGACTCGCCTTTCCCTGAGGCTGGCTATGGTGGAAAGTTCTGGCGCGCCCGACGATCAGACCACGATTTGGCAGAGGCCTGCCCGCCCGCCCGAGCTGAACATCCCTGGTTACCAAGTCCTCCAGAAGCTGGGGGAGGGCGGCATGGGCGAGGTGTACGAGGCCGAGCAGATCGCGCCCATGCGCCGACGAGTTGCCATCAAGGTGATCAAGTCGGGGATCGACACCGAGCAGGTCATCGCCCGGTTCGAGACCGAGCGACAGGCCTTGGCCTCATGAACCACCCGTGCATCGCCAAGGTCTTCGACGCGGGCTCGACCGAGACGGGGGCGCCCGTACTTCACCATGGAGTTCGTTCCCGGCGTTCCCATCACGGACTATTGCGATGGCCAGCGGCTCAGCACGCGCGAGCGGCTCAAGCTGTTCGTCCAAGTGTGCGACGGCGTCCAACACGCCCACCAGAAGGGCATCATCTATCGCGACCTCAAGCCCTCGAACGTCCTGGTGACCCTCCAGGACACCAAGCCCTTTCCCAAGATCATCGACTTGGGGGTGGCGAAGGCGACGGACAAACGCCTGAGCGTGCACACCCTCTTCACCGAGCTGGGTCAAGTGATCGGCACCCCGGACTACATGAGCCCGGAGCAGGCCGAGCTGACGGCGCTCGACATCGACACCCGAACCGACATCTATTCGCTCGGGGTCGTGCTCCCTTTTCTTACCCGCTCTTTTCTGAGAAGAGAATTCTCAGAGTGAGGCGTTCAAGAATCTATGTACGCGGGAACCCCTCGTACGCGGTGAACGTCCCGAGTAGATGATGCCGCACCTCACGGGCTTCCAGGACTTCGTCTCCCTCGTCGGAGGGTGCGTCGCTTGGAATCTCGCCTTCGACCGCAAAGCCTTCCTGAGTGGTGTCTTCCTGGGCGCTTTGCTCGGCGCGGGGTCCTGGCTCGTCTGCGCCTTGTCCACGAGGCTTTGGAACCGCCGCTATCACATGAGCGCCGCCCATCATGCTCTGTGCGCCGGGGCGGCCGCCTTAGCTGCCTTACTTACGGTTGGCTTCGTAGGTGTCGGGAACCTGGGAGAAGTAGCGAAGCTCTCCGTGAAGGCATGGCGACTACAGCTCGAGCTGGAATCGGCGGCGGGCTGGCGCGAAGTCGCTCTTCAGAGAGTGCGCGAGGAGCTAAGGGAGCTCACGAGCGACAGGTTTTCCATGGTGTCCCCGGCCGGCCACAGTACCGCTCCCGCCAGTCGAGCGCCTTCCCTGGAGGCCAGTGTCGACGCCTGGGCGGAGGAAGCGGCCCGGAACTTCGAGTACCATCGTCCTTTTCTAAGCCAGATCCTGTGGGCTCATCGGGATATACCGAGAGAGTGGGTTGCCGCGGGTGCCCGTGGGCTGGCAAGTGGCGGCGACAGCACGGCCGCGGTATCGGTCCGCGCCTTCGACCTGGCTGCGGATTGGATTCAGCGGGACCTGGAGAGACAGGCACCCCAGGTCGTCACTCTCACGCGGTTCTCGCTGGTTCTCCTTTTCCTCGCCTCGGAGCTCATCCCCTTCGGCTTGGTTGGATACGGCGCCTACAAAGATCTTCGACCCGTAACCTAAGGTTCAGAGAGGTTGGACTCATGTCAAGTCACTTGATTATCGGCCTCGGCGGGACCGGCGGAAAGATCATTCGCGCCCTGCGTAAGACCATCTATCAGGAGTTCCGCAGCAACGATCCGGAAGGGGTTCAACTGGGCTACCTTTACGTCGATTCCAGCCCGGAAATGATGGAACTGGACGACCCGAACTGGAAGATTCTGGGCACGAGCGTGCAACTCGGGAAGGATAGCCAGCTCTCAATCAAGGCTTCCGACCTCAGCTCGCGATTGGACAACATCGACAACTACCCGGGTATCAAACCCTGGATCGGCAGCCGCGAGCAGTGGAACGACATTCTCCGGACGTTTTCCGGAAGCGCTGTCCTGGGAGGCCAGAAAAGGCGCCTGGGCCGGTTTCTGTTTGCATGCAACGCCGCCGAATTCGTTCGCAAGCTACGGCTACAGGTGAGTTACCTGGAACAGCAGCTCTCAAAACAAGTCGGCGTCACCTTCCATGTTTGCGCGGGTCTCGCCGGCGGAACGGGCAGTGGCAGCGTAATCGACGTGCTTGCGCAGATTCGCAAGGCGTTTCCGTACGAAGCGTCCGACGGGACGGCTCCGGACAAGTACCGCGTTCTCTTGTATGTACTTCTGCCGGACACGAACCCTCTCCCAAACTGGGACACCGGCAACTACCACTCCAACGGTTACGCGGCGCTTGTCGAGCTGAATGCCTTGAGCGTTGGCAAGCTCGAGCCTCACGACGTGTCCGGAACGGGCGAGCGGCTCAAGGTCGGACATCCCTTCAACGGATGTTACGCGTTCACGAACGAGAATGAACAGGCAGTAACCGTCAACATCAGCAGCGAGCTACCCGGTATAGTGGCTGACTTCCTCTACCACAAGATCGTCGCGATCCGCTCGGCGCCGTGGGACGCCCTTCGGCGCGCCGAGAACGGCGAGAACGGGGATTCTACTCCGGAGACCCTGCCGATTCCGGGAAGCAAGGAAGGGGCCCGTGAGAAGAAGTTCCTGACGTTCGGGATCAAGCGCATTGCCATCCCGGAGGAAGAAATTGGCGAGTACTTGACCTACAGTTTCTCGCGGCAGGTTACCCTCCAGCTCCTGTACAACAATTGGTCCCCCACGGCGGGTTTCCTGGGCGAACGGACCCATCAGCCGTTTCGAGAGTTCGTGGAGCGAAAAGAAACTCACGCTCAATGGAAACTGAGCAATGAGCATCTGTCCCTCTCACTCGGTATCCTGCCGGAAGAGATGAGCGACAAAAAATGGAAGCCGATCAACACCGATTGGGAAACGGTCATCCCGCATTTCAAGACCGACGTGCGGAGCGGCCAGAAAGAGGTCTGGCTGGATGAGCTGGCCAAGTTGTGCCAAAAGCGATTCGAGCACGACTACCGGGGGCTGGGTGTCGCCAACTTCTACAAGACCAAGAAGGGAGACACTAAAGAAGAAGCCGCGGAGATTCGCCGCACCATCGATGAGGCTCTTTTCAACGACTGGATGAATGGAGCCGAGGGTCGATCCTTGCACGACATCGGCCAGCTACTCGGGGTCTTGATAACGTCTCTCGAAGAACGTCTAAAGGGGCTCCCGGACCGCGTCGAAAAGATCCGAGGCAATGAGAAAGAAGCGTCCGCGAAAGTGCAGGAGAACGGTCGCGAGTGGGCCAAGGTCGGAATCCTGTCGGCCGCCCTGGGCAAGTTGGACAAGCTCCTTGATGCTCAAGCGATTTGCCTGCAGAACCTCTACACCCACCGCACGTGGATCGAGGCGCTCGGTTTCGCGCAGCTTTTGCTGCGGGAGGTCCTCGTCGAGGTCAACGACCTGAAGACCGAGGTCGATCGCGCGGCCAGCATGACGTCCGAGGAGCTGAAGTCTTTCGAGAATGCGGTCGCCGAGCGCTGTGCCGACGAAGGGAAAGGTGAGATCGACGAAAGGCAGATGGGCAAGCAGCTAATCCGCTTCTATGACCCCGAGCTGGTCAAGAGCGTCAGCCGGAGCTTCATTGTCAACGAGCAAGAGCAGCGTGCCCAGATCAGCCGGGTCCGTAAGGAGCTCGTCGCAAAGGTGGGAGAGCACCTGGCGTTCTCGCGATTCAATCAGCGCGTGGACAAGGCGACCTTCCACGCGTGTCTCGAGAGCGAATGCGAAGCCAATGCACGGGTAGCTCATAACAACCTGATCACGGACGGCCGCAAGAAGCTCCTCGGAGTGAGCATCATCGAGAAGCTGCGCGACCGATATGAAGGCGAGCCCCAGAAGCTGAAGGAGTTCGCTTACGATGTCGTGAAGCACTCATGCAATTACCTCACCTTCGATAGTCTAGAGGTGGACAAGGCCGGGCCGGGAATCCCGAGCGTGCCGGCCCGGATTCCCAATTTCGCGGTCACGCTCCCCAAAGCTCCAGAGCAGGCCAAGTTCGTCGCGTCGCTCAAGGAAGCGTTCAGGGCAAGCCGGGACAGCAGTATCGAGTTCCTGGAGCGCGAGGGTAAACCCAACGAAATCACCTTGACCAGCGTCACGAACCTGTTTCCGTTGCGCTTCGTCAAGCAAGTCGGGTTTTTGCGTCAGAAGTATGACGCCAAGCTGAAGGGTCCCGACGTCGAGCGCGCCAAGCTCGAGCTGCACGTCGAAGGGGATGGATCGAACTACCCATCTCTCTTCGTCCCATCGAGCGAGGAGATCAAGAAAGAGGGCATTCCCTTCTTGCTGCTCGCGAAGACGATGAATCTCATTAAAATCCTTGAGAATCCTGCGACGGGATCCCGGCAGCTCGCGATCTCGAAGAAGGACGCGGACGGCTGGGACGCGCAGCCGATTTACCTCGGAAAGACGTTCGTGGAGTCTTTCGAAAAACTCGATCTGGCCAACCTCAGCGAGATTGGCGACCAGGTGAGGAGCTTGCTGAATGGAAGTGAGTACTCCCACGAGGAGAAGATTGCACAGCTCCGGAAGGGGATCCGTGACGAGGTCGAAGCGATCAAGGCTGAGCGGAACAATAATATGGAAGATCCGCTCTACAAGCGGTTTCTGGAAGGTGGAAAGGCGGCCGATCGATTCTTGAAGGAAAGGTTGAACGCATGATCGCTCGGAAGGGAACGTGCACCAATTATGGCAACTGCTCGCTCGCAGACAAGCGGGAAGAAATCCCCGACCCGGGCGACTTCACCTGTCCGGAGTGCGAAAGAGCGCTCCACGCGGCTGGGTCCGAGAAGAAGGGCTTGCCAGTTTGGTTATTCGCGATCCTGGGCGTGGCTTTACTGGGTGGACTCGCTGTCCTCGCCTACTCGATGCTGAGCGGCGGCGACGTCGCGCCGCCCGCCGCCGCCGCAACGAGCGGGGCAGCGCCGCCGCCGGCCGGCACGAGTGACTCTGCGCCTCCACCCCCGGCGGCGACGGTCGCCGACGAGGGCAAGGGGCCCTGCCACTTGAAGCCCATGCCCGTGGCCGACGTAGCACGGCTCCTCCAGTATCTCAAGCAGGGAATGAACTACGCTTCTCAGAAGCAGTACGACCTTGCCCTGGCCGAGTACAAACAGGTCCTCACGATCGACCCGAACTTCCTCGGCGCGCATGAGAACGTCGGGTCCGCTCTGATCGCATTGAAGCGGTACGAAGCGGCGGAGAATCAACTGAAGCAGGAGTTGTCGTCGCTTTCTTGCCTCGAGCCGATCGCTGATGCCGATTTGGTCGAGTTCGCGTACATGATCGAGACCGAAAGCCCGCTTCCGGGTGACAAGGTTCCGGTTTACCGCGCACGGCTGCGAGAGACGAAGGCGACGACCTACTATAACCTCGCGTGCGTTTATTCGCTCGAGAACCGCAAAGACGAAGCCGTCGAAGCGCTGAGGGCGGCGGTCGACTCCGGGTTCTCGAACGCGCGCGCGTTGAGACAAGATCCCGATCTGCGGAACATTCGCGGGACCGGCGCTTTTCAGGAAATCGTCGCTGCGATCCAGTGAACAAAGTAGGGACCCTTAGCTCGAGGTCCCCGAGGAGGTTCTAATGCACACGCAAGCGGGGCTAATCCGGCTGATGCTCGTTGTTGGGCTTTCCCTCTTGACGGCAGGCTCGCTCAGAGCCGCAGAGGGCTTCGGGATGTCCAAGAAGGACGTTACCCTGGTGCGGACCAACCCACCGGCCTTTTACATCATGGGAGTTGAATTACGCGTCGCGGCGCAAAGCGACGTTCAGGGCAAGGCGAACCTGGCCAATCAGGTGAGAGACTTCGTCGAAGCCCAGCTCTTGAAGAGGGAACAGGGGCGCCTCAAGGTGGCCACGGGACCGCCGCAGACCCAGATCGATCTCAATATAGCCCGGTGCGACGTGTCGGAGGAGTGGCAAACGCGTAAAGGTATCGAGCGCCGCAAGGTAGGCGAGTACCAGGAGTACAACCAAGCGACGGGCAAGAAGGAGACCAAGGACAGGTATGCGGACGTTGAGGTCACCAACCGATACCAGGTGGTACAGGGGAACCTCACGATGACCGCCAAGGTGACTGACTCAAAAACGAAGGAAAACTACGCCGATACGTTAAACGTCAGGAGGAGTAACGAGTACCTGGACGGAAACGGGGCTCCGCCACTTTCGACTCTGGAAGACGAGATGGTTCGCGATGCGGCGACGCAGCTCGTGAACAAGTTGACCCGAACCCAGGAGGCGCTGCAGGTGCTCCTGCCGAAAGACTCGCTCGACGACCTGGGCAAACTGGCGGAAGCGGGCCTTTGGAACCGCTATCAGGAGAAGCTCGAGAGCCTTCCCGCCAAAGGGAACCCCAAGGACGAGGCCTATCGTCAGTACGCCCTCGGGGTCTGTTATGAGGCGCTCGGGTACCAGACCGAGGATCCTCAGATGACGTTGAAGTATTTGGAGAAGGCTGCCGAGTATTACAACAAGGCCCTCGACGCCAAGCCGGAGGAGAAGTTCTTTTCCCAGGCGTGGCGCACCGAGATGCCTCCGCTCCAGCGCGTGCAGTCTTCTTTGACGCAATACCAGCGGCTCGCGGAGCTCATCGACAAGTGGAACCAGAGCCAGGCGCAGGTGGCCGCAGCCGAGGCGACCGACGGCAAGGGCGTCGACAACGTCACCATTTCTGTCGAGTGTCCGGAAGACGGCGTGATGCGAAACTGTGACATCGTAAAGCTCGTCAAGGCTGGGTTTCCGGATGAAAACGTGATTTCCATGATCGATGGGGCCACGAAGACGGAATTCGACGTTTCGGCGCCGGGGATGATCAAGCTGAAAGACTTTGGCGTCAGCTTCGCGATCATCACCTACCTCCAAAAGCTAGGCATCAAGAAGAAGCCGGCCGCGACCCCACCGGCTGCGGCGAAGCGAAAGAAACCCACGTCCAACTGAGTCGGCCGGAGAGAATAGCATGCGCGCCCGAGTGCTCACGTCTTTGCTTCTTCCCGTTTTCCTCACCTCACCCGTGACGGTGCAGGCCCAGCTCGGCTGCAATCGCGCCAAGGAGATGGTGGTCGAGGCCCGGACTCTGTGGATCGCGGCGGCTTCCCCCGCCCAGTACGAACAGATATTCTCGAAGATGCGCACCGCCGCCGACCTCTGTCAGACAAGCAGCGACGCTTGGAAGTACCTCTATTGCAGCGCCAAGGCACTGCAGAAGCCCAACGCCTCCTTCTACCGCGACCGCGCCGTTTTCAATGGAGTGAAGGAGGCCGACCTCGAGTGCGGTGGTGGGGACCTGATGGCTCCTCCCACGGGTCCCCTTCCAAGCCACGTTCGAGAAAAGTGGGCCCTGGTCGTGGGAATCGGCAAGTTCAAAGATTCCAACATACCGACCCTGCAGTATACGGCGAAGGACGCCAAAGACCTGGCGGCCGCGCTCGAGGACCCGCGCTACGGTCGCTTCAACCCTGGAACGGTGACGCTTCTGACCGATGAGAACGCGACCCGGTCGAACATCCTCTCGGCGCTCCAGAACCTCTTCATCAACGCGCAGGAGGACGATCTCGTTTTGTTGTACGTCAGCAGCCACGGCTCGGAAAACCGCAAGGAACAGGGATTGGCCGGCATCGGGTTCATAGTCACCCACGACACGAGCCTGGATAGGGTGTTCGTCGACTCCCTCGAGTACCAGGACTTGGCAAAGAAGGTCTCCATGATCAAGGCTCGCAGGAAAGTCGCCTTCCTCGACACGTGTTTCAGCGGCCAGATGGGCCCGGGCGCCAAGACTCTTTTCATCGAGGGAGCAAACGTCGACAGAAAGACGGCCAACCTCTTTGTTTCCGGAGAGGGCAGTTATGTCGTCACGTCGAGCGACGCTAACGAGAAGTCCTGGGAGAGCGACCAGCTCAAGAACAGCTACTTCACCCATCACTTGATCCGCGCCCTGAAGGCGGAAGGTGATCCCCCAACCGTCCGTCAGATTTTCGACGTCCTGACCCGAGAGGTTCCAAAACAAGTTGCTTTGGAAAAGAAAGGCGCGGCGCAGCACCCGCAGCTCAGCCCGAAGGACGGTCGCGGCGACGTGCGCATTGGAGTCGTTCCACTCAACAAGCCACCCAGTCCATAGGAGGATCGTGTGAAAAGTGTCTTTGTTATCCGATTGTTACTGGCCACCGTGCCGTTGGCGCCCTTTGCCCTCGGGCACACCGAGCAGGACGCTCCCAAGGGGGCAAAAGCACTCTTCTATGACGCTACGAGCACCGCGAAGGTAGTCCCCACCTCGGCGAAGTCGGACGTCCCGTCTCCTTCCGCTCGACGAGATTCGCAGGGGGTCAGCCCGTCCCCGGGGCAGAAGGCGTTCGGGCTTTGCTACTGGCTGGAGTTAGTCCACCCGCAAGGAGGAGCGCCCGTGCGGGTCACCGAGCAGCGCATGTTTCGATCCGGGGAGCGTATCCGCCTCCACTTCCAAAGCAACGTAGACGGACGGATCCGTCTCCTCCAGCTCGGCTCATCCGGCACGGCGACCCTCCTCTTTCCCGACCCGGAAAAAGGGCTTGGCAATGATCTGCTGCGAGCCGGCGAGGATCGGATCCTTCCCGCGGAAAGCGCTTGGTTTCGCTTCGACAATAACCCGGGCACGGAAGAGCTTCTGCTGTTCTTCGCTCGCGAGACCGAGCAGCTTCCTTCGTCGATAAAACCCCAGATGGACAAAGAGAGCACGCGACACATCGTGGACGTCGCCGAAACGATCAGCGGGAGCAAGGACCTCGTGGTCGAGGTGGATGCAGCGCCGCCGGGTCCAGGCGCCGACGCGAGGACACCAATCAGCCCCTCGAGCGCGAGCGGTGCCAGCTTCGTCGTGAACCGAGACGGACAGCAGCCGATCGTCATCAAGATCCACTTGAAGCACCAGTAGCGTTTACATTGCGGCACCGGTCCTCCCAACAGAGGACGAAGGGGGCGCAGGCTCCACCGGGGTTCGACGGCTAAAACCGCATACGTGCAGACGGACGATCAGTAGCTCCGCTTGCGCATTTCCAAAGTAACTACGTGGTTCATCTTCTCCTGGATGTCCACGACCATGGTCTCCTCCTCGTAGCTCTGGCCACGCGCTCGGAGCTCATGGAGGCCGACCGGCACCTGCTCGAAGACGGCCGGTGTATCTCTGGGTGGACCCCCGTCCAGGCTCACCTGCGCGGGAACCGGCGAGCGGACGCTCAAGCTCCCTACGGCTTCCAAAACAATCACGGTGTTTGCGCCCGTGTGCACGTCGACGGTTCCCCGGTAGAGCACCCAGTCATCGGAAGTAGCCGTCATATCGTACCTACCAGAGCGCAAAGCCAAGTTGAGTGGACTTACCCCGGCGGTCTCACCATCCAGAAACACGTGCGTGCCAACCATACCCGTGACCTGGAGGTTACCGAGAGCCCAGGGATTATAGAGGAGGGCCAGGAATGCGACGGCCACTAAGCCGAGAGCGGCTAAAACCAACGAGACCGTACGTAGGGACCTTCTCGGCGGCGCCGTCTTTCGAGCGTCGTTCATTCCGACGGTTGGCATTTGCCCCAGGCTGTGGATCGGTGCGACACGTTCCTCCCTCGCCTTCGCCGTGGGCTCCAAGGGCGCGCGCGCTTCAGAGCTTTCCCTGCGCCGGCGCGGCACTAGCTTCTTGAGCTGAAGGGCGAACGCGCCCGCCGTCGGGAATCGGTCGTTCGGATCTTTGGCCATTGCTCGTTCGAGGAGCGGCCGACAGCCCTTCGGCACCCGCGGGTTCACGTCGAGAATGTTCGGTACAGGACCGTCGAGGTGGGCCGGCTCGTCATGTGGCGGGTACGGTAGCCGGCCCGCAAGGACGTGAAACAGCACGACGCCGAGTGAGTAGACGTCGCTGCGTCTATCCAGATTTCTGTCCCGCCTCAGCTGCTCGGGGCTCATGTAGCCGGGCGTCCCGAGCCGCCAGGTTGAGCCGCCGCCGGTCAGCGAATCGGCGTCCTCCGCGATCCGCTTCGCAATACTGAAGTCGGACAGGAAGGCGGCCCCGTCTTCATCAAACAGAATGTTCTGAGGCTTGACGTCGCGGTGAACCACGCCTTTCCGGTGCGCCTCGTCGAGCGCCTGGGCGACGCGCTCCAGGCTATCGAACGCCTCCTCGATCGTAAGGCACGTTCTTGCTCGGAGGCGCTCGGCCAGCGAGCCCCCTCGCATATACTCCATGACGAAATAGGGTCTGCCGTCGTGCTCGCCGAACTCGTGAATCTGCACGATCGAGCGCTGCTTGAGCCCCGCAATGATCCTGGCCTCTTGCTGAAACCGAGCCCGAAACCTTGGATCCAGGTTGACGAGGTCGTCCGACAGAACCTTTACCGCGACCAGTCTCTCCAAACCGGGATCGCGCGCCAAATACACGACACCGAAAGCGCCGCGACCGAGCTCACGTTCGATTTCGAAGCGGCCTAAAGTTTGGGTCACATTGACCGTCCCTATTGCCCAGACGACCACGCGCCTGAAAGCTAGTTTGTGTGGCGGGCGACGAGTAGCGTTCGGCCTACATTGACGTAGTCTATAACACGGTCACCTGCATTTCACGAGGAAGCACCCAGGAAGACTCGTTTGAAGACGAAAGTTCAACCCTTTCAGGAGCGGACACTCAAGACAAACCGCCGACTATTGGACGCGGTCGAGCCTCCCGTAAGAGAATGGCGACGAATCACGGGTTCTCGCCGGCGTGGTTCGAACGCCGCGAGATCCGGCAGTCATGAGCATCGAAACGATACTCGATCCTGGCGCTCCTCTAAAGGACTGGAGCGCGACCGCGCCGTCGAACCGCCTCCTTGCCATCTACGAGATCGGACGCCAGCTTCTCGAGCAGCGGGAGCCCGGAAAGGTCATGCGCACGATTCACGACTCCATCGTCGATCATCTCAAGCCGGACCACCTCTGCATCTTGAGCCTGCCGGCCGACGGCACTTACCAGCCTGTCACGTCTCACAATCTCGATCTGAATCCACCGCCCGAGGGGTGGCCGCTCAGCCACACGGTTCTCGAGCGGACCCGGGCGAGCGGACTCGCGATGCTCAGTCTCGACACGCGCACCGACTCGAGCCTCGGACGCACCGGAAGCGCCGAGCGGCTGGGCATTCACTCGGTCCTGTGCGTTCCGCTCGGCCCAAAGCCGCTGCGCGGCCTCATTTATGCGGACGTTCGCGACAGCAAGCGTGCCTTCACTCGCGAGGATTTGCAGTTTTTGACCGCGCTTTCGGTGTACGCCGCGCTAATCCTCAGGAGCGTCGAGGAGTACGTGCGCACCAACGAGGCACTCGAGCTCTCAGACGCGCGGGTCGAGCGGCTCCAGAGCGAGCTTCTGCGTCACCAAATCGTCGGAAGCTCGGAGTGCCTGCTCAAAGCCTACGAGTCTCTGCGACGGCTGGCCCGCGTGGGCGCGCGCGTGCTCCTCCGAGGAGAGTCGGGCACCGGCAAGGAGCTTTTCGCGCGAGCTTACGCGACCGCGAGCGGCCGAGGAAAACCGTACCTGCCCGTCCAGGTCCCGCGGCTCACGCACAGCCTCGTGGAGTCCGAGCTTTTTGGACACGTGAAGGGCGCCTTCACCGAAGCGAAGCACGACAAGAAGGGACTCCTCGAGCTCGCCCACGGTGGCGTGCTGTTCCTCGACGAGGTCGGCGATATCGACCCTTCTCTGCAGGTCAAGCTGCTTCGCTTTCTGGACTTGGGCGAGCTCTACCGGGTGGGGGATACGAAGCTGCGCTCGGTGGATGCATTGGTCGTCTCCGCCACCCATCGACCGCTGGACGAAATGGTCGCGGCCGAGCGGTTTCGCGCGGACCTTTTGGCGCGCCTGGGACACGTCATCACGATTCCCCCCTTGCGCGAGCGACCGGAGGATATCCCGGCGCTCGTGGATCACTTTACACAACAGTTCGACAATAGCCCGCGCAAGAAAGTCTTCTCATTCGAAACGCTCGCCGTCCTCAAGCAACACCCGTGGCCCCTCAACGTGCGCCAGCTTCAACAGGTCGTGGAATGGACGATCGCTATGGTGGATCGAGACGTGGTCACACCGGCCGACCTTCCCGAGCGGGTGCGGCGCGACGCGCGCTTCCCGATCTCGCCGGAGCCGACATCGTCGAGCGAACTTTCCGGCCCCCCGCGGCCTCTGCGGGAAGTCGTCGAGGAGATCCAAAAAGCCCACATCCTCCGCACGCTCGAGTTCACCGGGGGCAATAGACGTAAGGCGATCGAGCTCCTTCGAATCTCCTCGGACACGTTCTATAAAAGACTACAAGAGTTCGGCCTCAAGAAGGACTGAAGCGCTCCCCCCGCGTTGTTTCGGAATCCGGAGAACGTTCCAGAAACCGTGCTCGAGATTTCGAAGCCTTCCGCTTCGGAGCACGCGCTCTGCGCCGATTTACTGCGCTTTCCACCCCTCCGCGTCCGGCACGCGCCTTGCACAATGGAGGGTGGTCGATCAGATCGACCGCAGAAGGAGGAAAACATGAGCGGAAACGGATCGCGACTCACAAAGTGTTTAGGTGTCCTGGGGCTGCTGCTGTTGAAAGCACTGTCCGCGGCGGCGGAGGTCCAACAGAATCCACCTCAGCCGTCACCGACCGCCGCGACGTGGCAGCCGCAAACCGTCGGCCTTGGCGGAAGGATGGGAGGTCTGGCGTTTGGCGTGGGCGGTAGCGTGCGGTACTGGAGCCAGAGCCGACTTGGATTGCAGCTCGACGTCTCCCACTTCGGTGCCGGCGCGTCCGGCTACGGTGTCGACGTCGGCTACTCGACGCTGCAGCTCGCGCCCGCCGTTCTGTACCGCTTTGGCGCGGAGCCCGACACGGACGATAGCGTCAGCTATCGACCCTACGCGGGTGGAGGGGTCAGCATCACTCGCTCTTCGCTCGGATCTTCGGTTTCCGGTTACGGCGCTGGAGTTGATTTTAGCGAATCCACGTCAGGGACGGACATCGGTTTCCAAGGCTTCGGCGGAGTGCAGATCACCTTCAAGCGTTTGCCCAAGCTCGCCTTCAGCGGCGACTTCGGCTACTACTCTTCGGCCGAGCCGTTTCTGGGCGTCAAGTTCGGCGGGTTCGGCGTCACGATGGCCGCTCACTACTTCGTGAAGTAACGCAAGGTGCGGGTGGGGGAACGGTCGGTCCGACCCCTCACCCGCCACCCGCGCCGCCCCACGTCCGCGAAGAGCCCGATGCACGGAAAAAGATTCCTAGGTGACCTCGGGTTCCTCGGGGCGAAGTGCGCGGCAGGCCTCACTTGCGACTTGATTGGCGATTATCGTGAGCGAGCTGAAGAGACGCGCCAAGAGGCCATGTCGCCGCAACAGCCCATCGACGAGTTCGGACGATGGGTGAAGGAACAAGCTCACATCCTGCATCGCCATCCCCAACTGACCTTCCAGCAGGCGATCAACCAACCTGATGATTCGAACCTACACCGGGCGGCCTCCGGGCTCGCTCGACTTCGGCCCGCAGAGCCGTGGTTACGATGGGTGGACAAGCCGCAAGCGAGGTCGCCCCGCGTCGCGACCTTCGCGGGACTGAAGTGGCCTGCCGACTCTTGTGCGTGCGCGGGCGGCGCCTTGACCGGTGACTACACGCTCGCGGAGCAACTGGAGTTCTTCTTTCGCTTGGACGCGGGTTCACCGGAAGGTCGATACCGCGCCATCGCGCGAAAGAAGACCACGGGCCGGCTCGAGCTCTCGGAGGTCGATTTCCAACTGAACCGCTCCGCGGCCCGATAGGGCGGGGCAACGAGGCAGACATGATGCTCAGCGCGCACAAGACAGTCCTACGCGGCTTCCTTATGCTTTCTTTTTTTGCTTTATATGCCAGCGCTCGAACGGTTCCCGATCCCTGTCAATGGCAGGGGCTCAACGAGTGCCGGGACCGCGCTCTCGTCTGCCAGGGCAGTTCGAACGACGCGCTGACGGCGAACAACTGGCCGGTCTCCGAGGATGGCCAGCCGGACAAGATCGTTTCGGCCTTCGGGCCTCGAAATCGGGGCGCCCGACGGGTTCGACTACCACGAGTGCATCGATATCCGCACGTGGAGCAACGGCGTAGCCGCCAAGATTCCCGTTTACGCCTCATGGAGAGCGAGAGTCGAGAGCATCAACGCCCGTGTTGGGATGAGGGCGGCCCGGATTGTGCCGACCTGCTTCACTCTCTCGTACTGAGACATCCGTGTCCGAACGACGTTTATAACGACGAGGATGACTTCTTCAGCACCTACGTCCACTTCGATCCCTGGATGCCGTGGGACGGCGTGAGCGATCCCAGTTTGCTCCCGTACTGGCCTTACCGCGATCTGTACGTGGGAAAAGACGTCGAGCTCTCGGTCTTCGGAGCACGAGGCGGCGCGGCGGCGACGGGCTGGTGGGAATCGCGGAAGGGATCGTTTGTCGAGAACACGGTTGCATCGTCGGCGGAGACCAACGGCGGCTCGAAAGGATTTCCGGTCACGAAGAGCTCCAATACCACTCGCAGCTCAGGGTTCGGGCTCCATGAAGAACTGTGTGTGAGCGAGCTCCTCGGGAACTTCTACGGCCCGCCGGGGCGGCCGCAAGCTCGATGGTCATGCCGCACTCGTACTCCTTGCGAGACGCAACCGCCGCAGTACACGTGCCTATGCCGTCCCCTTTGAAGGCGGACTTCCATGACCGATCTCGTCTTCACCGGCTATGGAGCAGGTGGCACCTCCTCCGAGCCCTACCGTACGGATAGGCATTTCTATTCGTCAGCGCTGCCAGAATCGAGAGAATTCTCCCCGCGGAGGAGGGTGTTTTGCGATCGGGCGCGGGTGTTTCGAGGCGTGAGGGGACGCCGCCGCCGACGCGAAGGACGGCATGGGCCATTTTGCGGATTCAAGACACACGGGAAGTGTCAGCTCGAGCGGGGGCTCAGTTACTAAAACGCGTCACCCAGGCTGAAGAGCAGGCGCCAGGGCTTCTCGCCCGGCCTCGGGTTCACGACCGCGGCCCAGTCCAGGCGGATGAGGCCGAAGGGAAGCTCGAACCGCAGCCCGGCACCGACGCTCTGCCGGAGCTCTGACAACCGGATGTCGGACGCGGTCTCGAACGCGTTTCCGGCATCGTAGAACCCGACGCCTCGGAGCCGCAACCAGAGCGGAAACCGAATTTCCTGGTTGAAGACCACGAGCCCGCCACCGCCTTTCTCCACGATATCGACGGGACCGAGAGAGTCCTGCTCGAACCCACGGACCGAGTTGGGTCCGCCGGCGCGGAAACCGTCGTCTTTATCGAGTCTCTGGCCGAAGCTGTTGGCGGCGCCGGCGCGATAGCCGGAAGCCCAAACGACGCCCTCGCTCAGAGGAACGAACGTGAAGAGCTGCCCGATGATTTTCGTGTACCTCAGGTCGGACCCCAGGAACTCGGGGGCGAGCTGGGCCGTGAGAAGCCAGAGACTCCCGCGCCGCGGGCGGAGCAAGTTGTCGCGCTCGTCCCCGATGACCGATCCGGTGACGATGCTGCGCTTGCGGGAGATGCCCTCGAACTCCTCTCCAAATTGTGAGACGAGCCGGCGGAAGGTGTAGCTCCACTGCGCGTTGATCTCCTCGGTGATCGGGCGCGTCTGCTGGCCGGTGAAAGTCCAGATGCGGTCGGTGAAGTCGAAGGGCTCTATCCCCTGGTGCTCGATGTTTCTTTCGACGAAAAAGTCGGTATCCAGTCGATACCGAGAGAGGTAGGGGCTGTGGTACGAGAAGCGAAAGATCTTCCGCTCGCTCCCTACGAGTGCCCGGACGCCTGCGTGCTGCGCGCGCCCGAAGAGGTTCGGTACCCTGAGCTCGGTGAGCACCTCGAAGAAACCGTCGGTCGAGGCCCGTCCGCCGTAGTCGAGCTCGAAGTCCTGGGTCTCGACGACCGCGATGCGGACGGCGCGGCTCGAGGATTCCATGTCCTCGGCGGGCTCCCGCGGCTCCTCGACGACGACCTCCGCCGACTGGAAGATGCCGAGCTCGTAGAGACCCCTCTCGGTCTCCCTCAAGGCCGAGGTGCTGAGCGGAGCTCCGGGCAGAAGCTTGACCTCTCGCCGGATGACGCTCTCGCGCGTCGTGTCGTTTCCGATAACCTCGACCTCAGCCACCAGGACCCGCGGCCCGGGTCTCACCACGAAGCGAACGCCGAGCTCGGCGGTCTCCTCCCGCTCCTCGACCGCCGCTTGCACTTCGACTTCGACGAATCCGCGCTCTCGATAGAACGCGGCGACCGCCGAGCGATCCTGCGCGAAGGACTGCACTCGAAAAGGTTCGCCCTCCCGGAGCGAGAGCCTCGAGCGGAGCTCCTCCTCGTCTTCGGGCGCCACCCCCTCGAGCTCGATGCGGCCTGCCAGGAATTGCGCTCCTTCCGTCACCGGGATCGTGACCCGGTAGTCTCCCGTCCGCTCGTCGAAAGCGGTCTCGGGATCGCCGATCGATGCGGCGACGAATCCCAAAGACGCGTACTGAAGGGCCACGATCTGCTTCAACCGCGATCGTTTCGTGGTGAGGAGATCGTGAAACGCCGCCGAGCGCGGCTTCGGGAGCGTCGCCAGGAGGAAGGAATCCTCCACGGCCTCGTTTGCGGTGACGTCGAGAACCACTCTCGTCCCCCGAGGTCCGCGCCCTAGAAACACCTTCACCAGGAGCTCCCGTTCGCTTCTTTCCGTCGTGACCTCGGCGGTCGCTGTGAAGTAGCCATCCTCGAAGAGGCTTCCCGTCGCGAGGTTCGCGAGGTCGACGGTGAGGAACGAATCGCTCGCATCTCCCGTCCAGGCGTTCTCGAGGGCTTCTTCGAGCGACCCGTGGGGCTCGTCGCCAGGGAACGCGAAGCTCACCTTGGGTCCGACGCGGATTCGGTACTCGACGCCGATGCCGCCGTTCTCCTTCGGCGTGGTGGCCACGTCCACGACGGCTTCCAGATAGCCCTGTGAGCGCAGCTCCCGCCGAACCTTCTCCGCCTTCTCCCAGATCTCCCAGTAGTCGAAAAGATCGCCCGGCCTCGCGTCCAGCCGGCGTCGTAGTTCGTCCTCCGAAGCGTCGTCCTCGAAGGCGACCATCACCTCGGATATCCGCTCCCTCGTGGGCTCGGTCCTCGATCGGTTCCGGACGTCGAACCGGATCTCCTGGGAGAGTCCGAACGTGTACTCGTTGTCCTCGTCGCGCACGATCTGCGTCCGGGTTCGCCGCGGAAGCTCGTAGTCGACCACCCAGATCTGGTTCTCGGCGTCGTCGAGGCCGATGGAATACACGAGCGACAGCGAGTTGTTGAAGCGCGCTCCGATGGTGAACCGGGCTCCGGGGTCGGCCTCACCCGCGATGAGGGAAGGCTCGACGGTGACGATTTCGAAGGGAAGCGCTTCCCCGATCCCGAGCTTCGCGAGATCCGCGAGCGTCGACCCGAGATAGGACACCACGCGGTTCGAGACGATGTCGCGGCTCGCGCTCGAGATCTCGCCCAGGGTTCTTCCGGTGATGAGGAGCGAGGCGACGTCGCCCCGCGAGAGCTGCGGATGGCTCTCGGAGGTGAGCTCGGTCGAGAGGCTGTCGGTCGGCCCTCGCAGAACGAGGCGGATGTCGTACTCCCCCATCGAAGTGCGCGCGGTGATGTCGAGCTCGGGAGGTGCCGTCGGATAGCCCCGAACCAGGATGCGACCGGTCTCGACCCGATACTCGTTTCCCCCGAACCGAAACCGGCCGCCGGGACGAACCGAGGCGATGCCGGTGAGCTCCGGTGCGGCGAGCGTGCCGGAGACGGTCAGGTTCGCCGAGGCTTCCATGCGGGCCAGGTTGTTGTCGATGCGGAACGCTTCCGCCGCGCGGACGCGGAGCTCGAGCTCGACCTTCGAGGCGAAGGGGCTGGGCGCGGCCGCGGCGCTGACCCGGGACAGGGATTGCAGGAGCTCCGATTCGACGCTGATGTCCCGGCTCAAGAGGGCGCGCGTGAGGTCCACGTCTCCCGTGAAGCGCAGGCGATCCGGGTGGCCTCGCAACCGGAGCTCGCCGTTCACTTCGCTTCGCAAGCCTTCGGGATAGTTGAGACGGACGGAGCGAGCTTTGGCTTTGAGGTCCACCTCGCCGAGCGCCCCGCTCTCGAGAGTGAGGGTTCCTTCGGCCTCGACCTTCCCTCCGCCGGCGTCGGCGGAGAGCCTTGTTATGGAGAGGGAGCTCCCCGAAAAGGCGATCTCTCCCGACACGCTGGTGAACGCGACCGGGGGGTCACGCACGACGAGGCGGGCGTTCGCGAACGTGCCTCGTCCTGCCAGGTTGAGCGGCTCTTCTCCGTTCTTCTCCGCCCTCAAGTCCAGGTCGGTGACGCCGGTGAAGACCAAGCCGAGGTCCTCGAGGAATAGCCTCGAAATCTCATGGTCGATCTTCCCCGACGCACGCGCGGTCCACGAGAGGGAGTCCGGAAACGGGAGCGCCTCACCTGCGAGGACCAGGCGCGTCTCGCCGCGCGTCATCCGAAAATCGGAGACCGAGAGCGTCCCTTCCTCGAAAGACCACGAGCCGGGCGCTTCGTTCGCGATCTCGAGGTCCCGCATGGCGAGGCGAACGCTATCGACTGCCCCACTGCCGCGCCATCGCGAGAATTCGGTGCCGGTGCCCTGAAGCTCGCCCGAGACCGCGATCCGAAGGTCTGCCCCCTCGAGGCGCTGAGGTTTTAGATCGAAAGCCTCGAACCGGAGCCGAACGGGCGCCGAGACGTCGAGGAGCTGGGGCGGGAGCTCGCCCGAGGCCTGAAATCTTCCCCCGAGTGTTTCCCCCGACAAAGCTTCCAGCACGAGAGCGCGGTCGCTCCATTCGGCGCTGGCCTCGACGTTCTCGACGAGGATCTCTCCGAAGCGGCCGCTCGCCTCCTCGAGGCTCAGCTCACCGCGGAGCCAGGGGTCGGGGAGGGCCCCCTCGACGCGAACGTCGACGTTCGCCCGGCCTGATAGCTCGGCCTCCGGGAACCACGGCCTCAGAAGCTCGAGCCGGGAAGCCCCGCGCGCGTGGAGCACGACGCTTCCATCCCGGGAGAGAGGGATAACCCCGTCGATTCCAATGGCGGTGTCTTCGCCGACGAGGGTGAGGTCGGAGACGGAAAATCCCTCGCCGGTTCCTTCGATGACGAAAGGCGAAGTGGCGCCGAGGGCGATCCCACGGTACACGGCGAGGACCCGCTCCGCGTCCACGCGGTATTGAAGACTCTCTAGTTCTGAGAGAGAGGCTTGAAGACGAGCCCGGCCCGCGACCTCGAGCTCCATTCCCGCTTCCGAAAGCTCTGGGAAAAACTCCCGGACTTGGGTGAAGGGAAGGTTTTCGAGCGGAATCTCCGCTTCGAGAGGGTAAGGGGCGCTCAAGCCCACCTCGGCGTTGAGGACCTCGGGGCCGTCGTCGAGCCGGGTCGAGACCCTGGCCTTACTTCCGTCGGATTCGACGGACACCATCATCCCGGGGAGGGGCCTTCCCTGAAATGATGCGTTTTCGAAACGAAGCTCGGCCTCGCCCTCGAAACCTCTGCTTCTTACATCGCCGCGCATCTCCGCGTGAAAACCGTTCCGTGTGGCCAGATCGGAAGCGGTGAACGACCCCTCGATCGAAGGGCGCGAGCGATCCCCTGACACCTTGAGTTGCGCGGTGAGCCTTCCGGTCGAGATCGTCTCGTGGACCCCTGCGAGAGGAAAACTATCGATTCTGGCGTCGAGCGCGATGGCTCCGCCCTTGGGGTTCGTGGCCACGGCACCATCAACGACGATCGACCCACCCTCCGCCCCCCGCAGCGTCAAGTCGAAGATCTCGACTCGCGCCTCGCGGAAAGCGGCCCGGCCCGTCACCGCGAACGTAGCCTCCCCGATACCGACCGCGTCGCTCTCGATTCGAGCGTCGAACGAGGGGGCTCCAAGCGGGCCTTCGACCGTCCCTTCGAGATCTAGGGCACCTCTCACCAACGAGAAATGCTTCACGACCTCGCCGACGTCTTCGATCCTTGCGTGATACCGGGCCTCGATGACCTCTCCCAAGGTTCCCGAAGCCGAGATCTCGGTCCTGTGGACGGTGAGCCTCCGGGTCACGAAAGCGACCTCTTTGCCTTCCCATCGAAGATCCACGTCGCCTCTCGCGGGAGCTCGCAGAGAAAGGGTGCCCCCTCCGCGCGCGTTCTCGAGATCCAGGTTCTCGACCGCGAGCCGCCCGGAGATCCGGCTCGAGGTCTGCGGAAGGCTTTCGAAGGAAAGCTCGGCGCTTGCCGCATCGCCCGCGAAACGCCAAGAAGCCTCGACCGCGAGGGGGCCGATTGAGCTCACGGAGACGGCTCGAGTCCGGAGGACTCCTTCGCCTTCGTCCTCGGAGTCCGGGCGGCGCCTCAGAGCCCCTTGCCCCTCGAGGGCTCCCTCGATCGCGATCCGCGGATCGAAACTGGAGACGAGCGAGCCCTCGATCGAGTGCTCGAATCGAAGGTCGGCCGCAAGGGGGGAAAGAGGGCCTAGACTTCCGGTCGCCGCTACGAAAGAGCCGTTCTTCGAGACCCGCGCTTCGTCGATCTGGATCTCGGTTGGTCCCAGACGGAGGCGAGCGCGCGCGGGGCCGAAGTCGGTTCCGGCTTCTCCATCGCGAAAACGGCCGGTGGCGGCTTCGAGGGTCGCGCGCGAGAAGGCCCCCTCGGGTTCGAGCGCGGCCTCGATCGACGAGAGCTCCAGAACGCGGTTCTTCCGAGGCCACTCGAGACGAACCGCCCCGTTCGCGATCGAGAGCCGGGCTCCGAGAACGAGGGTGGGGATCGTCAGGCCGTCATCGCCCGCGGGCCCGGGAAACGTCATCCGAATGTCGGGGTCGGTTACCCGGACCTCCACAGGGTCGCGCAGTGAAAGGAGGACGAGGACCTCCCGTGCCCGTACTGCGACCCCGTCCTTGGCCCAGTAGAAGCCCTCGGCCCGCACCTCCCCGCGCCAAAGCCGGTAGTCGAAAACTTGAAACGCCGCCGCTCCTCCGATGAGCCTCTCGACGAGGGCAATCGCCGCCCGAGAGGCCGCGCGTTTCAGGGGTGCCGTATGGACGAGGACGAACAGCAGGGCGGATGCGGTGAGAAAGAGCGCCAGGAGCCGGGCGAACCGTCGCGTGTTGGCTCTCATCGGATTTGGCGGCGCCGGCGACGATTCATTGTAGCGCGGGACTCCCGCTGGCCCGGAGCGCTTGAGCGCTCAGCATGTTGAACATTGCAGTGGCACGCTGATAAGATGTCCCGGCTTTTCAGCGAGGAGGTCTCTGTGGGGCCGAGTGCTTTTGTTTACGTTCCTCTCATTCTCGTTTCCCTCGGTGCTGGCTCGGCGTTCGCCGCCGATGCCGCCGTCGCCGGGATTCCGGTGACGAGCGAGCTCGTGAAGAGCGCCTGCGGCGCGTGCCACGAGCAAGACGACGCCGGAAGGATGACCCGGATCTCCTACGAGCGAAAAACTCCCGAGGCCTGGGAGCTGACGCTGAAGAGGATGATGCGGACCGGCCGCGTCCAGCTCAGCCCGGAACAGGCGAAAGGGATCATCCGCTATCTGGGGGACGATCATGGTCTTGCGCCCGCCGAGGCGCGGGCCGTCCTCTATCGCGCGGAGAAGAGGCCGACGCTCGAAAAGGCCGTGAACGACGAGGTCGGCGAGACGTGCAACCGCTGCCATCTCGCCGCATGGTACCTGAGCCAGCGCCGAACGAAGGAAGAGTGGCTGCTCCTAAAGGGGATGCACCTCGGCTATTTTCCCATCATCGAGTACCAGACGTTTCGAGGGACGCCTCCCGGAGAGCAAGGCCAGGACGACGCCCCGAGATCGCGGTCGGCGGCCCCGCCCACAACGGCTGGACCTCCCGACGAAAGGTGGCGCGTCGACCGGGTGCTCGACTGGCTTGCTGCGAACTACGGGTTCGAGACCGCGGAGTGGAAGGAGTATCGCGCCAAGAAGAGCCCCATGGACCTTTCGGGGAAATGGCTTCTCACGACGCATCAGCCGACGAGAGGCCTCGTCTCGGGAACGGTGACCTTCGAGAAGACCCCTACGGGATACGCGACGCGGGCGGACATCGCGCTCGCCGATGGCAAGGCGGAGAAACGAACGGGAACGGGAGTGCTGTACACGGACCTCACGTGGCGCGGCCGTTCCGAGGGCACGTCGCTCCTGGAGCAACGCGAGGTTCTGGCCCTCTCCGACGACGGAAGCACCCTCGAGGGGCGTTTCTTCCGCGGTGACTACGGAGAGCTCGGCCTCGACGTTCGAATGGTGCGCCTCGGGTCCGACGCGCGCATCGCCGGCGTTTTCCCGAAAGCGGTCGCGGCGCCCGCGGAAGGTACCGCCACCGCAACCCTTCGGGTCGTGGGCGCGAACTTTCCCGCGTCCGTTGCCCCCGGCGCCATCGATCTCGGCCCAGGGCTCGCCGTTACCCGCGTCAAGTCGCAGACGCCGGACCGTCTCGAGCTCGAGGTCACGGTCCAGTCGGGCACTCCTCCGGGCCGGCGAAACGTGCGCGTCGGAGGAACGACCGCCCTCGACGCTCTGGCAGTGTACGACCGGATCGACTACGTTCAAGTGCGGCCGCAGGAAGGTCTCGCCCGCACGGGCGGCGGCGCCATCGCCAAGCAGTTCATTCAGTTCGAGGCCGTCGCCTACGGAAACGGCCCGGACGGCGAGCCCCTGACCGCGGACGACGTCGAGCTCAACGTGGTCTCACCGGCGTGGAGCCTCGAGGAGTACCACGTGATCCACGAGGACGAGGACCTCCGGTACGTCGGCGCCATCGATCAGAACGGCTTCTTCACTCCGAACATCGACGGACCGAATCCCGAGCGGAAGAGAGCCACCAACAACATGGGGGACGTCTGGGCGGTCGCGAGCTACACGCCACCAGGCGCGAGCCGCCCCCTCCACGGTCGGGCCCACCTGATCGTCGCTCCTCCCATCTATACTTATTGGGACTTCAAAGAGGTATTACCATGAGCCTGGTCTATCGCTCCGACATGCACCGGATGGAAGTGGGAGACCGCCACTACGCGTTCCTCGTGCCCTCGTCCCTCTTCCTCGAGCTCGATTCGGACGCGCGTTTCGTGCTCGACGCCCTCGAGAGCGGACCGAAGCCGATCGACGAGCTGACGGCCGACCCGGCGAAAGCGGAAGTCCTGCGCGAGCTCGCCCACGTCGGCGCCGTCCATCGCCCCGGCCCGGCACTGATTCCGATGCCGCCGAAAGGGGAAGCTCTCACCCCGCCGCCTCTGAGCTCCCTCGTCCTGAACGTCACCAACAGCTGCAACCTCGCCTGCCGCTACTGCTACGAGTATGGCGACGATCGTCTCGCCAAAGCCGAGACGCCGAGCGTCATGAACGAGGAAATCGCCCGGCAGTCCGTGGACCTCCTCTTCGCGCAGTCGAAGAAGAACCAGAAACTGCAGCTCACGTTCTTCGGAGGAGAGACCCTCCTCAACTTCAAAGTGATCCAGCCGACCGTGGCCTACGCCCGAAAGAAGGCGGCGGAAGAGGGACAGTTCATCGACTTCAGCTTGACCACCAACGCGACTCTTCTCACTCCCGCGATCGTCCAGTGGCTCGCGGCGAACAACATCGGAGTCACGGTCAGCATCGACGGCCCCAAGGAGTACCAGGACGACATGCGGGTCTACAAGACGGGGATGGGAAGCTACGAGGTCGTGGCCCCCCGGATCAAGGAGCTTCTAAAGGTCCACCGGGGCCGTCCGATCGGCGCCCGGGTCACCGTCACCTCGAAGACCCTCGATCTCCTTCGGACCCGGCAGCATCTGGTGGACGAGATGGGCTTCTATGAGGTGGGGTTCGCGCCCGTCACCTCGTCCCCGGGCCGCGACTACTCGCTCGGCGAGGAGGGATTCGCACGGCTTCTCGAGCAGTTCGAGATCCTCTCGGAGGAGTACGTGGAAGGGGCACTTCGAAACCACTACACCGGTTTCGCCAACATGGCCGACCAGATGGGAGAGGTGCACCAAGGGGTTACGAAAGCCTATCCCTGCGGCGCCGGAGTGGGTCTTCTGGGTGTCGCCCCCGGTGGAGATCTGGGTCTCTGCCACCGCTTCGCGGGCTCGGGCGATCACGATTTTGGACACGTCTCCTCCGGGATCGACAACGCGAAAAGAAGCGAGCACTTGAAGAAGGGGCACCTCGATAACCGCACCGACTGCCATACCTGCTGGGCGCGAAGCCTCTGTTCCGGCGGCTGCTACCACGAGGCCCAGGTGCGTTATGGAGACCGATTCAAGCCGAACCTTCATTACTGCGACTATATCCGGAGCTGGACCGAGATGACGCTCCGGAGTTATGCGAGAATCCTCGAAGGGAATCCCGCGTTCCTGGAACGTTTCGACAGAAGCCGAGCGGCGTAGGAGATACTGAACTATGAAGCACCTGAAAGCGGTCAATCGCAAGGCGGAAGCCATGTTCGAGCGGATCGACGCCGAGGGCGGTGAAGTCCGCGGTCTCCAGGACCCGCCGCCGCACTACCCGGCGGGATGCACCACGATCTTTTCCCCGGGGTGGGAGGTCGATGCCGCGGGGACTCCGGCCGGGCTCTGTCAGCCGGTCGAGAGGGATCTCTACGACTGTTACAAGACGTGTTACTGGCCGGCGCAGGTTCCCGACTACCTGAACAACAACCCGGACTGGCACTCTGGCTGCGGCAGCGCGACCCAGGACTGGCGGAAGCTCGACCTGGTGTTTCCGTGAGCTGGCGCTCCGCCGGGCTCGTTCTCGCCGCGACATTTCTGACGCTCGTCTCCCACCCATCGGCCACGGCGGCGCCCCCGGCGGACCCGAAGTCGTCGCAGCTTCACCTTTTCGGCGTGTGGCCGAACCGGCTCCGGCTTTTCGATGAGGCGACCGAGGAGTTCGTGGGCGACATCGGGCTCAAATACGGAGCCGCCACCAACTCGACCCACTCGCCCGATTTCTCGAAGTTCTACTTCGTGACCGACCGAATGGAAGCGATCGAAGTCGTGGACCTCAAGAAGCGGGCAGTCGTCGACACCGTGAAACTCTCGGCGCAGTCGCGCCAGATCCGGATCGCGAACGTGGCGGTGAACCCGGCGGGGACGCTCCTCTATCTCGTGGCCACCCCCGTGGTCCTCGAGATCGATCGATTCCTCCCCGAGGAGTCGGAAGTCTTGGTCTACGACCTCGAGAACAAGCGCTTGCGGGACTCGTTCAAGATGCCCAAGGAAGCTCAGTCGGGCGGCTTCCGGCCGAACATCCACTTCTCACCCGATGGAAGCTCGATCTTCCTCTTCGGCCGCGACATCCACGAGATCCGCGTCTCCGACAACCAGCTCGTCTCCACTATCGCTCTCTCGAAGCCCCTTCTCGCGGGCTACGGGCCCCTGCGGGGCGCGCGGTTGACGGAGGAGGCGCCCGGCGTCTACTACGGGCTCTATCGGACGAAGGACCCGTTCATGCAGAAGACCATGATCGGAGTCCTGCAGATCGATTTGCTGAAAAAGGAAGTCGAGAGCTTCGAGCTCGGTCCCGACGTGAAAGTGGGTCTCTTCGCGCTCTCCCCGGATCGAAAGCGAGCCTACGCCGGAGTCGAAGACGTCATCGCCATCGACATGGAGACGCGCCGAATCGTGAAGCGCGTGGAAGGTGTCGAACAGGGACGCACCAACAACGCCCTCATCGTCTCGTCCGACGGGACGAAGCTCTACGTGAGCGGTGTGGGGGACACGATCCAGGTCTACGACGCCGAGACCCTCGCGCACCTGAAGGACATCTTCGCCGGCGGCGACTTCATGGCGACGCCCGTCGCCATTCCTCGCGCCGCCGCGACGCCATCAGCGCCGTAGAAGCACCACGGCGGTTCCGAATCCATCGCTTCTTCGACTGCGCGCGTAGCGCGCGTCCCGAAGGGTGACGCGAAAGCCCTCCGGCTCCTCGACCACATCGGCCCAGGCAAATCGAGCCCACACCGCGAACCCCCTCACCTCGGGCTGTCGAAGGGCTCGGATCGCGAGGGGCGAGTCCTCGTTTCTCGAGATCGCTTCTGGAGAAATCGTGAGCTTCGGCGAAGGCCAGAGCGAAAGCGAGCCGTGGCGGTAGCTCGAACGAGTGGAGAAGGCGACGTCCCTGGTGAAGGGCGAGATCGGTGTCGGCGCCACCATGAGCTTCTCCACGGTGTGCCCGTTCTCGCGGAGCTCTTCGAGCGTCCATCGATGGGCCAGCGCGGAAAGAGCCACCATCGAGAGGACGTAGAGCGCGACAAGCGCGAGCGCTCCCCGGTGGAGCCGCTCGCTTCCCCACGGGGTTTTGGGAACGTTCTTGATCCTCGCCGCGGCGAAGACCAAAAGACCTGCGACGAAGAGAAGCTTTCCCGGGAGGAGACCCGGAATACCGGCCAGGACCAGAAACGACAACGCCAGGGTCAGAAGCGCCCACGCGGCCAGGGGCAGAAAGCCGCGGGAGGTCGCGAGGAAAAGGGCACCGCCGAGCACGAGCCAGATCCAGGGATCGACGATGAAGACGGCATCTCCGTAGAACCAGCGGTCGTCGAAGGGCATGAGCCAGCGCATCCCGTAGTTGTTGAGCCAATCGAGAACGGGGTGAGTCGCGACCGCGAGAAGGCTGAGCCAGTAAAGAGGCCTGAATCGAGCCCGTCCCCGCCCCAGGAGCGAAAGAGATCCCGCGAGGAGGAACGGCCAGATCGCGATCGCCGGAAGACCGTGGGTCCAGCCGCGGCGGAAGTAGAGCCCGAGGTCGGAGCCCACGAAATAGGTCAATCCGTCGATGTCGGGAAGGTTGGCGCCGAGGATGAGCGCCGCGGCGGCGAATCCCGATCGCTTCTCGAGACCGCTTTTGGCGAGAGCCGCGCCGACGAGGGTATGGGCGATGGGATCCATCGTCGAAAGCCGAGGCGCTACTCGCTCGAGGGAATCCACCAGCGGGACATGTCGAGCCCGACGGCCTCGAAGGGCTCGGCGTGGATCGTTTCGTCGCCCTCGAAAGTGCGCACCAGGATCCAGGAGTCGCCCGAGAGGCGAAAGACCTCGAGTGTGCGTGCGTTGGGGCTCAGGAGCCAGACGTGAGAGACGCGTTCTCGGGCGTAGATGAGTCGCTTCCGGCCGCGGTCCATTCGTTCGGTCTTGGGAGAGACGATTTCGCATACCCAGTCGGGAGGAAGCACGAAGAATGCCGCCTCCGGAAACTTGGGCATGCGGGAGCGGCGCCATCCCGCGATGTCGGGAACCACGATGTCTTCGTGTAGGTGAAGCTCCGGCTCGTCCAGGATCCACCATCCTCCCGGCTCCCCGGCGCCTCCCCCTTCGCGGTCGAACGGCGCCAGGATATCGGCTCCCAGGACCGAGGCCGCCCGGGCATGGGGAGGGGCGGGCCGCGGCACTGCATAGAGATCTCCGTCCAGGATCTCGGCCACGAGATGGTCGGGGACCTCGAGGAGATCCTCATAGGTGGCCCGCTCGCGTCGCCGGAGCGGATCGCTCATGAAGCTAGCTTACCATGGACCACCAAGATGGTTTGGGCCTCGGAAACGTGGCATAGTAGCTGGATTCGAGCCGCGGAGGTGCTTTTTGAAGAAGGCCATCACTCTCAGAGTGAACGGCAAGACCCATGAGGTCTCGACCGATCCCGGGAGACCTCTCTTGGAGGTCCTGCGGGAGGATCTCGAGCTCACCGGAACGAAGTACGGCTGCGGCGAAGGGCACTGCCGCGCCTGCACCGTCCTCGTCGACGGGAAACCCGTGACCTCGTGCTTCACTCCGGTGTCCCACGCTGTGGGTCGAGAGATCCTGACCATCGAGGGACTCGCAGAGGACGGCGCTCTCCATCCGGTCCAGGAAGCCTTCATCGAGAAGCAGGCAATGCAGTGCGGCTACTGCGTTCCGGGAATGATCCTGACCGCAGTCGCGTTTCTGAAGACGCGGTCGATGCCGACGCTGAACGAGGTCTCCGACTGCTTGAGCGGGAATCTCTGCCGCTGCTGCAACTATCCGAACATCCTCGCCGCCGTCGAGCTGGCGGCGGCGAAGCTTCGTGGAGAGAGTCATGAAACGGACGCCTGAGTCGCTCGAACCCGATCGCTTCGAGCTCTCTGAGGCGCGGCCCTACCGTTTCGCCTGGACCCGTCGCGGGTTTCTCGGAAGCGTCAGCGCTGGCTTCGTCCTCGCCTCGGCGTTCGATCCCGAGCGCGGTGAGGGGGCGGAGAAGGACGATCTCGGACCCGTCATCGGCGCTCGCCTCCACGTCGGTGAGGACGGCATCGTCACGGTGTTCTCGAGCAAAGTCGAGGTCGGACAGGGCTCCCGCGCTCAGCTCGGACAGGCGGCGGCGGAGGAGCTGCGGCTCCCCGTGGATCGCGTGCGCCTCGTTCTCGCCGACACGGATCGGGTTCCCGATGACGGCGGGACCTTCGGAAGCCGGACCACGGGATACACCGTTCCCGACGTGCGGAAGGCCGCGGCGGCCGCGCGCGAGGTGTTGATCGATCTCGCGGCGAAGAAGTGGAGCCTCGTCGATCCCAAGCCCGGCAGAATCGTCGCGCGAGACGGCGCCATCGTCGACCTAGAGACCGGCCGCCGGTGCTCTTTCGGAGAGCTCGCTCGCGCCCACGACGTCGAAGCCGCCTTCGCTTCTCGCGTGCCCGCGGACATCGAGCTCACGCCGGTGGAAGACTGGAAAGTCCTCGGCCGGACAGCGCTGAAACCCACGAGCCGCGATGTCGCGACCGGGGCACACCTCTATCCTTCGGACATCATGCGGCCGGGGATGCTCCGGGGCGCGGTTCTGAGACCGCCCTCCTTCGGGGCGCGGCTTCTTACCGTCGACGAGAGCGCGGCCCGCGGGATCGAGGGTGTCGTGGTCACGCGCGACGGAGATTTCGTCGGCTGCGCCGCTCCCACTTCGTTCGACGCTCGGCTCGCGGTCGAAGCGCTTTCCAAGACGGCGAAGTGGACGGAGCCGTCGCATCCGTCCACCAAGGACCTGTTTCGCTACCTCGAGGCGAACGTCGATACGAAGGCGGAAGAGCGCCCGCAGTGGAACCGCGAGACGGGATCCCTCGACGAGGCGCTCGCACGCGGGGTTACGAGGCTCGAGGCGAGGTATGAGATCTCGTACATCCAGCACGCTCCCATGGAGCCTCGGGCGGCGGTCGCGGAGTGGACGAACACGGGGCTAACGGTCTGGACGGGAACGCAGAGGCCCCATGGAGTTCGCGACGAGCTGATGAAAGCGTTCGAGCTTTCGGAAGACAAGGTCCGGGTCATCGTCCCCGACACCGGAGGCGGTTTCGGAGGCAAGCACACCGGGGAGGCCGCGGTCGAAGCGGCGAAGCTCGCCCGGGCCGCAGGACGACCCGTCTCGCTAAGGTGGACGCGCGAGGAAGAGTTCACCTGGGCTTACTTCCGGCCCGCGGCGTTGATCGAGGCCAAGGCGGGCCTCGACGCTTCCGGCTCCATCAGCGGCTGGGATTTCACCTGCTACAACGCGGGAGCCGCGGCTCTCCAGAGTCCGTACGATCTGAAGGATGTGCGGGAACGATACATCCCCGTGAAGGGGCCGCTCCGGCAGGGCTCGTACCGGGCGCTCGCCGCGACGGCGAACACTTTCGCGCGGGAGTCCTTCATGGAGGAGCTCGCCTCCGCCGCGGGAATCGATCCGCTCGAGTTTCGGCTCTCGCACTTGAAGGAGCCGCGCCTTCGAGGCGTTCTCGTGAAAGCGGCGGAGCGCTTCCGCTACCGGGATCGGCTCCTGGCGCTCGCGCCGAAAAACGGCAAGCGCGGAATCGGGATCGCCTGCGGAACGGAGAAAGGCTCGTACGTCGCCGCCTGCGTCGCGGTCAAGATTGATCCCGCCCGCGGGAAGGTCGTGGTCGAGGAGATCGTCGAGGCCTACGAGTGCGGTGCCATCCAAAACCCGGGGAACCTCAGGGCCCAGGTCGAGGGCGGGATCATCATGGGCCTCGGTGGGGCGCTCAAGGAGGAGATCCGCTTCGAGAACGGCCGGGTCATGAACCCGCGCTTCTCGATGTACCAGGTGCCGCGCACCCGGGACCTCGTCCCCATGGACGTGATCCTCGTCGACCGGCCGGATCTGCCTTCCGTCGGCTCGGGCGAGACTCCGATCATCGCCGTCGCTCCCGCGATCGCCGCCGCGGTATTCCACGCGACGGGAATTCGCATTCGGACGATGCCCGTAAGGAGCGACGCGCTCCGCTCGGTCTGAAGCGCGTCAGATCTCGAGAAGATCTCTCGCGACTACGATCTCGCCAACGAAGTGCTTCTTCGCGGCGGAGAGCCAATCCGCCTCGGTGACGAGGAGGTCGTCCGAGGGCACGAGGTGGGACAGCACGAGCGTTTTCACGCCCGCCTCGGAGGCGAGCCGGGCGGCGTCCTCGACGGTCGTGTGAGAGCGCACGATGTGCTCGAGGAGGCCCGGCGCGTTCGCTACCCTCGCCGCCGTTCTCTCGATCCCCGGAAGGTAGAGCGCCTCGTGGACGAGAACGTCCGCTCCGCGAGCGAGCTCCAGAAGGTCTTTCGAGAACGCCGTGTCTCCGGAGATCACGATCGATCGGTCCTCGGTGTCGAAACGGTAGCCGAAGGCATGCTCGATCGGGGGATGCGAAACGAGCGCCGCGCGGACTCGCACCCGGCCGTCGTCGACAACGAGCCCGCTTTTTGTCACGTCCTTCGCCCGGACCAGAGGCGCCAGGGGCACGCGCTTTTCGTCCTGGATGCGGGTCTCGATGTCGAACTGGTGCAGCTCGAAGACGAGGCGGGTCATGCGCTCGAGGGGAGGAGGGCCATAGGCCTCGACCGGGGTCTTGAGACCGCTCGCCCAGGCGAGGAGCAAGAGGTTTCCGTAGTCGGCATTGTGGTCGGAGTGGTGATGGGTGATGAAGATCTTTTCCAGAGCGTCGAGGCGCACTCCCGCAGTCACGAGCTGGCGGGCGACTCCATCGCCGCAGTCGATGACGTAGGCCCGATCCGAGACGAGGATGACCTGAGAGGTGGCGGCGCGGTCTACCTTGGGTCTCGGACCGCCCGCCGTTCCGAGCAGGATCAGCCGGGTGCGATCGGTCCCGGGAAGAGAGGGCGCGCCGAGAAACGCCGCGGTCGCTGCCAGAAACTCGCGGCGATCCATTTGTTCAGAACGAGTCGTTGGAGAACGTATCGCAGGCGTCGGGGTCGCCGGTCGAAAGCCCCTTACGGAACCACCCGGCCCTTTGCTGCGAGGAGCCGTGGGTGAACGAATCAGGCGACACGTACCCTTGAGTCTGCCGCTGGATCCGATCGTCGCCGATGGCGGCGGCGGCGGCCATTCCTTCCTCGACGTCTCCGCTCTCGAGGATTCCGCGCTCCGCGGTCGAGTTCCCCCAGACGCCGGCCAGGCAATCCGCCTGGAGCTCCATGCGGACCGACAGGTCGTTGGCGGCGCCGGGGTTCTGCTCCTTCCGCCTCCGCACCTCGCGCTCGATGCCCAAGAGGTTCTGGACGTGATGCCCGACCTCGTGGGCGATCACGTAAGCCTGCGCGAAGTCGCCGGGTGCCCCGAACCTCCGGTGGAGCTCGTCGAAGAAGCTCAGATCGAGGTATACCTTTCCATCCGCTGGGCAGTAGAACGGTCCCGTGGCCGACCCCGCAGCGCCGCAGGCGGAGCGGATACCGTCGCGGAACAGAACCATCTGCGCGTCCTGATATTCGGCCCCGGCACGGGGGAGGACCTGCTGCCAGGTCGCCTGCAGATCGTCGAGGACGAAGGACATGAAGTCCACGAGCCGTTCTTCCTCGGGAGTGGTGACGAGCTCGCCCTCGGTCGAGGGGGTGGGAGCGCCCGTCTCCTCGGTCATGAGGGCGGGGCCGAGAAGCGAGAGAAAATCCTGCTTGAAGATGACGCTCAGCACGATGAGGATGAGGAGCGTCCCACAGCCTATGCCGGAACCGCGCCCCATGCGTCCGCCGGTCTGGGCTCGCCGATCCTCTAGGTTTTCGCTACGTCCCCCGCTCGTCCACCTCATTGACGTCCTCCTTCGGAAAGATTCATATCCTAGGCACATGGGTAGGTTTTCGCAACGCCCTCTGTGCTGAGTCCGTATAGAATCACCTTGCTCACGGAGGAATCGTTGATGCTGTCTCATGCCATCGCTCCAGTGCTTCTGCTTTTGTCGCTCCCGACGGCGCTCTCGGCCCAGGAATCACTTACCGAAGCCTACCGCGCGACCGCCGATCGGATTCTCGATGCGGCGATGGCCGACACGGAAGGCTTCGAAAAGCTTACGTATCTGACGACTTCGATCGGGCATCGGCTTGCCGGCTCTGCCTCCCTCGAGCGAGCGATCGAGTGGGCCTACGAAGCGATGCAAAAGGAGAGGCTCGACAACGTGCGGAAGCTTCCGGTTCAGGTGCCGCACTGGGTACGCGGGCGGGAGAGCGCGCGGGTTGTGTCGCCGGTCGAGAAGGAGATCGCGATCCTGGGACTCGGAGGGAGCATCGCGACTCCCGCCACTCCCGAGGGTCCCTTGACGGCGCCCGTGGTCTCGGTGCGAAGCTTCGAGGAGCTGGCCGCGCTCGGCCGAGACGCCGTCCAGGGAAGGATCGTGCTCTACGCGGTCCCTTGGATGGGGTACGGGGAGACGGTTCGGTACCGCGCGAGCGGCGCTTCCCGCGCCGCGGACCTCGGTGCGGTCGCCGCCCTCGTCCGCTCGGCCACGGGCCTTAGCCTCTACACCCCCCACACCGGCTCGCTTCGCTACGACGAGGGCTCGACTTCCATCCCTGCGGCGTCGGTGACGGTCGAGGATGCGGAGTGGATGGCGAGGCTCATCGAATCGGGCCAGGAGGTGAGGGTCGAGCTCTCGATGGAGGCGCGAATGCTTCCCGATGCGCAGTCCTTCAACCTCGTCGCCGAGATTCAGGGCCGTGAGAAACCCGAAGAGGTCGTGGTTATGGGAGGCCACTTCGATTCCTGGGACGTGGGCCAGGGGGCGCACGACGATGGCGCCGCCTGCATCGCGGCGTGGCAGGCGCTGACGGTAATCCGCAGGCTTGGCCTCACACCCCGGCGAACTCTCCGGGTCGTTCTTTGGACGAACGAGGAGAATGGCCTCCGGGGGGCACGCGCATATCGCGAATGGCTCGGAGAGGGGGTCTTGGGCCACGTCGCCGCGATCGAGATGGACGGCGGCGCCGAGCGGCCCGTAGGCTTCGGGCTCGGTCTCCGCGCCGGCCAGAAAGAGGCTCCGGACGCCCTCTACGACGAGGCGCTCCCGACGCTGCGGCAGATTGGAGCCCTGCTGTCGGGCATCGACGCGTCGGAGATCACCCGAGGCGGCGGCGGCGCCGACATCGGCCCGCTGATGGCGGAGGGCGTTCCAGGCCTCGCCCTTCGAACCGTGGGCGAGCACTACTTCGACTGGCACCACACCGAAGCCGACACCCTCGACAAGGTGGATCCAGATAACTTCCGCCGTGCCATGGCTTTACTGGCCGTAATGGGCTTCGTCCTGGCCGACATGCCAGGAACCCTCCCCCACTGAAAAAAGGCGGCAGCCAAATGTTCTACAACTATCCTCGAATAATTTTGACAAGAATAGTCTGAGTTATTAGGATGGGCTTGATGGAACCCCCATGTCGACTCCTCCTGTCATTTCCCCGCTGCCGGGGTTGCGCGGGCAAAGTCGCTCCATCCCCGATCTAATTGGAAATACGCCACTTCTTCGCATAGGCCGCCTTGCCTCCGCTCTTCGTGCGGAGGTTTTCGCTAAGGCCGAGTGGTTCAACCCGGGCGGGTCCGTCAAGGATCGCGCCGCCCTTCGCATGCTTCGCCGCGGCGAGGAGTCGGGAGAGCTCCACCCGGGCAAGACCATCCTCGAGGCCACCAGCGGCAACACCGGAATCGCTCTCGCCATGCTGGGAGCGGCGTTTGGCTACCCCGTGAAGCTCTGCGTGCCCTCGAACGCGAGCCTCGAGCGCAAGCTCCTCGTCCGCGCCTACGGCGCCGAGATCGTCGAAACGAGCGGCCTGGAAGGGACCGACGGCGCCATCCGCGAGGCTCGCCGCATCGCCGCCTCGGATCCCGACGCTTACTTCTATCCCGACCAGTACGGGAACGATGCGAACTGGCAGGCCCACTACCGTGGCACCGCGAACGAGATTTGGGCGCAGACCGAGGGACAGGTGACGCACTTCGTGTGCGGACTCGGGACCAGCGGCACGTTCGTCGGCACCACCCGGAGGCTCAAGGAGCTTTCGCCCGCCGTCCGCTGCATCTCGGTCGAGCCCGACGGGCCTTTCCACGGCATCGAGGGCTGGAAGCACATGGCCTCGAGCCTGGTTCCCCGCATCTACGATCCGACGCTAGCCGACGAGCGCCTATCGGTCTCGACGGAAGAGGCCTACGAGACCGCGCTCCGCCTGGCCCGCGAGGACGGCCTTCTGGTGAGCGTCTCCGGCGCGGCCGCGCTGACGGCAGCGCTTCGAGTCGCCGAAGAACTGCGTGACGGCGTCGTCGTCACCGTATTTCCGGACAGCGGCACCAGGTCGCTCTCCGAGGGACCCTTTCGCCATGATCCTCTTGCCTGAGGAGGCCGTCGAGGCGATCCGCGTCCATGGCCGCGAGAGCTACCGCGACGAGGCCTGCGGTGTCCTCTATGGACGCGCGGCCGCGGAGGGAAAGCACGTCCTCCGCGCGGAGCCGATGGTGAACGCCCGCGAAGACGAACGCCACCGCCGCTTCGTGGTCACGGCTTCCGATTACCAGCGAGCGGAGGCGGAAGCGAGCCGGAGCGGACTCACGCTCCTCGGCTTCTACCACTCCCATCCCGATCACCCCGCCTATCCCTCTCCCTACGACCTCGAGCACGCGTTCCCGTTTTTTTCCTACGTGATCCTCGCGGTCGAAGGCGGAGAGCCCAAGGAAATGCGGTCCTTCGTGCTGCGCGAGGACCGGAGCGAGTTCCTGGAAGAACCCCTGGAACGGAAGGAGTCATAGTCATGCCGGTCAAGGTACTCATACCGACGCCTCTCAGGCCCTATACCGATCAGAAGGATGCGGTCGAAATCGAGGGCGCCCGCGTCCGCGATCTTCTCGATAACCTCACCGAGCGCTATCGCGACCTTCGAAAACACCTCTTCGACGATTCGGGAAAGCTCCGGAGCTTCGTAAACGTCTACGTGAACGAGGACGACATCCGCTCGCTCGATCGATTCGAGACCGCCGTCGCGGAGACGGACGTCGTCAGCATCGTGCCCTCGATCGCGGGCGGAGCGGCGAGCCCGGCCGTCGTCGAGGGTGAGGTCACCTTCAGCAAGGAGGAGATTCAGCGCTACAGCCGCCATCTCATCATGCCCGAGGTGGGGATGGAGGGCCAGGCGAAGCTCAAGAAGGCGAGCGTCCTCATGGTGGGCGCGGGCGGTCTCGGAGCCCCCCTCGGGATGTACCTCGCTGCCGCGGGCATCGGCCGCCTCGGCATCGTGGACTTCGACGTCGTCGACCACTCGAACCTCCAGCGTCAGGTCACCTTCTCGGCCGCCGACGTGGGCCGGCCGAAGCTCCAGGCGGCGAAAGAGCGCCTTTCCGGCATCAACCCCCATATCCGCATCGACGGCTACGAGACGCGCCTCTCCTCGGAGAACGCGCTCGACCTCTTCCGCGACTACGACGTCATCGTCGACGGCACCGACAACTTCCCCACGCGATACCTCGTGAACGACGCCTGCGTCCTCCTGGGAAAACCCAACGTCTACGGCAGCATCTTCCGCTTCGAAGGCCAGGTCTCCGTCTTCGACGCCCGCCGCGGGCCTTGCTACCGCTGCCTCTATCCCGAGCCGCCCCCTCCGGGGCTCGTCCCGAGCTGCGCCGAGGGCGGTGTCCTCGGTGTTCTTCCCGGAATCATCGGCTCCCTTCAGGCCCTCGAAGTTTTGAAGCTCGTGCTCGAGCGCGGCGAGTCCATGATCGGCCGGCTTTTGGTGTTCGACGCGCTTCAGATGAAGTTCCGCGAGCTCCGGCAGCGGAAGGACCCCGACTGCCCGATCTGCGGCGAGCGGCCGCGGATCCGCGAGCTCATCGACTACGAAGAGTTCTGTGGTATACCTCAAGCCCAGGAAGTGGAGAGGAAGATGGGAGTACCTACGATCACCGTCGAAGGTCTGAAGAAGCTCCTCGACGAGAGCGACGACGTTTTCGTCCTGGACGTCCGCGAGCCCCACGAGTGGGACATCGTTCGTCTCGAGGGGGCGACCTTGATCCCGCTCGGGCGGCTTCCCCATGAAGTGCACCGGCTCGACTCGGCGAAGGACATCGTGGTTCATTGCCGCAGCGGGGCCCGGAGCGCCAAAGCGACGGAGTTTCTCCTCGGCGCCGGATTCCAGCGCGTCCGGAACCTCGAGGGCGGGATCCTCGCCTGGGCGGACCGGATCGATCCGAGCCTGCCGAAGTATTGAAACAACCGCTAACTAACAGCTTTTCGGTTCACGCTACGGCACCGCCCTCGCGACGTGGATGATGGCCGCCAGACTCCGCTCCACGTCCTCCTCCGTCGTCGCCCAGGAGGAGATGCTGATCCTCATCGCGGCCTTGCCTTGCCAGAAGGAGCCTCCGCACCAGCAGGTGCCGTCTCGCTGGACGGCCTGAATCACGGCTCTCGTCCTTTCGTCGTCCCCGAAGGAGACCAGCACCTGGTTGAGCTCCACCTCGTTCAGGATCGTGAATCCGGCTGCTTCGAGACCCGAGGCGAACTTCCGCGCGTAGAGGCAGCAGCGGTCCACGAGATCGGAGACCCCCTCCCGTCCGAGAGAGAGGAGCGCCGCCCAGATGTCGATCCCTCGAGAGCGGCGCGAAGCTTCGGGGGTGAAGTCGGAGGGTGTGCGCTCGCCCGTCTGGGGGAGGTAGGCCGCGGTCATGGCGAGAGCCGCCCGGGCGACGGCGGGATCGCGATAGAGCGCGAGCCCGCTGTCGTAGGGCACGTTCAGCCACTTATGGAGGTCGGTCGCGATCGAGTCCACCTCGTCGATGCCCTCGGTGAAATGGCGGGTGCGAGGAGAAGCCGCGGCCCAGAGGCCGAAAGCTCCATCCACGTGCACCCAGGCGCCGGCCTCCCGCGCGGGGGGCGCGATCTCGCGGATGGGATCGAAGGCTCCGGTATTGACGTTACCCGCCTGGAGACAAACGATGGTGGGGCCTTCGAGAAACCGCGGCTCCAGGGCATCGGCGCGGATGCGTCCTTGGCCATCGACTGGAAGGGTTGTGACCCGCTCCCGGCCGAGCCCGAGAAGGCCAAGGGCTTTCAGGAGAGAGGCGTGTACTTCGGCGCCCACCACCACCCGAATCTCGGGCGCTCCGAAGAGCCCCTGTCCCTCGACGTCCCATCCAGCGCGCTCGAGCACCTGGTGACGCGCGGCGGCGAGGCCGGAGAAGTTCCCCATCGTGGTTCCGGTGACGAATCCTCCTCCCCAGCCGGGGGAGAGCGCCAGAAGCTCCCGGATCCAGGAAAGGGACACCTCTTCGAGGGCGGCGGCGATCGGGGAGCCCACGACGAAGGCGCCGTTTTGATCCCAGGCGCCCGAGAGCCAGTTGGCGGCGACGCTCGCGGGCAGAGACCCGCCGGTGACGAAACCGAAGTAACGCGGGCCGGCGGTGGCGACGGTCGCGGGCGAGCCGATCTCGTCCAGAAGGGCGAGGACTTTTTCAGGGGAGAGGGAATGCTCCGGAAGTGGGACCCGGAGCTTCTGGAGCGCGGCTAGTGGGCCGGGGCCGGGCTCGACGGAACGGGTGGGAAGTCCTTCGAGATAAGAAGCCCCCCTACGAGCGGCATCTTGAAGGAGCTCCCGCACCGCGTTCTTGCCTCGGGCATGGAAGCTAAGCGACAGCGACGCGGGCTGTCAAGTTTTTCACTTGGACGAGCCAGTGGACTTCTCCTTTTCCTTCTCGTCGACCTCCGGCCGGATCTTCGCGAGAAGCTTCCGGAAGTATCGACGTCTCTCTACCCAGCCCTCGGATCGCCGACGGCCGATCGTATTGTCTCCGTACATTCTTTCCTCCATTTGTTTTGTTCGACATAGTTTAGACGATTTCCCGCTCGGGAAAGTTCCCTTCCCTGCGCTACTCTCTCTCGGTGAGAGATCGCCTCCGCTACTCCGTCGCGCCTAAAGGCCCGTACTCCCTCGAGCGAACGCTCGCGCGCCTCTCGCGCTTTCCGGAGAGAGTGGACCTGTTCGAGAAGGGCTCCTACCGGCGCCTCCTGCTCTTGCGGGGGCGGCCGCTCTTTCTCGAAGTGCGACAAAAGGGTCCTCCGTCGCGCGCGCGATTGGTGATCAAGATCACCGGAAACGAAGCCCGGACTCAGGAAGCGAAGGAGCTCGCGAGCCGAGTGCTCGAGCGCGTGCTCGGGACAGCGACCGACGTCCGGCCGTTCTACCGCCGGTTTCGTACGGACGCGCTCCTCGGACCGCTCATCCGGCGCCACATCGGCCTGCGCGTCGCCGGCCGGCTCACCGTCTGGGAAACTCTTCTTCAGATCGTGCTCTCCCAGCAGATCCACTTGAAACTGGCTCACGGGATGCTCGCGGATCTCGCGGAGCATCTGGGCCGAAGGGCGCGGCTCGACGGCAGGCTCTATTACTCGTTTCCCTCGCCAGCCGCCGTAGACGCCGAGCGCGTCTCCGCTCTGAGGCGCTTTCGCCTGAGCCAGGCCAAGGCGGAGACCCTGAAGCGTCTGGCGGCCGCGTTCGTGAGCGGCGAGCTCGAAGACGAGACGCTTACGTCCCTCGCCGACGAAGAGGCCATCGAGCTCCTTACCTCCCACAAAGGGGTCGGGCGCTGGACCGCGGAGTTCACTCTCCTTCGCGGTCTCGGCCGCATGGACATCTTCCCCGGCGGCGACCTCGGCGTCGTGAAATACCTCGCCCAGGGGATGCTGGGCTACGAGGGGCTCGCGCGCGAGAAGGACATGCGCCAGTTCGCCGAGAGGTGGCGTCCTTATCGCGGTCTCGCACTCATTTATGCCTACGCGGAGCTCGCCCATCGATCGGAAGCGAGGATCACGGCCGCGAAGTGATCATTTCCGTGCGGGCTCGGGCGCCGCGATCTCCTCGACCGCCGGCTCGAGAACGATCTCGATGCGCCGATTCTTCTGGCGGCTTTCGGGGCCGTCATTGGGGACGCGAGGACGATACTGAGAGAGCGCGCTCGCCGAGAGATGAGCGGGGTCGAGGCTCGCTCCCTCCTGGAGGAAGCGGACGACGTTCACCGCTCGCGCCGCCGAGAGCTCCCAGTTCGTGGGAAAGGTCTGGGCGAGACGGCCGGCGATGGGAACGTCGTCCGTGTGGCCCTGCACCCGGATCTGGCGGTCGGACCCTGCCAGAACCGAGGCGAGCTTCTGGAGCACTTCTTTCCCCGCCGGTTTCAGCTCTGCCTCGCCGGAGTCGAACAAGATCTCGTCCACCATGTCGACTCGAAGCTGGCCCGAAAGCCTCTGAACCTGAATGTGACCGTCTTCGATCTCCTGCTGGAGTTTTTCCACGATCTCGTCCTGGGTCGACTGCGCTTGCGCTAGCCGCTCCTCGCGGAGCCGGATCTCTTCCGCGAGCCCGGCGCTTTTGCGGCGCATCTCGTCCAGCATCGACTCGAGGTCGGAGACCCGGCCCTTCAGCGCCGAGCGCTCCTGGACGCAGAGGCTCGCTTCACGCCTCGCCTCCTCGAGGTCTTTGCCCCGCGGCTGGTAGAGCCAGAAGTAGAAGACGGCGACGGCGACGGCCGCCGCCACCGCCGACGCCACGAGAATCGCCGGACCTCTGCCGCTCGCTTCCGTTCTACTGCTTTCATTCGACATCCTGGTCCCTCATCACGAACACGAACTCGTGAAATCCAATCCGGAACTCCGAGCGATCCGAGAGCTCGACGGCCTCGATGCGCTCTCCGTCCACGAACGTCCCATTGGTGCTCCCGAGATCCTCGAGCCTTGCGTTCATCCCATGAATCGAGATGAGCGCGTGCTGGCGAGAAAGCTCGGGGTCCTTGAGTGAGACGTCGCAGTCCGCCCGGCCCAGAGTGATCCGGGATTTCTCGATCGGGATCACCCGGCCCGACTCCTCACCTTGCACGATGATGAGGGCGTACTTCTTCCCGGGGGCGAGCCCGCCTCCCGAGACCGCCTTCGATTGAATCGTGGCTCCGGCGGCCGCCACCGGCTGGGTCCAGGCGGGCTCCGCCTGACCGGCGCCGCATCGAGAGCAAGCGTGGCCCGGTCCCCTGAGCTCGTTTCCGCAGCGAACGCAGCTGGCTGTTGGCGGCATGGCTACCTCCGTCGGTGCGCTTCGATTTTGGGTTTCCTCGATCTTACCAAACCAGACCCCGTTCGTCTTGATACAATGGGGAACCACCGCCAATCGAGGTCTTTTTCTTGGAAACACCCGCGCTGGGGCGCTACCAGATCCGCGGCCGCATCGGACGCGGAAGCATGGGGATCGTGTACCGGGGCTACGATCCCGTGCTCGCGCGCGAGATCGCCCTCAAGACCGTCGATCTCTCTCCCGCCCTCGGGGCTTCGGAACGAGAGGCGTTTCTCGCGCGCTTCTTTCAGGAAGCGCGGATCGCGGCGAAGCTCCTCCACCCCTGTATCGTCGTCACCCATGACGCCGCGACCGACGAGAAAACCTCCGTTCCTTTCATCGCCATGGAGCTCGTGACCGGAGGCTCGCTCGAAGGCCGCCTGGAGCGCGACGGGAAGCTCTCCTGGCAGGAGGCTTCACGGCTCGTCGTCCTCCTGGCGCGCGCCCTGGACTACGCCCACCGCGAGGGCGTCGTCCACCGCGACATCAAACCGGCGAACGTGCTTCTCACCCCGGATGGGGTTCCGAAGATCGCCGACTTCGGAATCGCCAAGCTCGCGGACGCGCACCTGACCCGGACCGGTGCCGTGCTCGGGACGCCCTACTACATGTCGCCCGAGCAGTTCGAGGCCGACGAGGTCGACGGCCGGAGCGATCTGTTCTCTCTCGGCTCGCTCTTCTACGCGGTTCTCTCCGGCCGGCCACCGTTTCTCGGTCCGGACCTCGCGGCCATCACGCGGCAGGTTCTCTTCAAGAATCCCGAGCCCCTCGCCGAGGTCGTCTCCGGGATCCCGCCCGCTCTCGACGGCGTCCTGGCGCGTGTCCTGGCGAAAGCACCCGGGGATCGATACGCGACCGGAGCCGAGCTCGCCGACGACCTCGAGAGAGTGATTGGGGGCGAGGCCCCTCTCCGCCCGCTCTCGCTCGGGGAAAGGACGATCGAGTCGGTGAAGACTGCTCCCGCACCGGTTCCCTCGGCGCCGAAGCTCGACCTCGAGAGGCCACGCCGCTCGACGTCGGGACTCTTCTTCTTGCTTCTCCTCGTCGGCCTCGGCGGGTACGGGGCGGTGCTCTACTGGGATGATGCGGAAGCGGTCATCCGCGAAAGCCGGGAGGACACGAAGCGGAGAGAAGAGCTGATCTCGAAGGCGGCGACCCGCCTTTCGAACGCGCGGGAGGAGATGGCGCGCGCCCGCTGGGACGAGGCCGCTCGACGAATCGAAGACGCTTTGGCGCTGAGCCGCGACGGAGCTGATGGAGCTGGAGAAGCGGAGGCGCTCTTGCTGCGGGGAATCCTCCGGGCGGAGATAGGGGAGTGGTCGAAGGCGCGCGCGGACCTGGATTCGGCGTCCTCGGTCTTCGAGATCTACGGCGTCTCGGAGGGGAACGCCAGGGCGCTCTTGGAACGAGCGAACCTCGAGCGCGATCTCGGCGCCTTCGATCGGGCGGAGGCTCTGTACGAAGAGCTGAAGGGGGCGGATGCGGCGTTAGAAAAAGAGCTTCTGAACTTGATGCGGGGCGACGCGGCGTCCGCGGAGAGCGGCCTTCGTGCGATCTATGAAAGCGGGAGCGCTTCCGAGGCCCGAGCGAGAGCCGCGCTCTACCTCGGAATCCTGGCTTCCGCCCGCGGCGAGGCCGAGGACGCCGAGCGCCTGTGGAACGAGGCGCGGGAGAAACGCGGCTCCGCTGAGGTCGATCTGTTTCTGGGCGAGCCGAGGACGAAGAGGAGCGACGAGCGGAGAGAACGCCTTTCGGCCCTCATCTCTCCGCCGGGATCGTAAGCCTCGAGCCTTCCCGCAAAAGGCCCCCCTCGTCCCTTACTTCGTAGACGAAGCTCGATCCCTCCGCGGAAGCGAATCCAAAGTTGAAGATTCCGCCTTCGGCGTAGAGGACCCGGGGGGCGAACGTCGTATCGGGCGTTCTCGGCGCAACGAGTCCCGCGCTCAGTGGTCCTGTCACCAGCTCGTGAAACAGGAGCTTGTCGGCGTCGGAGTCGAGGTCGATCTCGTAGCGGAGGCTGGTCGCGAAATGAACGTCGGTCACGACGAACACCACGTTTCTCACGTCCTCGCGGTCGAGATGAGAGAGGAGCTCCCGGAGCTCCGTCTCGGAGCCCGTCCGCGGCGCTCCCGGCGGATCCCCATCGGCGAAGGCGTCGCGCCCATAGACTTCCGCCCGCGTGCCGGTCGCGATCGAGAGCGGCACATCGCTGCTCACGATCTTCCAGGTGGCGTTGGAGCTCCCGAGGCCCTTCTTCAGCCAATCGAGCTGCGCCCGGCCCAGAATCGTTTTCCCGCCTCCGGGCGAGTCCTCGAGGTCGTTCGCGCTCCGATAAGACCGCGCATCGAGGAGGAAGATCTCGACGTTCGCTCCCCATCGAAAGGATCGATAGATGCGCTCGGGCTCCTGGGGATGGGGCCAAAGCGGATGGAAATCGAAGAGCGTCTCTCGTCCCGCCCGGACGAGCTCCGGGTATCCCTCGCGATCGGATGCCGCCGCCGACCGGGGCCACTCCGCGCCGAAGTCGTTGATGACCTCGTGGTCGTCCCACTGGGAATACATCGGAACCTCGAGAAGAAACCGCTGGAAGCTCGAATCCGCGCGGTTGTAGCGCCAGTGCGCGAGGTAGACCTCGCGCACCCGGGCGGCGTCGGTCCAGTCCACGGCGGCATCGTCGATGCTCGGAAAATCGCCGGGGACGTTTCGCGCCCCATCGGGCCGGGCTTGGGGACAGTCGCTATCGGCGTAGATCATGTCCCCGTTGGCGATGAAGAAGTCGGGGCGGAGCTCCCGCATCCGATCGAAGAAGGCGTAGCCAGCCGTCTCCTCGCGACAGTATCCATGGCCTCCGAGATCGCCTCCAACGACGAATTTCACCGCGGCCAAGCTTTCCGGCGAAGGCGCGGTGCGAAAGGAGCCTTCGACGGTCTCGGAGACTTCGCCGCCCGCCTCGAAGTGAACCCGGTATCGGTAGAGCGTCGCCGGGGTGAGATTGTCGAGTCTCACCTTGGCGGTGAGATCGCGCGCGGCCTCGCTTCGCACGCGCGCCACGAGGTCGCCGCCATAGGCAACCACCATCTCCGCGGGGGCGTTCGATCGGGCCCAGACGACGGCGGAGCGGTCCGTGACTTCTCCGACGGCCGCTCCGTGGGTGACGAGGAGAACGGCGGCGATGGGGATCACGGATTAGAAATCGAACAAGTAGGTGTACTTCACGATGAACGATCGTCCGATGACCGTGGGGTAGATGAGGCCGGTCTCGGGATTGATTCGCGTGAAGTCAGAGGTGTTCCGCTGATCGTTGTAGACGACGAAGAGCCCCGTACCGCTGCGGTTCAGAAGAGCGAAGCGGACGTTCGCGGACACGTCCGAGGTCTGACTGTTGTACTGGATGAGCGCCGAGAGGCTGGTCAGAGGTGTGAAGGAGTAGTTCACCTTGACCGGTATCAGATCGGAAACGAAATCGCCTCCGGGAAGCGTGACGTCGTCCCGGCGCCATCCGACGCTTCCCTGGAGCTTCGCCCCGAGCTTGACGTTCGCCGTGAGGTCGTACCGCTTCAGGTCTCCGTCGTAGAGCCCGCCCCAGGTGTAGACCGCGTCCGCGAAGAAGCGCGCGCTCGGGTTCCCATGGAACTCGAGGGTCCACTGGTTCCAGCTGTAGAACCCCGGCGGGATCACCACGCGGTTCTGGTCCGCGCCGTTATAGATCACGAAGGGAACCTCGGGGCGGTCCTGCTGGCGGTCGATGCGCACGCCGAAGCGACCGCCGGCTTTCGGCTGAATCTCGAAGAAGTGATAGTGCCCGTGGGAAGTCTGAAGCTCCCCGTCGAAGCCGTAGTACCCGTTCCATGTGACGTGCGGCGAGAAGCGCCGGATCCAGGGATATCTCTTCGGCTGATACTCCAGAGAGTAACGCGCCTGGGGCTTGCGAAATCCGACTCGGGGCACGAATCCTGCCGCCGCCTCGAAGTCCTCGCTCACTTCCGTATAGCCGATGTGGCCGTTCCACCAGTTCGTCGCGTAGTTGAGGAGACCGCGGTAGCTGTAGCCGTTGTCTCTGCCCTCGGTTTCTGACCCGGCGAGGTAACTGAAGAGCCTCGTTTTCTCGGTGAGCTGAATGTTCGCGTCCAAGCCGTAGGTGCGGTTGTAGTCGAGGTATCGTCTCACCGGCACCTCTGGGGTCGAGGTCGCTTGCCGGTTCACGAAGATGCCGCCGAAGTTCGATCGGCCCACCTCCCGCTGGACGCGGACCACGGCGAAGTTCTCCGAAGGGGCGAGAAGCGCATCCGTCCTTTCGTTGAAGGCCTCGTCGGTCTGCATGTCGAGAATGCCGACGTTAAAGCCGCCGACCTTCCCGCTCATACGGGCGCCGCCGAGGATGGAAATCGGGAGACCCGATGAGGAGAGCCCGATGCGGCGCGAAAAGAAGAGGTCGACTTCCTGGGGCGCTCCGAATTGGAACGTCTGAGCGTTCTCGAGGAAGAACGGCCGCTTCTCGGGAAAGAACACCGGGAACCGCGTGAGGTTGACCTGCTGCTCGTCCGACTCCACCTGCGCGAAGTCGGTATTGGCGGTGAAGTCCGCCGTCACGTTGGGGGTCACGCCCCACTTGACGTCCACTCCCACGTCGAACTGATTCTTGCGCTGGTCGACGAGCGCGAGGTTCTCCTCGTCCGTCCGTCCCGCTCCGTAGGGCGTCACCTTGATGTCGCGGCGGCCGGGGAGATCGAGTCCGGTGATCTTGGCCGCGAGCGAGACCCGGTGGACGTTGTATCCGCGCGGTATCGGGGCGAGGAACACCTGCTCGTTCTTGCGCCTTATGTTCCTCACGACGTTGAAGCCCCAGGTCCGGTCCTCTCCGGGCTCGTAGCGCAGCGTCTTCAGCGGGATCGCCATCTCCGTCTCCCACCCGCGCTCGGTGATCGAGGAACGGACCGTCCAGTCGCCATCCCAGTTCGAGTTGAATCCGCTGACGCCGCCGCGCTGGGATCCCCTCTGGCCCGCGTTCTGGCTGAAGCCTCCCGTCTGGCCCTCGGCGGCGAGCTGGCCGTCGTACTCCAGACCCACGGGATTGGTGCCGAAAAGAAATGCGTTCTGGTTGTCGTTGAACGTGTCGAGCACGATCTGGACGGAATCGGTCTCGTTGAGCTCGCCGTCCCGGCGGCTTTCCGTCACCAGAATCCTGTCGGGCTCGGAGTCGAAGGCGATCACGCCGATGTAGAGCGTCGTCCGGCCGAGCAGGACGCGGACTTCCGTCTCCTCGCTCGCGGGAGCGCCCTCGATCGGCTCCTGCTGGGTAAAGCCCTTGTAGGGGTCGACCGCGAGCCACACGTCGTCGGTGACCAG